>JAGVPT010000217.1 GCA_020052095.1 Bacteroidota bacterium | reverse complement strand
GTCGCCGACATTGAAACTCAGGTTCAGTCCAAGCGCGCCGGGGCTGATCCCTCCTTTTCGGGTGCTCATTCCAAAAATTATCTGGGGGAATTGGGAAAATAATTCAGAGCGAATGATCTCCATGCATCCTCAGTATCGTCAAAAATGGGAAGAAAATCAAACTCTCTACTAATACACTAAAGCTATGCCGTGATTGAAGATACCTATTGCCTTGCCCTTCAATGTTCTCTCTTCGAACGGAGAGTTTTTCGATTTGGATTTAAACCGGCTTGTCTTCACTGTCCAAACTGCATCGAGATCCATAAAAGTAAGATTAGCGAGTTCACCTTCGCGAGTCTCTATAGTCCTCCCGATGATTTTTCTTGGATTTGTGGAAAACTTCTCGATCAGTTGAGCCAGACTCAGGATTTTCGTCACTACAAGTTCCGTGATGGCAAGTCCGATCGCCGTCTCCAATCCGACAATTCCAAACGGCGCCTGAAGGTAATCGACCTCTTTTTCATCGAGCGAATGAGGAGCGTGATCCGTCGCGATAACATCGATGGTGCCATCGCGAAGTCCAAGCTTGATGGCGTCAATATCGGTCTGCGTTCGCAGGGGCGGATTCATCTTCGTATTAGTGTCGAAGGAACGGACGGCATCGTCAGTTAGCGTAAAATGGTGCGGCGTCACCTCACATGTGATACGGACTCCCTTTTTCTTCGCGTCGCGAACGAGTCCCACTGAACCGGCCGTACTTATATGCGCAACGTGATACCTCGAGCGCGTGTATTCGGTCAATTGCACGTCGCGTCCGATCATAATCTCCTCAGCAACAGGAGGAATTCCCGGCATACCCAATTCTGTCGCCACGAGTCCTTCGTTCATCACTCCTCCCTGAACGAGGGCCGGCTCTTCGCAATGCTGAATGATCGGCACATCGTACATGCTCGCGTATTCGAGTGCGCGTCTCATTATTTCTGCATCGTAGACGGGTGCTCCATCGTCGCTCAAGCCAACTGCTCCCGCTTGCACGAGCTCAGCAATCGACGAAAGCTCCTTCCCTTTTCTTCCTTTCGTCACAGCCCCGATCGGAAAAACATCGACGATGCCGTTGTTCACATTTTTTCCTTTCGAGTGGACAAAGTGAACGATCGATTCATCATCGATGGCGGGATTCGTGTTCGGCATGCAGCACACCGCTGTGAATCCGCCGTGCGCAGCTGAAAGCGTTCCAGTCTCAATGGTCTCCTTGTGTTCGAATCCCGGTTCCCGTAAGTGGACATGCATATCAATAAAGCCCGGGGCTACAAGCTTTCCGCGAAGGTCAATAACTTCACAGTCACTCGGGGGCGCGATTGAAGGCTTCATCGATTGGATGACGCCGTCAACAATCAAGATATCGAGAATAGAGTCCGTGTGCGTTGACGGGTCAATAAATCGCCCGCCTTGTAAGAGATATTTCTTCGGCATGTGAGATCCTATTTTTTTTTGAAAAGAGATTTTCTTGCGCACTCAATGAATACGTAACAAACATAAACTTACTGTTGAATTTTTGGTTGAATCGTTCTTGAACCATCAGCCATTTCCCTACGAATATTTCCAGGAAAGAGGGTGCTACTGTGTTGTGCCCAAGAGGTACAAAACTGCCATTCTGATCGCCACGCCGTTCAGCACCTGATCGAGGATAACTGAATGTGGGCCGTCCGCAACATCGGCTGAGAGTTCAACGTCTCGGTTAATTGGCCCCGGATGCATGATCGTGATCGGATGGTCAATTTTTTCAAGCCGGTCTTTCGTGACGCCGAAGAAGCGGTTGTACTCGCGGAGTGATGGAAACAACCCGCCCGCTTGACGCTCCATTTGTATTCGCAGTACATTCAGCGCATCAACCTTTGGGAGAACATCATCGATACGATGGTACACTTCAACGCCGAGTTTCTCAATTTCTCTTGGGATGAGTGTTGCCGGACCACAGACCGACACTTTTGCCCCCATCGTTCGCAAACCATAGATATTTGATCGTGCAACCCTGCTGTGGGAAATGTCCCCGACAATACATACGCGCAATCCTTCAAGCGATCCGAATTTTTCTTTCAGCGTGTACATATCCAACAACGCCTGCGTCGGATGTTCATGACAGCCGTCCCCCGCATTGAGCACCGCAGCCTGGACAACACGCGTCAGGAAATGAGCCGTTCCTGCTGCATTGTGACGGATGACGACCATGTCGATCTTCATCGCTTCGATGTTGCGGGCCGTGTCTTTCAAAGTCTCTCCCTTGCTGACGCTGGAGCCCGAAGCCGAAAAATTCACCACATCCGCCGAGAGCCGCCGCTCTGCCAACTCGAACGAGATACGCGTGCGCGTCGAGCTTTCAAAAAAGAGATTGGCGATTGTCTTTCCTTGCAACGTCGGTACTTTTTTTATCGGACGACCCAGGATCTCTTTGAACGAGACCGCGGTCTCTAAAATGAGCTCGATGTCGCTCTTTGGCGCTCCATCAAGACCGAGCAGGTGACGCGATGAGAGTCCCATGTACTATTCTTTCTCCGTTGGTGATTGCAAAAGTTTTACATAGACGCTGTCTTCTCTGTCGACTTCAGTCATATGGACTTGGACTTCTTCATTGACTGATGTTGGGATGTTCTTTCCGACAAAATCGGCTTTAATCGGAAGCTCTCTATGGCCGCGATCGACGAGAACAGCGAGTTGAATCGAGGACGGCCGGCCGATATCCATGAGAGCGTTCAATGCGGCGCGGACCGTCCGCCCCGTAAACAGAACATCGTCAACAAGAATGATGTCTTTCCCAGCGATATCGTAGAGAATATTCGTCGTATTTAGCCGTGGCTGTGAAAGTTTTCCGCGGAGATCGTCCCGATACAGAGTGATGTCAAGCGTTCCGATCGGCACGGCGACTTTTTCCATCGAGGCGATGGCGGAAGCTATCCGACGGGCGAGATAATCTCCTCTGGTCCTAATGCCGACGATTCCGATGGATGATGCCCCACGATTCCGTTCGACGATTTCGTGCGAAAGACGGTTCACTGTCCGGATAAAATCAGGCGCATCGAGTATTTTTCGTGAGTTAGTCATAGGTAGATGAGCGATGAGGTGAGTACAAAGAAAAACCCCAATTCATAATTGAACGGGGGTTCATACCTTGAGCAGGGATATTGCGGAGAACGGTTCTCTTCATTGCCTTTCCTTTCCTATCTCACAGGATAGAGTTAAAGGATGAATTTCATTGCATCAGTATACGCAAATTTCTTATATAAATCAAGTTTACCACAGGATCGGCGGTGGCTCAGTTCGAGGAGCCTAACTGCTCTCTTCTTTCTCTGAGGCCAGAGAAAGAAGCAAAGAGAGCCTTTCGGAATCGGAACCCTTGCGATGCTTGCCACCGCGCATGCCGAAGAAAACGGCTCACGCACACCTTCCCCACATGCCTGCCGTTTTCTTAACGCACGCATCGCCCTCCTCGCACATTGCCGCCGATTCCGAACTTATCAGCGCAGCATTGTTCTGGTCACGTCGAAATCGTCGGATGCGTGAGGGGGAAAGATTCAATCGAAGGGTTTCAATTTCGGTGCTCACCTTGAATGTGTCGGATCTCACCCCTCTTGCCGCACCGAAATTGGCGGCATGTGCGGTTGGGATTGAATCCGTGCGTTACGATTTCGACAAGATTTCTTTGGTTACTTTCTTTCTCGGAAAGAAAGTAACAGCTTCCTTGAGGCTTCGACAGGGCAACCAACGAGACTCTCTCTGTCCCAAGCATAGTAAGACGCTGCCGGGATCGTTTGCCACCACCCCTGCGCTTCGCGCTTTCCCCTCCTCAATGAGGAGGGGACTAAGCGGTGGTGCTTAACGAGAAGATGGGATCCATCCTCGAGGATCTTTTTGTCTCAAAGAATGTCAGACACCAACGAAGAATCACGTTTGATCTCTCTCGAAGCATTTTCGGATCTCGGACTCATGCTCTCCACCACAGGCGGACAGGTGCGTGAGAACCTCCGCAACCAGCAATCCGATTGCTTCAAGCAATCGGATTGCTCAGGGCAGCACCGCATCTTTTCTGTCCCAATTATTGATCCATTCCAGTTGTATATCGAGAAACGGTGCTGCGAACATCCTGCCTCCAAATCCGAGGAATCGATAGACCATCGCTGGAATATGCGTGAGTTCGGTTGCTTCAAGATTCTTCCTGTAAATCTCGACATCGTACTTATTTGCATACTTGCCAAGAGATTGATTCAAAAATGCTTGCCACTTTCCTTTTCGGATCTCGGTCTGCGCCTCCTGATCGGATAATAAAAGCGTATCTTTTCCGCGAAGGGTCGAAAATTTGCGGTCGAGAAGATATACTATTTCGTATCCGTCATTTGTTTGGAAGGGTTCGGAATATTCATTTGTGTTCAAGCTGTCGATGATCTTTTGAAGTGAACCTATCGAGGAAAGGGCGAAATATTCTTCCTTCCCAATCGATCGCAATGAAGGTTCGTCGTTTGAATAACGGTACATGAGATCTGTAAACGGGACGCCGCCCCGCAATTTCTCCGTGACTTCTAACGCAGTCCTAAGACTATCGACGACAATATGCCGGAATTTAACCAGAATGCCGTTTGCTTCGTCGGCGTGATAAAATGAGATAAGCCTTTTAATGTCTGCAGGCGAAACCGAAACAGTATCGCGATAGACTTGCCGGAACCTGTCGGCCAAGAGATAATCACGCCAGACCGCGAGATCGCGCCGGACTGCTTCAGAAAGATTCAATTTGTTCCGATAGCCTCGCTGAGTGAGATGTTCCTGATCGATCAGATCGCGTAAGCGTTGATCGAATGCTTTCCGGATCCGGATCGGAGTCGGATTGTCCACGTAGAATCGCGAGACTGACATTTTCTCTATCGTTTCGCCCAATGTCCACTGTGTATGCGGAAACAGAACAAAAACGGAATCCCACACGGACTTCATTTTTTCTCTGATTGAATCGGCGAATGAAGCAGTCAAGATAAATTGCTTCGCCGTGTCGCGGGCGGGAACATCTTGTTGTAGAGAAGCAATCGCGGATGTGACCTCACGAAAGATTTTTGCATTCGCCTGCGCCTTTTCCGTCTTCAATGTTTCGGACATATATTCAAACATGCGCTTCTGTTCCTTTCGTTTCCGCAATATTTTCTCCACCCGATCGCGCAGATCTTTTCGATCATGATCTCCTTCAAGGATTGTGACACTTTTGCCCATGAGTTTCACGATGTAGTATCCATCATCCAATTTGATCGGCTCTGATGTTTGGCCCAGTTTCATGCGATAAATCACTTTCTCCATGCGCTCGTCGACTTCGCCCCAACGGGCAATCGCCGAATCGGGCCCTTCGAATTGCTTAGTCATATCCGGAGAAAAACTCATTGTTTCCAATTGTTTCCCCTGCCGCAATTGCTGTGCTAAGAAATCGGACCCCTCTTTTGTTGACGCGAAAAGGAAATAGACTTTGTAGTCCACCTGGGATGCTCGAATCGCCTCTGCAATTTCAGCTGCCGATATCCGGATTTTGTTACTTACCTCTCGACGGTACAGCTCATCCCGAACGAATAACCGTTCGACGCTACTGACGGAAAGCTGATATAGTGAGTCTGTGAGGAGTCCCCTCTCGGTCGCTTCTTGCACGAGGAGCTTTTCTGCGATCATGCTGATCAGAAACCGCATCTTATTCGAGGATGCCTGGGATGCAATTGTGCGCTCGAGCATTGGCGCGAGTTCATAGCGTGAAACGAACTCCTTTCTCGTTATAATTCTATCCTTCACCTTCGCAAGCGGGACGTCGGTGAACTGTGACGTTTGCGCTGCGAGTTGATGAACAGACGCAATATACAAGGAGAAAAAGAAAAGAAGTAAGGATGTCCGATGTACCATAACGAGCCGTTGAGCATGAAAAAGAACTCCGGCCAAAGGGGCCGGAGCGTCTGGGAGAGTGACTGTGAAGATCAATTCCCTATTGTTGTACTTGGATTTGACGCATCCAGTTCTCGTCGTGCAGTTCTTCCCGATGCGTCGAGTGGAGCAACACATAGTCAGAGAATCCCGACCTGTCACCAAAGATAAACTGAACTCCTCCCTGGATCGAATTGTAGAGCCAGACTTCGTACGGTTTCGTGTCGACTTCATTCGCATGACGTTCGACTTCGTCGGGCGGTCCGTAGACGATGAAAACACGACCGCGATCCGTCTTCCATCCTTCCCTAAATCCGGTTTTGAAGTGGTTGCTGCAATAATCGACACGCTTGAAATATTCCGTTTTCTGGATATTGACCGGCGCACCCGGGTCGCCATCCCGTTTATTCCAAAAATCAAATAATGTCTTCCGTTTTGCTTCAACCGCCTTGATGTTCTTGTATTGCGCAAGCTCCTCCCTCGTTGCTATGTATCGCACCATCTCAAATTCGCGGTCCAATTCGGCTTCGGACATCGTAGCATATTCGCTCGCGATCACAGAGCCCTGCGTTCCTGTCGTGAGCGAGTCCATGGGGAGGGACGGGTTGTAAATAAAGAATTTCTTGGTCGATGTGTAGCTGGAATTGTCGACCGAATCAATCACATTGAAGCTGAGGATATATGCTCCCGTCCTGAGTGTATTCACCTTCAACGTACCCACCTCGACATTGGACTCGTTCGCACGCCGCTTTATTCTTTCGTGCGTCAGGACTTCCTTACCGATCGAATTTAGCACGACGATCTTCGTGTAATAATTCGAGGATTTATTCTTCAATAGGTTGTACGATTCGATGTAGTAGAAGATGACCGGCTGCGTTGCCCCGAAGAGTCGCGATGGATTCGGTTTCACCTCGTACGTATTCTTGACGAACCTGCTAACCGAATCTTTTTCGACTGAAATGATCGATGTGCACAATTCGATGTCGCTGAGAGAAATCTGCCTATTTTCAATCGGCTGAAGGTCAAGGACGAGTGAGAAACTGTCGCGCCGGGCCACATCGTTTGTGTCTCTACCGACCACATACAAGCGGTAAATGTCCGGTTTCATGAGAAAACCGAGAACATCGACATAAAATCGGGATGTTTGAAGAACGGAAGAATCGGAAGTGCTGAACGGAATTCGCCATGCTTGTCTCGCCACAATCGAATCGTTCGCAGATCGCTTAAAATAAACATCCATCACAACTTCACTCTGAAGCGCATTGCCCGCTTTGACAAAAACCAATTGCGAGACGTCAAATGCATAATATACTTCAACGTAGACATTCGACGAATCTCCCCGAAACCTCGCAATATCCGCATTGATGCGAAATCGCGATGCGACATTTGTGCTGGGACCGTCAAGTGAATAGCTTTGGAGACTGAAGAGGAAGAGCATAATTGCGAGAGCGAAAGATTTCATTCCACGTTCCTTGTGCTGTTACAAATAATATAGAGAAGAATACGTTATGTTTCAATCTAGTCGAGAAGACCAGCCGGGAATCCTTCGCGCCCTACTGCCCCATGACCTTAACAATAACTCGTTTAGCGCGCCGTCCGTCGAATTCGGCATAGTAGATTTGCTGCCATGGACCAAAATCTAACTTCCCTTTTGTCACGGGCACTATGACTTCGTGATGCATAAGCAGGCTCTTGAGATGAGAATCGCCGTTCGATTCTCCCGTTCGATGGTGGCGATAGTTTTTGTTGAACGGAGCGAGTTTTTCAAGCCATTCATCGATGTCCTGAATCAAGCCCGACTCTGCGTCGTTAACATAAACCGAAGCGGTAATGTGCATCGCAGAGACAAGAATCATCCCTTCCATTATCCCGCTGGTGTGGAGAATTTTCTCAACATCGTCGGTGATGTTAATGTACTCTCGATGGTTCTTCGTATTGAAAACGAGATAGTCAGTGTGGAATTTCATATTCTTATCGTCCGTGGTCCTATGTCCGTAGTCCGAAGTCCTTAGTCTGAAGTCCGCATCTCATGAACCATTACTCATTATTCATTGTGCGCTTCCCAGCATCCCGCGCTTTTTGCGGAACTCATTGATTTTTGTTCATCCCTTCACGCTTCCCATCGTCAGCCCTGAAACGAGCCACTTGCTCAGCGACAAGAAGAGAAGCACTACGGGGATCATGACGATCACAGAGGCCGCTCCATACAAACCCCATTCAGAACCCATGTTCGCCTCAAACGATTTTAGTCCCAGCGGCAGCGTCCAGAGGTCTGTGTCCTGCAAGATTTGCGCAGCAACAACATATTCGGTCCACGCCGACATGAATGAAAATAGCGCAGTGATAACCAACGCCGGGGCAGCAAGTGGAAATATTATTTTGTAGAACGTCTGAAATTGATTGCAGCCGTCAATGCGCCCCGCTTCTTCGAGGCTCATCGGAATCGTGTCGTAGTATCCTTTCATTTGCCAGATACAGAAAGGAAGTGCAGTTGCAGAATACATAATGATGATGCCGAGATAGGTGTTGATGAGGTGTAACTTCACGAGCATAATGTACATCGGAAGAAGAAGCATTGTCGCGGGAAACATTTGCGTCACCAGAAGACTCAAGAGTCCAAGTTTCTTTCCGACGAAGCGAAATCGTGAGAAACCGTAACCGGCTGTCGAGGCGAGAGCAACACCCGTCAGCGTGACGACAACGGCGATGAGCGTGCTATTCATAAGCCACAAAAAGAATGGACGTTCGGTAAAAAGAATTTTATATGTATTCAAAGAAGCGTCCTTTGGAATGATTTCCAGCGAAGTGGAAAGCAACCGATCTGCTGGCCTCAATGAAATTGTAAATACCTGCACAACGGGAAACAGCGCGATAAGTGAAAAGATAATGAGGACGATATACGACGCGCTTATGCGGGCGATCTTCTTCGATTTATCATTGTTCATCGTTGCATTTCCTTTATGTGCAATTCTCAATACACCGCTTCCGTTGCTTTCGTCTTCCGCATGAAAACCAGACTGAACACCAGCAGTACGACAAATATCACCATCGAAAGAGCCGCGCCATATCCATATCGATAGAAATTGAAGGCCGCTTTGTACACGAACGAAACCATAAGATGCGTCTGATCGGACGGTTCCCCCGCGTTGCTCACAAGCCAGACAATGTTCAGATTGTTGAATGTCCAGATAGTGCCGAGAGTAATGGCCGGAACCATCACTGGCCGGATAAGCGGTATCGTGATATTCTTCAGTTTGTGGTACCACGACGCTCCGTCGATCTCCGCCGCCTCATATAGATCGTGCGGGATGCTCTGCAATGCCCCGAGCGCAATCACCATCATAAATGGAAATCCCAACCACACATTGGTAATGATCACCGCGATGAAGGCTTCAAGCGGACTCTTGAGCCATGCAATCGGGTGCATACCGAACCATTGCGTCAGGATCAGATTGATGGAGCCGTATTCGTAGTTGAACATACCGCGCCACGTCAAGGCAACGATTAATTGAGGCACCGCCCAGGGGAGAACGAGGAGCGTTCTGAACATTGCCTTGCCTCGTATTTCCTTTTGATTCAGCACAAGAGCAAGAGAGACGCCTATAACGACATGAAAGAATAAATTCACCACCGTCCAAATGATCGTCTTCAAGAAGACGACGTAAAAGTCAGGCTGCGACGGTTCAGTAAAGATTTTCGTGTATTGTTGAAATCCAATAATCTTCCAGTCACGAATGTGTGCCAAACTCATGTTCGACAACGACAGTACAATGTTGTATAAAAAGGGATAGATGACAACGCCGATAAGTATTACGAATGCCGGTGCAACGAGGAAGAAAACATATGCATTATGTCTCCAATTTTTCATTGAACGTTCCTATTCAAGATCATCGACACTGGTGTGAGTTTTTGGTTCTTGGTGCTTAGCTTTCTCTCTTATCTCTTACTTCCTGCCGATCAATCTCGTTAATTGCTCATTACTCATTGTTCATTGATCATTACTCATTGCTCATTATTCATTCATCTCCCTGATCCTCTGCAGGGCATTTCGTTGCATCTCCCTCGCCGCTTCCTCGGGTGTATTCTCTCCGTTCAATACCGCCTGGTAACTCGGACGCATTGAATCCCATATCGCACGCATCTCCGGCACCACCGGCATTAGCTTCCCCCTGTCAATTTGCATCTGCGAATTGCGCAAAATTTCGTTCTTCTTTATATAGTCATTTTCGTATAGGACTTTCTGTGTCGGCATCGTGTTGAGTTCTTTCGCCGTTTCGAATTCGTTCTCCGGCGATGTGAGATACTTCAAAAGTTCAGCGACCCACTTCTTCTTTTCTCCGGTTACGTTTATATTAACGGAGAATCCTTTCGGTGAAACCATCGGTGCGCACCAGAGTCCGGTGGAGACTATTTTCGGCAACGGCGCGACGCCGATATCAATTCCAGCCTTTTGATAGCCCGACCAGGACCAATCGCCATTGATGATCATGGCTGCCCTGCCGTCTTTAAAAAGAATATCAGCGATGTTATAGTCTGCTTCGCTTGGAATGATCTTATACTTGTCGCGCAAGTCCTGAATGAATTTCAAGCCATCGACCATACCCTTAGTGTTCAAGGTCGGAGTTCCACTCGTATCCATCACCCAACCACCAAAGCCGGTCATGAAGGGGATGAAGAAGAAAGGCTCGGTATAATTCCAAACAAGACCGTATTGATCTGCCTTTCCGTCACCGCTGGTATCTTTTGTGAGCTTTGTTCCGAGGGAGATCAGCTCTTCATCGGTCTGCGGCGGCACTTGCACGAATTTCTTATTGTAGACGAGCGTAAGATGATTCCCGAGTTTGTCTGCAATCTGGAACAAGTGCCCTTTGTAGTAGGTGAGTCCCTTCGGATTGAATCCGTCCAAATACTGTTTATCAAAAAGATCCTCCAGGGGCATAATGATGTCCATAACCTGGAACGGTCCAACCTGGTCAGACGGTCCGTACACCAACTCCGGTCCCTGCCCCGCAATAGCCGCAACGATGAATCCCGATCGAAGCTCTTCCGTCTCTTTGTAGAGCTGTTCCGCCAACACCTCAGGGTGGAGCACCATAAATCTCTTGAGCTGCGATTCAAGAATCAATCGCTCATCAACACGCATTTGATGCCAGATTGTGATGCGGATTTTTCCGTCACCTTTTGAAGCGCACCCAAGCCCGATCAGCGTCAGAAGAATAGAAGCAAAAATTAAAGCGGTTTGTTTGAATGTCATTATTCAGTTATCAGTAAACGGTAATCAGTAAACAGTCGCCATGGATCACCTGTCATTGATTATTACTCATTACTCATTGATCATTGTTCATTGTTTTCCAAACACATCCTTCAGGACAACTCTTTCGGCGGAGCCATCCAGATAAATCGAGCGATTGGCGGATGAGAATTCCTCGCCGGGATTCCATTCTCCACTCGGGCCGCTGTTCGTGAATTTGTACTGAATTTGAGTCCCAATAGGAAAATTCAGTTCAATCGTCCAGATGCTGTCGCCATTTTCCTGATCGCCATGCGTCCCGTCATCGTACATCTTAACAGTGTTTGGGCTCCAGTTCCCAAGAGATTCCTGATTCCCCACAATGAAGATCCCTTTGCGGACATACATGCCGCGAGCATCGCACTGAAAGACAACAGAAATGGAATCCGTCTTGCTCTGTGCCATTGTCCCCTGCGTTACTCGCGCAGCCATCTTCTTGTCGGTCATGATTTCCTTGAACTCTCGCACCGGCATTTTTCCACCGGCTTGTTTCGCGAAAGTATAGATATTCTTGAGATGCGTTATATATGCAATGTCGAACGGTTTATCGCCGGCGGGAGCGGTCTGATCCGTGCCGTACCACCAAAACCAATCGGATCCCTCCGCGGCATACATTTCTTCCCAAGCCTTGAACGCAAACCATTGCTTCGTTCCCATGTTCGGCTCGGGGGACTTCGGATCGGGCTGCACCAGGCCGGAGTTTTCCAGATCCTGTCGGGCTATAAGCAGATAGTCCCAGGCGCGATTCTCATCAGCCTCCCCGATCCAGGTGTCGTAATTTGCATTGATCCACGAACCCGGGTAGAGCCATTCCAACTTCGGCATACTTGAGATTGGATGCGGCGCCACGTTTCGCTTGGGATTCCCCTCGATATATTCAGACATCGTAACGGAGATGAGCTGCTTCGTTGCATACAACGCGCTCATTTTTCTATAGAGAGCGTGCATGAATTCTTTCCCGTCATTATCCAACCGGTACCACTCCCACGCATTTTCGCCGTCAAGAATTACGGTGAGGAGACGATCAGGTTCTCCTGCTTTCGGGGCGTAACGCAAAATGCTTTTCATGAAGTCATCGGCAGCGTCCTCTCCCCGAAAGTTTTGATAGGTAAAACCAATTTTATCGGACAATTCGGTATCACGAAAGACGGTAACGACGGAATCTTTTTGTTCACCGCCTGCGTAGACGGCATACGGAAAATATTTCGGTTGGTTGTAGGGTTTTGAACGCGCAAGAATTTTCTCGTCCGTAGCGATCCACCGAATTCCGTTTTCGCCAAAAATACGTATAATTTCCTGAGCCACCGACCCTTCACCCGGCCACATGCCCATCGGCGCTTGCCCGAATGTCTTGGTGTAGTATTGGACGGCTTTCGCTACCTGGATGTTTGCATCCTGGGGGTAATGAAAACGATTCGGCAGAGCATCGTTCGGCTGGCACACTTTCGCCAGTTCCGTATCATAAATCAGAGGGAGAATGGGGTGATAGAACGGCGTCGTAGCAACTTCAATCTGGCCATCGTGTGTCGTAGGATGATACATCAGCTTTTTGTGAATCGGGACGACGTTCGAAAGGACCTTATACGTTTCCGCAACAATACGATTGCAGTCATCCTCCGTCACACGTTTCAGCAAATAGTATTTCCCGTCCGATCGTTTTTCGACAAGGTTTGTCAGATCTATCGTGGCGCCATCTGCAAGCTGTACCTTCGTTTCCAGGAAATCGGGGTCAAAATGGGCAAGGTAGAACCAGAATTTGATGTCGCGGAGCTCTTGTTCCGCAAAGCTTTCCTTCCGTGAATATTTCTCCTTTAGCGCATTATACTCTGGGAAGCGGAGGATTTGCACTTCGCTGATGCCGAATGCGTTCCAAATATTGTACAGAAGGAAGTTCATGTCCCGCGCGGTGAGATCCTTCGTCGGCGTGAGCGCTATATCGATCCACGGATCGGTCTTCCCTTTCCACTTCGCGAGGAATTTTCTTGCATCGACAGCATTATTCGATGGGTCGACAAACGGCCGCAATCGTTCGACGTAGTATTTCTCAAGCTGAAACAAAAGCGATGACGTTAAGTTGACATTGTAGTGCACGTCGGGGTATTTCTCCAGGATCGACGCCATGTCGTAATAATCTTTTGTGCCGTGCGTTCGCACCCACGGGCCTTGCAGTTGGTCACTCTCCGGGTCAAGGTACAATGGTTGATGCTGATGCCATATAATATTGAGGTAGAGTGTTCCGCCAGAATGAGGATAGGTATCGTTCATAGTCCCTTTTGCCGTTGGAATATAACCGTGATATTGAATTGTGCCATTATCAGCCAGAGTAAAAATAGAATTGAAGCTCGTATTGTTATAGTTCGCCGCTTTGCCTGGATTTGCATCGTCCAAAATCCATTCTCCGTCCACATAAAATTTGTACTGATAGATTCCAGGCTTCACCTTTTTGACGATGGAAAAAATACCGTCAGCACCTTTTTTCATCGAATCGGCATCGCGTGACCACCCATTGAAATCGCCGGTTAACCCAACCGACGCAGCTTTCGATTTCAACGTAAATAGGATCCCACCATCGACCACTTTTGGCTGTGCGCAAAGAAGCGAAGTTACAAAAAGAAGAAAAAGGACAAGTGTAATCCGCATGATGGTACCTAGCGCAGCAAAATCATTTTCTTTGTCTCGGAGAAATTGCCGGCTGACATTCGGTAAAAGTATACGCCGGACGTAAGCGATGATGCGTCAAAAGTCACTTGATAGGTGCCCGCTTCTTTGTCGCCGTCGGCGAGCGTTGCCACCTCACGGCCGAGCATGTCATGAATCTTTAATAGCGTACGCACATGACTGTTCCCTGCAGGAATCGCATATTGAATTGTCGTTGTCGGATTGAACGGGTTCGGATAGTTCTGTGCCAGTTCAAATTTCGCCGGAAGTGAAACAGGAGAACTTGACGCGACAAAAGAAGGGATTGCGCTTTCATACGTCACGGAAAATGTTCCTCCTACTCCCGGGGGAATTGTAAGGAGACGTTGCACGTAATCGACGTTAGTATAGACAGAATCTCTGAATTTCACTTCTTCGATTCGTAACTGTCCGTCAGGGAGTGAGATTGGAGTCATGCTGAATTTTCTGAGCGTTGAGTCGGCGCGGAAGTTGTAGTGCAACGTCGCAGGTTCATGCTTGAGAAGCAGTTTTCCGTAGAGGTAGACATAGTAGCCGAGTTCGACAGAATGATATCCCGCTTTGCCGCTGTTCCCCTTTTCATCACCCCACGCTGGAACCTTATTGCCATACCTTGTCCGGTCGGCATAGACATCGCCATACACATGGTCGACGAAATACTTCATGAAGAAATCCAGACTTTCGTCTGCCATCTGTAAATATACAGATTTGCCGGTAATCTGATAGAGCATCAAACCCGCCGTGACTGCCTGCTCCATTTGCCACCAGGCTTTTGCCGTGTCCGCCACTCCCCACATCAACATCTGGCCGGTGACGCGATTGTAATCTTTGTACGGTCCGCCAAATTGGTGATCGTATCCTTTGTCCCACACCAGTTTCACTAAACCTTCGGCTGCGGAGAGGTACGATGTGTCAGCGTTCAGTTGGTAGATCCTCGCCAAACACCACGCCGTTTTCAGCACGTGTCCCATAATCGTCATTGTCTCGCTGCTTTTCCATGCCCAATTTGCGTCATAAATCTCCGCAAAGCCGATCGCTTGCCCGGGGACGCTCGCAACGAGATGCGTGAGCATATTATCAGCCAACTGCAGGAGGCGGGCTTTGTAGGCCGAGTCCCCCGTCATGAGGTACAAATGCAAAACATGTGTCGTGATTGCATCGACTGTGGCATTGAAGCTCTTGTCCGTCGGATTGGTTCCATCGTATTTGATATTATCGTAATACCCAAAGTACTGCGGGCGGAAGTCCCAGAACTTTTTGTCGTTGAGTGCATAACTCTTCATCAACCAGGACCAATCGCTCGTATCCCGAGTCGCTTCATAGGCGGCAGTGATACCCAGAAGCGCATAGTGTTGATAGTATGCGGTTTTGTTGTCTGTCGGTTTGGTTGGAGTGCCAATGTTACTAATATCGTTGAACCATCCGCCGTACGTTTTATCCCACGCGTTCTTATACATGAAGTCCAATGCACGTCGGGCATAGACAAGATATTCCTCGTTTCCTGTGAGCATGAATGCGCGGGTAAAACCGTAGGCATCGCGCGACTGATTCAATGTATTCTTGTTCGTTCCCCATGAAGCTTTGAGATTTCCCTGCCTATCGATATTTGTATAAAACCCACCGTAGGTTGGTTCATATGCCTTCGTCCAGAACTTTGCGCAGCTATCCACATAACCGATGGCATTCTCCGGCGCATCAAGATAGGGCGACTTGACAACGTACTGTGCCGAAGAAATCTGATAGAGGCAGAAAACTATGATGGAGAGTTTTCTCATTTTAGAAGCATCATCCTCTTCACTTCTGTGTTGTTCCCCGCTGAGAGTCTGTAATAGTACACCCCGGACGAGAGATGTGAGGCATCGAAGATAACGCGATATGCACCCGGACCTTTTTCCCCATCGAAAAGAGTCGCGGCTTCTCGCCCAAGCATATCGAATACCTTCAGGGTGATGTGTCGAGAACCAGCATCGGGCTGCCCGGCGGGAAGCGAAAATTGTATAAGCGTTGTCGGATTGAATGGATTCGGATAATTCTGTTCAAGCGAAAATTGCGTTGGCATCGTGCTCAGCGGCAAGCGCTCATCAACACCGGTAAGCGAAGGAACTTTCAATCTGAACAGCGAATCGGACAGAACGTAAACTGCAGACCCGTAAGGAGGAAGTGTCGCTGAGAAATCCGCAAAACCGGCCGTGAATGTGATTGCATACGAAGTGTCATTATATACGTCGTTCATATAATAGGTCTTGCCATCTTGCACCCCACCGGTGAAATAGACATTCGGTGAGGGGCCGGTGCCGCTGAGTGTAATCGACGTCGCTACTGTAACGTCGCTGAAGTTTGTAATCGTAACACCGTTCTCGTCTTCCATGGGGCGTGAAAAGCCATACGCAAGCGCGTTGCCGGTACTTAACTGAAAAAGAGTTTGCGATGTAAAAGCGGGAAACGAGCCACGAATCCATGCGAGTCTTTGGTAATGGGGGGTTAGTAATGTTTTGCCTTGGTAGGCCCAATTGATGAGACTTCGCGTGCGGGCATCTTTCGACCCAGAGATACCGTATCCCCAGCCGATCTCTTGACCGTTCCATATCATAGGAAATCCCGGCGCAGAAAAGATCACCGTTGCCATAGGCATGGTTCGTCTGAATGTCGTTGTGGCGTCCAAGACCTGCCCTTGAGAGTAGAACTGCACTATGCGGTCTTCATCCTGCGATTCCATGAATCGCATATACAAAGCATTCGGTCCCGGGTAAAATCCTCCGTTGAAGATATCGGCGTGAAGGTTATTGACTGCACCGGCGCTGAAACCGAAATTACGAATTTGATTGAAATACAATTTGAAATCGTACGCCGCATCAACTCCGCCGTTGATTCCTCCGCTCGAATAGTCCGCGTATATTGTTTCCGTTCCTCCGCCCGTCCCATCGTCTTCGGCAAGAAGAAAAATGTCGGGTTTAATATGCTTCAACGCGTCCCTCACCGGCTTTCCCATATATCGCTCGCCGTATCGCCGATGCGGTCCCCAGTACACGTCAAAGCGGTATCCATCCAATCCAAACTCTTTCAGCCAATATTTGTAAACGTTGATCATCTCGGCTTGCGCGTCAATATCTTTCCAATTGAAATTCAACAACTGGTCGCTGAAGCCTGAATAATAATTGAAACCGTCGCCGTCGAGCGATTGGCCCAAGCCGTTATCGTTATGGGGTATTATTGTGTGTTCGTACCAATTCCAGTATCGCGAATCCTGTTTGAAAAGATGCGCGTCTGCTGACCATGGATGGAAGCGGCTGCTATGATTGGGAGTTACATCGAGGATGACCTTTAGACCGAGGGCGTGCGCTTGTGAAATAAAACTTTTGAAATCATCATTGGTTCCGTATTCAGGAGCTACAGTGTAGAAGTCAACGATATTGTATCCAGGTCCGCTGCCTCTATTAATTGGAGAGGCGTTCTTCATTACCGGCATCACCCAGATAACGTTGAAGCCAAGGTCCCTAATATACTGCAGACGCTTCGCGGCACCGGCAATCGTCTCTTCATCGGTGAATGATTTTGGAAATAGAAAATAAACTCTGGCACGTTTCGCCCATTCCGGATTACTGGCAATGGTAGGACTGATCACTGTGCCGTCGTTCTTAACGGTTAAATAGAGACGCGTCGTATCACTATTTCCATCGGGATCAGTAGCAACCAAGAAGTAATAATACTCGCCCGGTTTTGGAGGTTTTGGGATCTGAACTGTCCCAGCCGTCTTTCCTGTCAATCCAAGAGGCGTCTGTGGATCATCCAGCCATTTGAAATTTGTTACGGTTTGTCCGTCAGGATCCGCCGTCGACAATGCACTCAACTCAATCTGTGTTGCGCCAAAGAAATTCATCGATGCCCGAGCGTAAGGGCGATGATCTACTATATAGGTGAATGATACTTGATCAGAAACTACTTTCACTCCAGACGTATCGATGACGGTTTTGAACGTGTTGACGCCTTCGGTAAGCGTATCGGTCGCCGCGTACATTCCATTGACAACTTCGACGATTGATGTGTCGGAATTATTACGAACAACTTTTGCGATATGAATGCTCGTATCTTGCACGATACCTCGGATTTGCCGTAACGGATTTCGTGTCTCATATCCTCCTTGCGTGGAGATTTGCACATATCCCGCTTGCACCGTAAACGTCACCGTATCGGCGTTATGCCCCCCGGCATCTGTTCCCGCGTTCAGGATTAACGTATGCGGGCCGTTCAACAGCGGCTGGGGAATCTTATAAACAAGTTGTTTTGTTGGTCCGTCATAATACCGCGATACTTCGGCATATGTTTTCCCGTCAATCGTAACTGATATGGAAGCAGTGTCGATCGTCGCGCCGACTTTGGGGAAAATATATGCGCTGACGGTCGGTGCCGAGGTCGTCACAATCGGCTGGCGCTGATTAGGAAGTACTTGATAGATGGTCGGATCTTTTGTGTAAATGAATGTATTATTATTATCGGCAGGATTCTCATGGTGGTTTAATGGATCGTTGGGCCACGGAGAGGCTCCCGAAAAATAGAATTTATATTGCCATGCTCCAGGGATCCCAACTGACGGCGGTGTGGGATTGCCCCCAACTCGCAATCGTTCCGTCCTTGTCCACAGATCGTTCCCCGCATTTGTCATCGGCCAGATTGCGTTATTCCATCCGTTGAATTCACCGACGACATAGATAGTACCCACGCCGGATTTCGAGTAGCGAAATGTAACGTCCACGCTGTCTTGTGCGTGCAGCGCAGATGCGAGCGTGACGATGAGGACAACAATCAGATTTTTCTTCATACGGCTCCGGTTCTTCAATGGTTTTCTAAACTTCATGCAGTAATAATTGATGATACGCAAACCGTGTATTCTCAAACTCATTGCGTCAAAGACGCATCCTCCTCTCCGAAGGAGTCCTTTGGACTGGCGGAAATTCCCCTCTGCAGCGGTGGATTGCAGCGCAAGCGAGAGGGGTAAGGGGTGTGTCAGTGTATTCAACTCAATTGTGCGTTATTATCGAATATTTTTACACACCCCTAAATCCCCTCTCGCTCACGCTCTTGCCAACACACAGAGGGGACTTGATTCTGCGTAACATCAGATAATAATTTTTCCTGAGCGGCCGGCAACGACGCAACGGATACTTCCATTGTGAACGGCTACGCGCTCACCGGTTAATGCGTCGGCGCAGGTTTTTAATTCCGGTGGAACAGCGATCTCGACGCTGTTTGCTTTTCCATTTTTATTGATGACAACATAGGCGCGTTCGGGATCCATCCTGCGTTCAAAAACGAATAGTCCCCGTTCATCATCAGTCAAGAGCGTTTTGTAATTTCCCCTCCGCAATGCCGGCGACGAGTTACGAGCAGATATCAGATTACTATAGAGCTTCCGCAGCGATTTGTTCCATTTACTCTCATCCCATATCATTGGGCGGCGGCAATCGGGATCTTTTCCGCCTTCCATTCCAATTTCATCGCCGTAGTACACCATTGGGGCGCCGAGGTAGGTCATCTGAAAAAAAACGGTCAATTCCACTTTCCACATTTCGTTCTTGCATAGCGTCAGGTACCTCTCCGTGTCATGGCTTCCGACAAGGTTCTGAAGAACATAATTCACTTCATCGGGATATGCGCTGCGAGTGCGCGCGAGCCGGTCAGCGAATTGCGACGGCGAAATTGTTCCGCGGCAGAAATACTCAAGACATGCATTTCGGAATCGGTAATTCATCACGGCGTCGAACTGATCTCCCTTTAACCACGGTGTTGCATCATCCCAGATTTCTCCGACGATATAGCACTGAGGATTCAAGGACTTAACAAGCGAGCGCCACTCGACCCAAAAAGAGTGCGGGATCTCGTTCGGCACGTCGAGCCGCCATCCGTCGATCCCCATGTTTGTCCAGTAGCGCGTTACATCAAACAGATGCGCTTTTACCTCCGGATGTTCGACCATTAGCTTCGGGAGGCGGCCGAAATTCCACCAGCATTCGTAGTTCGGTTTGCCCGGGGGAAGCGAAATTGGGAAGGAATATATATTGTACCATCCTAGGTATTTTGACTTCTCACCCTTCTTCACAATATCCTGAAACGCCCAGTGCTCAGTACCCGTGTGGTTGAAAACACCATCAATAACGATTCGCAACTTCTTTGCGTGGCATTCGTGCACGAGCCTTTGGAATATTTCGTTCGTTCCAAAGGCAGGGTCAATTTTCAAATAATCGGAAGTATAGTACTTGTGGTTGCTCGGAGAAGCAAAGACCGGATTCAAATAGATTGCAGTGGCGCCGAGGTCCCGAACATACTCGAGATGATCGACGATACCTTGAATGTCCCCGCCGAAGAAGTTATTTCCTTTCGGCAGATTTTCCCACCGTTCGACGCCGGGAGGGTCATTCGACGTGTCGCCGTTTGCAAATCGCTCGGGAAAAATTTGATAGAAGATCGCGTCCTTTGCCCAATCGGGAGTGAAGTTCACTTGGGTCTGGAACATGGGAGCATGGTCGTGAATGCTGGAGCAGGTGGTTGTCAGATACCGTTAAACAAAAGGCAAGGGAGAGCTTCACCTTGCCTTTCGAGATCGTAATCCAACAATAAAAGTCCAGGCGGCACGAATCGTACCGCCTGAACAAGAAGGCCTTACTTCAACAGCATCATCTTCTTTACCGCCGAGAATGTGCCTGCTTCGATACGGTAGAAGTACACGCCGCTTGAATACCGACTTGCATCAAACGAAAGCTGATACTTGCCGGCGTTCTGATCGCCATTCAACAAGGTTCCAACCTCTTGACCGAGCACGTTGAAGATGCGCATGGTCACGCGGCCGCTCACCGGAATTGAATAGTTGATCGTCGTAGACGGGTTGAACGGATTCGGATAGTTCTGGTCGAGTGAATACGTCAACGGAACGCCATCGAGTTGTTCAACGTCGACCGTGCCCTTGTCATAATTCCACCACCGGAACCACTTCGGATTGATGCTGCCGAATTGAGAAGGAAGCGCGTAGGCAGTATCCGCATCGTTGATATTCTCAACGTGGTTATTGCCGTAGCCGCCTTTTCCACCTTCATTATCGCCAGCGTACAAACCGAACTTGAATACCTGTCCAACAGTATTGTTGATTGAATCTTTATAGAACATTTGTTGTAATGTATAGAAGCGGTCACCGGCAACTTTGTCTCCGTGTGTCCCGTCATCATACATTTTCTTCAACAGATTGGTGCGTAGACCAACGCCCCAGTCGTTGCCGCCTGGATTGCTCCAACCGCCAACTGCCGGTCCGTTCATCCAGACACCCCAATTGTACACGCTGTCTTTGTCGCCTGGTCCCATATCCCTAAAGGCTTTCTGGACATCAAATAATGAGTCGCCATATAGGAAGTGGTAATACGCCGGACGAAGGTCGCAGGTGAACGTGACCCGGACATTACGCGCAAGTTTCACAGTGCTCTGCCAGTACGGCTGCCTGTTTGCAGCAGCGCCGCCGCTCAGAGTATCGTACACTATAATAGTACTATTCTTTACCGTGACACTTGCCTTGCGCTTTTCAGCCAAGGTCGGGTCACCAGTCCAGAAGAAGTCGTAGTAAACTTCACGATATTCTGTGGCATTCTTCGTCAGATAGTATTGATACATGAATCCTTGCTTTGCCGGGTTCACTGTTACGCCAATAACTTTTGAAGTATCGACGTATAGGGTTCCAGTTAGCCCTTTCTTCACCAGTAATTTCGTGGTGATTGCCGCGGCTGAACCGTTGTATCCGTAACGAACTGAGACGCTATCGCCAGGCTTTATGCTGTTTGACTGAATAGCTTTAGCAAGGTTGGTCACGAAGATAAATGTTGTCGTGTCGGTCCCTGTAGGCGGGATGTATGGTGTATTGTTATACCACACCCAGTTGATCGTAGTGTCTTTTTTTGGCATATTGAACGTTTGCTGGAAGCTTGGATCTTTGATCAGCTTGTCCCAAGGTTCATCCAGGGGATGACCGACGGCGTGGATAACCCACTTGTAGCTCATTGACACGGGGCTTGTTGACGTATCCACCAACGTCTTCGGCCATCGAACAGCGAGACTATAAAAATTAGCGCCGTTATACATCACCGAGCCGCCATTCGCGTGGTTTGTTCCAACAATTCCAGGACTCGAAGTTCCCCAATTGGAAGCGGGAAATGAACCGCGGACTCCGACAACGTGGAGAGCTGGGTTGAAATCTGCGTACGATTGCATGTTGACGCGAATGTAACAGGTATATGAATCGGCTTTCGCAACGAACGGCCCAGCCGACTGAGCTGCTCCACTTAAGAAACCGTTCACATACTGGACAGCCAATGTTGTATCGTTGTTGCCTACTGTCAATTCACGATTCGTTGAGCCGGTACCGAGGTTTGCTTCCCAGCCATTATCGGAACCGGTAATAGCGCTCTTTGCGTTTGTGAAGAACTTATACGGCACTGAAGTTCCCGGCGCAAAACGTATGGTCTTGCTCCAGTATTCACCGCCGATGTTTGCCATTTTCGTTCCCGAGTTATTATCCCATGTCAACTGGGAAGTCCCGCCACGAATTTGGACAAAGGAGGTTGTCTTCAACGTGTCTGGTACTCCAGACGTGTTTGCGATGAACGTGACTGCAACGGATGGGCCAAATTTGAATAATCCTGGTCCGCCACCGGCAAACATATGTGTGGCATCATAACCACCGCCGGCTCTAAACTCACCAGCGATAGGTGTCTTCAAATATGTAAACGTTGTCCCGCCATCTGTGGATAACCATGACGATGCATTTGTAAGTTTCGTTCCAACAGCAAGCAATGTCGTAAATCCACCGATTGGATGGATATTCCGAACTTTGTTCACTGCCCCTCCAATACCTGTTTCAATTTGCAGCGTATCACTCCATGTAACACCGCCATCGGTTGTTTTATACAGTGGATAAGTTACTGTCCCGGCTTGACGCCCGATACCCCAACCGTTGGTAGCGTCCTTGAAGGTGATTGAACGGAAATAATAGTTAACAGTGCCCGCTGCATCATTCAGTTTGTTAACTATATACGTCCAAGTTGCTCCGCCATCTGTTGAGCGAATTATTGGGACGCCGGCTCTATTAGCAGAAGCTGCCATGTAAAATGTTACCCAAACATTATTCCCAACGCCGTCAACTAATTTACCTAATCCGGCAGCGGAATATGTTTTTACCGGACCTTGTACTTCTGTTGGAATAGTTGTAATTCGATTCCAAGTTTTTCCTGCATCAGTGGTTTTGACCAAATGCATGCCAAACCAGTCAGCATCACCAACTGCATATCCTGTGGTTCCATCAACAAATTTTGTTCCGTCAAAAAATCCTGAGTCGGGAGTTGAATATTTATATACGGTATCCCATTGAGCTCCACGATTTTCCGTTCTGAAAATAACACCGTCGTAGTTCGCTATGATCGCGACGGAATCATTGGCAGCGGAAAGGTTCGTATAACCGACATTGGCGGTCGGAGGCATTGCTTTCTTTGTCCAGTTTACTCCATGATCCGCTGAATAGAATGTATAATCTTGAGTACCAACCCATCCGGATGCCCAGATAACACCGTTGGATCTATAATCAATAGTCAACATAGTCAGACCAGTGAGACCGATGTTGATCGGAATCCAGTCAGCAGTTGGAGCTAATAGTGCTGACGATGGACTTATACTGGCCGATCGTCGTGCTTCTTGTGCTTCTTTCAATTTTTCTTGTCTTTCAGGGTTATATGCGAAGACAATACCGAACGAAAAGAGTGCAAGAAGTAAAATCTTAAATAGGTTCATAAGATGACTCCTATGATTGGTTTGTTAATTAATTGATTAGGTGAATTAGTGTTCTGTTGTTCCCCACCTCAAACCTTCTCTCGCCGGATACCACCTCCTTCAATGCGATAAGTTACCAAATAATGTAATTAAACAAAAGAGAAAATAATTAGAATGTGATCGAGAGCGCAAACTGCTGAATTCCGCCGAACAGGCCGAAATCCTCATAACTGTAGTCAAATCCTAACCCCATGGTGCTCGTAAGATCCCATCGTGCGCCGCCGCCGAGCGTAAACCCCTCCTGCGAGTCCGCCAGAAATAGCGACTTCATCCCCGCGCGGATAAACAGAATCTCATTCCAAGACAGCTCACCTCCAACATTGACCGTCTCGGCATTGTCACTGGGGCGGAGGGCGTCCGCTGCAATCGAAAAGCGGAGATCTTCCATTTTAAAGGCATCGATCGACACGCCAGCTCTAAAGAATAGAGGCAACGGCCAATCATCTGTTTTGAGACGCGCGACGATCGTCTTGTTCGTTCCGGCGTTGGCCGGATCCACATCGATGGGACGATAGAGATCTTTTCCGTCGAGCCTCATATCGGCGCCATAATTCGATATGCACATACCGATCTTCAGCCCGCTGAAATCAGTAAAATAGAGAAGTCCGACGTCGACCGCCGCGGAGCTCGATGTCTCATTCCAAATCCGCTGTTGGATGAACTTTGCCGTGCCGCCTATCGAAAAACGATCAGTGAGATTCCGCGCGTACGTCAATCCAATGGCAACATCCGAAGCCGACCAGGTCTCGCCGGTCCCTAATTGAGATGTCTCTGTGGTCACAAGCTCATCGCCGTAGCTCAATTGAGTAAAACTCACTCCGACAGCATTAGTACCGTCCAAGTTAATGAGCGCTCCGGCCCAATCAAATTTTGTGCCGACCAGCCAATTCGTGTGGGAGAACATCACCTCAGACCTCCCGTATCGGGAAAGCCCGCCGGGATTCCAATAGAGCGCAGAGGCATCGTTCGCCACTGCAACAAAAGCCCCTCCTTGGCCGACCGCCCGAGGTCCAACAGCTATTCCCAAAAACGCGGCGGCAGAAGTACCGACTTTGGATTGAGCGATACCCGATTGCGAAATGCAAAGAACGAGTACCGCCAGGATAATCGTTTTCATTCTCTCTCGAACCATAGTGACTCCGTACTGTCTGGCTACTTGATAACTGCTATTTTCCCTGTCCGTTGTCCCGCTGACGATTCTACAACATAGAAGTAGACTCCGTATGCGACGTCAAGATTCTCTTTCGTCTTCACGTCCCAGCTTACCGTGCCGCTGGTCGATCCGTCGTGATACATCGTCCGGATGTGATCGCCGCGCGCTGTGAAGATCGAGATCTTAGCTCCCATGGGGACGTTGATGAAATTTATTTTCCTCTCTCCCCGTCCGAACACGCCCGGGGTCACCGGTGCTTCGAGCTTTGATTGAACGACGTATGGATTCGGCACGACCCGAATCTGATTCAGCACGGTGTCTCCCAATGCGGTTGCGATCTTCGGGATCTTGGTTGTAAACTCATACACATCTCCGTTCCGAAATGATTTCGATACTCGGATCTTCAATGTGTCGCCGTTGTGGAACTTGTAGAGTGTATCGTTCGCTGAAAAGAAATACATATACCACGTATAACGCAGTGAATCCTTTTGGTCTCTGTCAAAGATATATAATTGATCTTTAGAGGATAACAAAGAATCTCCGGGAACGAAATCATCAAGAACAAAAACGGAGTATTTCTTTTCAGTCCGATTCCATATTCTAAAATTCACGGGAATGGCCAACGCATTACCTCCAAAATCGTAAGATGTATCCACCTTGGAATCGTAAAAAACGATGTCATAGTCAGAAGGATACTTCGCACCGTACAATCCGACAGAGGGAACATCCTGCACACTAAACGTGTAACTATATGCCCGACTCCCGCTGTTAAAGCCCGACATCGAATCAATCAGTTGAATGACCCAGTCATTATTGAAAACAAGTTGGACTCCATCGAAAATATCGGTGTCCTTCGTCTCCTTCGCATATTTGCTGCCGTTGATATAGGCACTTCTATAGACGGGGTAGTATTGGTACGTTATCCGGTATTGCGTCTCGACCGACGGATCCGAACGGAGATCTCCGGGGTGCGCCGCCCGCAACGTCCCGCGCGTGGCTTGAAGAATGTACTTGGTCGCAGGAACAACCGTTCCGCCTGAGGTGCGTACAACAAAAGTTGACGGCTCGATATTCTGCCGCGGCAGATTGATCGGGATTGTATCCACCCTATTAGGAAGGATCATGTCCGAAAAATAATTGCTGTCGAAGACGGTATAAAACGTGGTAGTCGCCACAAATTTACCGCTGTCGCGTGTGTCATTGAACGTGACGAGGTACGTATGACCCGTCAACTTCGAGGGGTCAACGACATTATAAGAAATTGTTCCGGTGGCTACCGTCGTCATCGGTTGGATAGTCTCTTTGCCAACCCCGGGATGATATCCTGGAATCTTCGTCCCGGGAACAACGATCACAACATTTTGCGAGGTACTCCTGATTCTCCCAAACTGATCGAAATCTATTTTCCATTTGTTTTGCGCAGGGAAAATTCCCGTCGAGTCGTTTCCTTTCGTGTATGCAATAATCACGTAATAGTAGGTGCGGCCGTTCGTCACGTCATAGTCAGTCGTATCGTGCACTAGTCCGGTGTTATTGCCAAGGTAGTATGTGAATCCTTCCGCCGATTGGAAAATATCCTGCGGTGCTCTGAAAAATCCGGATGTGCTATCGACAATGTCGACCTGGAAGGCGGCGGCATATCCTTTCTTCACGCCGAGCGCATTCGTCACATCGAACGCGTCATTGAAATCGGTATCCGTTGCTTTAAAGATCTTGTATCCTTCGAACGTCTTCTCGCGCAGCACGGGGTCGATGAAATCTTCCGACTTTCTGTCCCAGTAGAGATGCACGCTGCGGTCGCCTGCCACTGCGCTCAATGTCGGCGCGGGATCCGGAGGTGTCGGAAATTGGTAGTTCGCATCATAGATCTTTTGCACGATTATCTTGTGCTTCAAAAGATCGTTGATATCATCGTCACGCGATCCGCCGTTGCCTCCGCCATACACCAGGGCGAGTGAAAATCGTTCGGTCTTTTTTGCGACGAGGGGAAAATACCCGGATCCGTAAATGAAGTCACCATCCTCACCGTTCACAGGTTTATTGTTCTGAATGGAAGTCGGCACATCAAAGAACCCGGGCGACAACTCTCTCCACAACTCCTCCTTATTCGCGAGAGGTACTTGCCCTGCAGGAGTAAAATAGAAGAAACTTGTCAAGCCGATCTGATCGGATTCTTCAACGTCCGTCTTGTCAATATGAGCTTCCCCCGGCAGACCGGTATCGGTCCCCCCGACCAGATATCCCGATGTCGGAACCGCATCGCCTTCCCCTGCATCGTGCGTCTCAGCGATACCATCACGGCCGAGATCGTCAAACTTGATATCCCAATTCCTGTTGTTGTCCAGAAGATCATCCCGGCGTTCATCGATCATCGAATACGGATCCGGCGTTGTCGATGTAAGGTAATTGTAGTGCCGTACGGGCCTCGAAATGTCGATTAAAGGAGGTTTCGTCGGGTCATCTTTTGGATATTTGATTTGACGGAAATGAACCTGGTAGTTTTCGTCGATGATTCCATCAAGATCGTTGTCGATGCCGTCGTATGCGTTTGGATTAATTCTTCGGGCTCCCTGCGGGTCGGTGTAGAGCCCCCCCTCCGATAATTTAGTTTTACCCGGACGTATGGTAATGCTGTCTTGCATGCCGCGACTCCATACTTTCAGACTGTCAACTGCAGGAACTGTAAATTGCGTCCGGTTAAAATTATTATCAACGAGGATGACGCGATTTCCCGCACTGATCAAAACAGAATCAAAATCAGTGGAAGTGAACAGAGGATACGGAGAACTCTTCACAAATTTATCGACATCACCGTCGTTGTCGATGCCGTCAAACGGATTGCCCGGGCTCTCGAGAAACGCGTACCCGACCATTCCTACATTGTACGGATTCACCCAAAAAGGATCGCGTGTAGTTTCCCGGGTATAGTCGCCGGTGTACGTTATATTCTCTTTTGCATCATAGAATGACCAATCATCGTCATACTCTCCGAAACTATTGTTCCCAGTAACCCCAACCAGCGTGCCGACGATCATTCCAAAAACTGCACGGTCGTAGGTTGTTGTTCCGGTGTTGGTGATCTCGTACAACCAAAAAATATTATCCTGCGCAAGAAAATCGCCCCACTGCATCCCACGGACAGTGACGTTCAATCCGAGACCGTTTCTAGAGGAGTCATTTGCGTCCGGTTTGAAGGCGTGTTTTGCACCGTTGTTGTTGGCAAAGTTGAACCGCTTGTCGTTATTATCATCCATCACAAAATACGTCTCAAGATCGGCGCTCTTGCGCTTGCCGAAGTAACCGTTCCAGGAATTTGGCCACCCCGGATCAGTTGCATCGGATAACTTGTCGGGCCACACTGAAGGCCAGGTCGTCTTGTCCGTGCTCATCGCAACGCTTTGTTTGGTATCATTCGGATTGAAGTATCCATTCACCGGCATGAATGTCCACGGATCGCCGGTGATCGGATCTTGATCAGGCGCCAGTGCCGGGCGGGCAACCGGACATGTCGCGACAGAATGAAAAATGGGGTTACTTGATTTGGCATCGTTTACTTCCGCCCCGACAAATAGCGACACGTCTCCGAGGTATCCGTTCGCCGTGTAAATCCACGCGCCGCGGGGTCGATTGTCCACCGGCTGACCGATAACGCCCCAATTGCCGAACACTGTTTTCACTCTGTTACCATCCATCACGGCGCTGCGATAGTATGTCGCCCCCGATTGCGCCTTGAGAAGGCTCGTATGGCTGCCGGTGAAGAGCGCAACGAGGAGAAGAATTGATAAATATCTTTTCATACAAAAATATCCTTCTTAGAATTCAATCGTGGTTCCAAATTCAATGCGGCGCGGCTCGGAATATTTGTTGGGATTGTTGTAGAAATCGGTGATCGACGTTACGTACTCCCGGACACCGCTCTGACGCGCCCGATCCTCATCGTAGGTTTTCGTGGCTGTGCCGGTATCACCAAAGACATCAAGTTCGTTCAGAGTATCGAAGACGTTGTTCACACGCAAGAAGACCAGGAACCTGAGGTCCTCAAACTTGAAAGATTTGTAGAGGCGGACATCGACATTTAGAAATGTGGGCTTCGTCTGGCTGTTTGTCAAAAATACGGTAACGTCTCGCGAAATCGTCGGCGTATACGGTTGTCCGCTTCCATACTGGCCGATGATGCTGCCGCCGTACGAATCGCCGGAGTACGAAACCAATGCGTTGAGCGTATGTCGCTGATCCCATCCAAGGGACGACAACTGGACTTCCGGCAGCCTGTTGCTGGCGATGTTGTTGCGCGTTTCATTCGGGTCAGAGGCACTGCCGCGGGCTACCTGAAAAGTGTAATCAACGTTAACTGTGAGGCCCTGCGAGAAACGTTTATTCAGGCTAATGATAAATCCTCGAACAAAACCGAAATCGCGGTTAATGTACTTTGTGTACCGGCGAGCGCTCAGCGGGCCTCCCACCCCGATCTGATCCGCCCCCGTCCCTGTGAGATTTCGAATGTCGCGCAAGTAGGCCGTCAGGTCGAGGCTCAGATCGTCTGTGAGCTGTTGTTGAAGGCCGACTTCACCGTTGACAGTCTGTTCTGGTTTCAAATCTGCATTTCCTGTCGGCTGGCCATTCAAGTCAACATTTCCTGTCCCGGTTCCGACTTTGAAGCGAGGATTCTGATACAGTCGTTCGAAACTTGGGATCTGAAAGAAATGACCGTAGGAGAAGTGAATGACACCACGATCGGTGATCGGGAACGATGCACCAAATCGGGGACTCAATTGCATCTTGGCCATCGCCTTCTTGGTCCAATATTTTCTCCGATCCGCTACTGTTTTGCTCGGCTCGTTGGTATCCTGGATTCCATTCCCATTGTAGTCGAAAAACTGGTTGCTTGTTTTTGCGGGGAAATAAATTGACGGGTCCTCATCGTCGGTAAGCACTTTGCCATCCGGTTGGAAGTAGTCGAAGCGCACGCCGATGTTGATGATCAGGTCTTTGAATTCCATTTTGTCCTGTAGATACGCAGAGATTTCATATGGATAATGGACATAATAGTCGTGTTGATTCGACGAATCGGCGGAGAGTATTTGCGTGGTGATAAACGGACTCGAATATCCGGGCGTAAAACTGGCTTCTGTAATGGAGGGACGAAGGTTGATGTCCTCAAGGAACATCCGATGCGTCCGGACTTCCACGCCATACTTGACTAGGTGCGAATTATTCAGCTGGCTGCTGACGTCCAATTTTCCCAGCTTCGTCGTCGTGGACCGATAGTACCGGTTCAAGTCCGTGCCGCCGGTCGCCCAGCTGACCGAATTCAGTCTAAGAAAAAGATCCGGATGTGTGTACCGCGGATCAGAGGCGTCTTCATATAAATAGTGTCTGAACGATTTCGAAAAGACCGACAAGCCCAATGTATAAAACGTGGCGTTACTCAACGTATGGGTCAACGAGAGGATTCCAGTGTAACTTTTCCGGTGATCCAGTCCTTTGCCGTCGGGGTTGTAGGTAAAGGATTCATCATACGGATATGAGTCAACATTATCGGCGATACCGGTAATGTTTAGCCTAAGCTCGGGGAGGATCCGAAGAGCAAGTTTTCCCTGGAGGTAGAACTTCTTGTTCCAATTCATCGGTACCACGTCTCCACTGCCGACCCCGTTTGCATTTGAAGCCCGCATTGCATTATAAGCCGGATCGAAATACTTTTTGAGGGTGTCGACATCCGTGATCTTGCTCGGGGGAATCTTTCTCACCACGAGCAACGAATCTTTCACGGGATCGGTACCAACGATATACATGTTGTTGTCCAGGACAACCGTCACGGCACTCGGGTTAAATTTCTTTTCTCCCCGTTCATATCCTCCGAAGTAGATATTCCTTGCGTTTAGGAACACTGATACGTCTTTAGACCCGAGCGGGCCACTCAGGCTCCCTTCAATGTTGCTGATGTTGAGAGGATGAAACTTCTCGGTGTAGTGGAAAACATTAGAGTGACCTGTAAGATAATCTCCCCCGTACACGGTAACGCTCCCTGTATATTTTTCAGCGCCTTCCCGCGTTGCGATATTGACGATCCCCGACATCGCCTGTCCGTATTCCGCATTGAATGCACCACTCAGCACCTGAAGTTCCTGCACCATATTGGGATTGACATCGACAACAGTGCTCCCATCGAATGCATCGGTGACGGGAACGCCGTCAATCCAGTAGGCGGTTTCTCCTTTCCGCCCTCCGCGAATGCTTCCTCCGATATTCCCCGCTTGCAATCCGATCACCTGCGATATTTCCGTCACCGGCAATTGCTTGATGTCATCGCCGTTTACGACGGCCGTCGACGAGGTCAAATCCTTCTGCACAAGTTGCCGTTCCGCCGTGATGATGACCTCCTTGCCAATATCGATCACCGTCTCGGACATTTGGACATCGAGATGCGTCGTCAGGTCGATGTTAACTCTGATTTGGTCATAATTAACGGGGTTGTAGCCAACGGCTGAGACACGGAGCGCATAGGTTCCGGGGGAAATATTGTTGATGAAGTAGTTGCCGTCGATGTCAGTCGCTCCACCCATCGTTGTTCCCGAAACGACGACGTTCGCCCCAATGAGAGGCTCGTTTGTTTTTGCGTCGATAATTTGTCCGGCGATTTTTCCGGTGGTTCCGGAAAAGAGCGCTGATGTTCCTAGGAGGAGCGCAAGCACACAATGGTACGCAAGTTTCATTTGTGAAACTCCGAATTTAGTACTCAAGTGAAAACAATCTTAGTCGCTCGTCTGCAGGAATTCTTCTGCAAGGGAATAATTTTTGTTCATGCCGCAACTCCCGCGCACAATAAGGGTCGGGACAAAATGGACATGCGACGGAGGCATGGCGGGATTCTCCATTCGTTGGAATAGTTTCTCCACAGCAAGTTCACCCATCCGATACATGGGCTGTCTCATGGTCGTCAAACCAAAATGTGCCGCGAGTTCGATGTCGTCGTATGCAACGATCGCAACGTCTTCTGGCGCCCTCAGCCCGGCTTGGCGCAGTGCACTCAACGCTCCGATTGCCTGCACATCGCTCGCGATAAAGACGGCAGTCGGCCTGTCCGTTCCAAGGTTGAGCAATTGTTTCATGGAACTGTATCCTGCTTCCCTCGTGTAACCGTCATTCTTGATAACATTCGTCTCAACGATGTTCTGGGGACGCAACTCGATGCCGCCCGCTTTCAGCGCATCGGCAAATCCATCCTTGCGCTCGCGCGCCGGCGTGTTGTTGAGGTTCGCATTAATCATTCCGATATTCGTATGACCCAGTTGAATCAGATGGTTCGTGGCAGCGATCGCACCTTTGAAGTTGTCGACATGAAGCGAATCAAATCTTTCATGGAATGCGTCGACGAGGATTAGCGGTTTCGAGTCGACGTGTGACCGTTCGACAAACGACTCCGGGAGTTTTGACGAGAAGAACAAAATACCATCAACTCTCCCGCGCTGGTCGCTCTTGCGCAAGTATTCGTCTATTTCTCGAGGATGGTTAATCCCATAAAGAATAAGATCATATCCGAGGTTCGTGATTTTATCTTGGATTCCTTGGAGAATTTCAACGAAGAAATAGTTCGTAAAAAAAGGGATAATTGCTGCGATCGTATTCGTTCGTCTTCGAGCAAGACCTTGCGCATAGGCATGCGGGTGATAATTCAACCGTTTTGCTACGGACAGAATCTTTTCGCGCGTCTTAGGTTTGACATTTGGATGATTGTTAAACACCCGCGAAACTGTGCCTATCCCGACTTTTGCTTCCCTCGCTATGTCGTAAATCGTCACAGTCAACAGACACCGATAATTTTGCAGATAGATTGGAAGGCCTTCCATAAATTTAGCCCCTTTTGTTCTTATTGTCAAGTGGTGAAGAAAGTGGTGAAGAAAGGGAATTTTGGGATTGTAATTTTGGGATTGGCAGATTTCAGCCCGAAGTTGTTCGGCGGACAGATAGAAAAGACTGGACGTTCCACCACGCAAACTATCTCTACTTCGCGCCGGCATCTAAAATGCAATCGAGATCATTGATGTGCCTTGAAGGTCGCCGCCGAAAAAAATATTCCTTTTCGGCAAGCTTCTCCACGGCCCCGCGTTCGGCGGGTCATTGTGGATGTCGCTGTTCGCAAAACGCTCACGAACGATTTGGTAGAAGATGGCATCATAGAACCAGGAGGAGATAAAGATTAGCGGGGTTTGAACTATTATTAATCAGACAAATTAGAATTGGTTAAATGGATTCTCAAAGAAATACTTTATGCTTTTTCAACAATCATATATGAACGCAGCTCATTTTTACGACGATGCTGAAAAAGTTTTGGAAAGTGAAGTGGGTAAATAAATTGAATATTCATCACTGTCATTACAATCATAACGCAGGTGTATTTTTCTTTCTTCATCTTTAAACCGAATCTTTCCCTATCCAAAACAGAAATGGGGGACGCAACTTCGTAATCTATGTCCTACATGAGCGTTCAAAAATAATGTCCTTATTCTCTCTCATGAGATACACATGCCATGTAGTAACAGTCTTATACTCTTAAAATCCTAAGCTTTTTCGATTCGACTTTTTCTAATATATTTTTTATCTTCAATACGTTACGAAGAATAAACATCTTCCCCGCTCCAAGGGAGCCCTTCGGACAAGCGACGAGGTGCTTATCGTGCCCGCGAAGGCGGACTTACAGATTCTTAGATTCCCGCCAAAAACATACACGAATGACGATGCAAGCGCCGGGGTATTAGACCCAAACGAGAATAAAATCGCAATTGTAATTCGAATATGAAAAAAAAGAAACCAAGCACAAACGAAAAAAAATCCAATCTAAAGCAATCGCCAAGATATTTCTACGTCATCACTATCTTCATTCCAGCTATTTTTTTCTTACTAATGGAATTCGGACTCAGATTATTCGGATACGGTATTCGTACGGAACAGTGGATTCCTGCCACAGAAAATAAATTAATGTTGAATCCGGACATCGCCAGGCGGTATTTTCACACCATTCGAAACATTCCTATTTCCAATCAAGATATTTTCGATATAGAAAAGAAACCGAATGCTTTTCGTGTTTTTATTTTAGGTGAAAGCAGCGGCGCAGGGTATCCCTATACGCCAATCGGTTCATTTTCACGGTGGCTGCAAAAGCGACTGGAGATCCTTTATCCAGACTGCACCATTGAAATTGTCAATGTCAGCATGACTGCAATCAACAGTTATACGTTGAGAGATCTCTTTCCGGGTGTCGTCGAACAAAAGCCCGATTTGGTACTCATTTATGCCGGACATAATGAATACTATGGGGCGCTTGGCGTCGGCTCGACAGAAACATTTGGAGCAAACCGAACTCTTGTCATGCTCACACTGTACTTAAACAAATTCAAAACCATCGAATTGCTGCGAAACACTATTAGCGCTGTCTCAAAATTCCTTTCTCTTGAGACCGCTACGCTTCAGGACGGCACTCTCATGTCACGAATAGCGAAAGACCAATACATCGAATTCGATTCAGAGGAATTCCAAAAAGGATTGTCACAGTACGAAGAAAACATGCGAGATATTCTCGAAACTGCAAAAAGCCATCGCCTTCCTCTTATCCTTGGTACACTGACGAATAACTTAAAAGATCAAAAGCCATTCATTTCAGCAGACAAAGGTAAATATCCTCCCGCAAAGAATATCTTTGAAACGGCAAAAAAAGAATTAGAAGCAAAGAATTTTCACACTGCAGATTCTTTATTCAGACTAGCCAAAGATCTTGACGTTCTTCGATTTCGGTCAGCAGAAAAGATGAACCAACTCATCATTCAACTGGGAAAAGACTTTGGATGCCCGGTTGTTCAAATTGATTCTGTTTTCAATGCGATCAGCCCCCACGGAATCGTCGGAGATAACTTGATGACAGATCATCTTCATCCTACATTGTCCGGCTATGAGTTAATGGCAAAACTATATTTTGAGACCATGAGAAAGGAATATTTGCTCCCTCATTGCAATGCACTTCAACTAACCGACAACGCGCTTGATAGCACCACACATGCCCGCTTTAAATTTTCAAGACTTGATTCCGTAATTGCAATATATAGAATATTAATACTGAAAAACGATTGGCCTTATATTGAAAAGAAGGATCAGAAAAAACTTTCGGAGTTGATTACACCAAACGACTTTCTAGGAAAAACTGCTCTTGAATTTCTCGATAACAATGTTCCGTGGGAATCTGTACACCGTAAGGCTGCCGGATGGTATTTGGTAAAAAAAGATTATACCGGTTTTCGGGAGCAAATGGATGTGCTCATTTCGCAATACCCTGTTGTTGTTGAATACTATGATTTTGCCGCCAATGAACTTTTAAAAGTTGAGAAATATGATGAAGCGTATTCATATTTAGTGTTACGGCATACTATTAAGCCAAATTCGTATTCTACAAAATGGCTTGGCAATATAAATCTGTCAAAGAACAAAACCGCTGATGCGATTAAATATCTTGAAGAAAGTCTCACATTTGACAGCAGCGATCCGCAAGTTTTCTACAATCTTTCAGGAGCTTACTCCTATAAGAAAGAGTTCCACAAAGCGTTGGATGCAATTAACAAATGCTTAACGCTTGATCCTTCCTTCCCCAAAGCAGCTAATCTGAGGAACCAACTCCAGCAAGGTATAAATCAAAAGTAGGAAAGCCGGATCATCATTCGAACCGGCTTTCATGAAACTCAAAGCTGCCGAAATCTTAAGGATTTCGGCAGCTTTGAGTAAAGAAAGAATTACTTGAGGAAAAGCATTCTCTTTGCTTCGGTGTAATTGCCCGCAGTTATTCGATAAATATACACACCACTGGCAAGCGCCTTCCCATCGAAGTTAACCCCGTAGCTTCCCGATGCCAATTCCTCATTAACCAACGTCGCCACTTCTTGACCAAGAAGATTGAACACTTTCAGTGTTACATCGTTGTTGTTCTTGATCTCGAATTTTATTGTCGTTGACGGGTTGAACGGGTTGGGATAGTTCTGATGCAATTCATAGGTTAAAGCGGTAGTTCCGTTATCTCTAACCAAAGTTAACGGACCTGCTTCTTCTGGCTTCTCACCATTAGTCCACACATCGTTGGGCATTGTCCATGGACTGTCAAATTTTCTAGGTCCACCAGTTTGTCCTATAAATCTCACTCTGGCTCCACCTTGTCCGCCGTCTTCCTGAATAAAACCAGTTGTACTTGTGTAAGCATAGTTATATAGAAATCCATTAAATGCCGGACCGTTAATTGTAAGTGTACCTTTGTAAATCTTATCTCCATCCGGATCTAATAGCCGAAGGACTCTCTGCTCAAGATTCCATTCCAGTTTATTTAATGCATAATACAGCGGCTGTCTTGGTATCCAATAAACCGTATCAGTAGCAGGGTTGAACACGGGATTCGTGCCTTGTGTAGCAGCTTGGGTAGCAGGTGTCATATCAACACTAAACTCAGCTTTAACAGTTACACCCGTAGGGATTACCCAATCAGGATGAATGCCTTCAAAGTATGCAATTGGAGCTTCCTGAGTTGGGATGCCCTTAAACACTATTGGACGGTTTCGATCTCCGGTTACTGTTTTCCCTATCGGAACCTCCCAACCAGTATTTGAATATTGCGTACCAGCTGCGGGATTCTTAATAAAAAATTTATAAGCGAGGCTGTCATCGAGCGCTTGCTGTACAAAAGGAATATTTAGATACCATGAATTGGGATTTCCCGGGTCTTGATTCAATTTGGATTTTTCTGGTTGGGAATCATTCCAGCCATTAAATTCTCCACGTATTTGAACCGAATCCACATTGGGATTGAAAACGCCAATTTCTGTTGCAACGCTCATATTAACTTCAAAGAAAATGTTCCCATCTGCTAATATTATATTTGGATTTTTATCATCCCAGAATTTAGAAATGGTTTGAGCCCCATCGACAATCCAGTCTATTCTGTTATCCAGGCTTTCCCAGTTTCCTTTACTTGCAGCGGAATCTTTCAAGCCGTAAATAAATTTATATTGAATCAATTGAGCGGAATTAATCGGAGTTGTTACGGTGTATATAGAATCGTTATTTGCGTCGGTCATTGCAACCGCACTCGTTCCCCAATCTGTAAAACTACCAGCTACCCAGACTTTTTGGGTTGAGGAAAAATTAACAACTTGCTTCACCGGAAGTTTCATATTCACTTCAAACGTAACGTTGGCAGGTGCGCCGGAAGGCATTTGCTCATCATTAAACCAAACGGCATCAAGCGTGCTATCGGCGGCTGGAGTCGTAATTTTCCTGTTTGGCTTTCCTCCAAGCTCGTCTTTGCCATCCCAACCGAGTCCAATATTATATTTGTACTCATAGCTGGACTTTGCTTTGTCAAGAGCAACTATTTTGGTATAAATTGAATCCCCATCAGCATCATCCATTACCTTATCGGTATTGGCAGGGGGCTCATTTAACCAGTTGTCAAAATCGCCGGGAATTGTAACTTTGTCGGTCGCTGGCTTAAAGAACCCTTTCTTCGCCTGAACTTTCATGTTTACTTTGAAAGTCACATTCACCGTTTGAGCCTGGAGTGATAGCATACCAAACAGCAGCATGCAAACAGGCAGTAATGTTTTTTTCATTGTATTTCTCCTTTACTGGTTATTTGTGGATTGTAGTGAATTAGAACGCTTAAGATAATTTCAGTCTTGCTGATATCTGACGTGAAGCGCTTGACATCTTTCGCTGACGTCAAACACAAAAAGCGTGTCAGACGTCAGTCCGGTTTTAGAATGTGAACAACACACCAAAGCTATGTGTATCACCTAAGAAATTGTATTGCTGAAAAGCATAATCTACACCAACAGAAAACACCCCTAATGTATAATGTAAACCTACACCAAGAGTTAATCCTTCCTGACTGTCGCGTAGGAATAAAGTTTTATATCCGCCTCGTAAAAAAATAAAATCATCGAGCATGGATAACTCTCCGCCAACGTTCACATATTCAGCATTGTCGTTTGGATGAGTTGCATCTATCGCTATGGTTAGCCTTTGTCCCTCGATGAATTGAAAACTTCTTGAAAGACCGATCTGCAATTTTAACGGCAATTCAAATTGCTCGGTTTTATAATAAGCATCGACCGTTTCGTTGTTTCCGTTTCTTTGAGGGTCAGCATCGTACCGTATCAACAAATCCTCGCCTGCCATTTGCATCTTTGAACCGTAATTGGTAATAATGCTGGAAAATTTTATTCCATAGAAAGGAGTGGTGAATACTGTGCCGACATCGAAAGCAATTCCTTCGGCAGAAGAATTCATGATGCCTTCTTTTACATATTTTACAGTGATACCTGCGGAAAAATTTTCAGTAACACTTCTTGCGTACGACAGTGCAAACGCATAACTGGAAGCGGAGAATGTTTCACCCGTCCCTTCAGGATAATATTCGGTGGTGACGGGCAAATCTCCATAATCAAGCGCTATAACACTCAATCCAAAACTTCCTAAGCCATTTGTTGGGAGAACTACTGCTAAATAGTTCAATTTGATATCCAAGTCCTTAAAGAGATTAGTGTATGTGAACATAGCCTGGTGTTCAGTTAGCAATGCAATGCCGGCAGGATTCCAATAGAGAGCAGAAGCATCACTCGCAACAGAAGAAAACGCCCCACCCATAGCATTTGCTCGCGGACCAATGCCGATGCTCAAAAATTTTGCAGCAGTCGTTCCCGTTTTTGTAACCTGGCTAAGAGCCGAGGTATATACCACGGCAATAATAAAAGGAATAACGAATAGCAATTTTTTCATAATCTGTGAATCTCCTTGAACATTTTGTCAATCTATCCTATTGCTTTAAGCAATCGGATAGAATCAATGCGTTACTCATTTTACAATGGCAAACTTCCCTGCTTTCTTTCCAATTCCCGGCGCATCCACATGATAGATATAAATACCATACGACGCGGAAAGATTATCTTTTGTCAATAAATCCCATTCGGCGCTTCCATCGTTCAACGCAGTATTGTGCTCTATTTCTTTCACCAACTCACCATTCACTGTAAAAATTCTGATTGTGCATTTATTGGGCAAATGAGTAAAATGAATTGAACGGGGACCACGACCGCTGGTATAAGGATTTTTCGGTTCCCACAAAGCATTAGCGAGATACGGATTAGGAACTACTTTTATATTATTGAGCTCAACTTTTGCCTGATCATTATCAACGTATTCTTTTTTCGCTACAAGTCTAAATATATCCGAAGAAAGGAATGGTTTTTTAAGAGATATTTTTGCCGTATCGCCCGGTTGGGGAAGAATGTGAGCTCGAACGCTAGTATCCACTTTATCCAGGTAGAACCACCATGTAGGAAACAATGTAGTATCGTTATCATTGGTTTCAAGAAATATGATTCTATCTTGTGTTGAACCTCCATTAGATGAAAACCAACCTGTTTGATGAGGTCCCGTATGATCATATTCTAAGAATCCAAACTTTATGAAGTCTCCCCTACTTTTATTGTAAACCTTAAAATTAACAGGGATGGATGGGAATATATTCCGGTCATGTTCAAAAGCACTGGATGACCCAAATCCAGCTTCACCGAAAATTATCTCATAATCATTCGGTCTTTCCTGTCCTTGAACAAATCGGGATGTATATTTTTGAAAAACAAAAGGCGTTACGCTAGGATCGCTCCAACCGGAATTATTTTTATCTAGTTCAACTTTGCTTTCGTTTGTCAATGTTAATTTAAACCCATCAATAAGAGGAGGTTCGATATCTGCACCCCATTTGGTACTTTTATTAATTAAAGTATCATTTGCAGTGGAATCAAATACGGTATAATTTTTAGTAGTTAATGTATCGGGTTTTCCTGATGTACCCTTCTTTAATGTATCTTCAAAAGTAACATAATAAACATGTCCTTCCTTAATTTGACTCGGATCAACAATTTCAAAAGAAATTTTACTGGTTGTAAACCCTTTTATCCGATCAATATTACCAAGAGTTGCTGGTTTGTATCCGGCAGAAGGGGCTTCAGGCGTAACTTTTGCTACATTACGACCAATTGTTTTAACACTGCCGTCAGGGTTCAATGAAATGCTTATGTCACATTCCGATGGTGCTATTTTCCCGGGGACATAACCAAAATCATAAGAAGTAATAGCATAATAATAAGTAAATCCGTTTTGTACAGATGAATCACTCCAAGAGTGCTGCAAACCTGTGTCTTTTCCTAAATTGAAATGAGTACCTTCAAATCCTACTGAATCATATCCGACTATTCCATCTTTAAGATCAAACTGCGCAATCGGTAATCTAAATGTAGGAATACCCTGGGCATTGGTTATTTGAAGAGCATCCTGAAAGGCAGGATCTGATGATCGATAGATTCTAAAACCTTCGAAATCGTTGCCATTGCCGCCGATGTTTTGAATGAACCTGTCAACAGATTTTTCAGCTTCATCATCCCAATATAATGTGACTCTTTTGTTTCCCGGGATAGCTGTTAGTTTTGGTGTAACAGGTGCATTGGCAAACTGGTAATCATTATTATAAGTTTCCTGGGCACGGACTCTTTTCCTTAATACTTCATCCTTCCTGAATTTACCATTTGGATCCTGTACGGGTCCATTCGCAAAAATAACTGCCAACGAAATTGGTTCTGTTTGACCGGGCTGGACCGGAAATAATCCTGAAGATACAAATAAGTTATAGTCATCTGCCACTATGTTAGCAGGATCAAAAAAGTTCCCAGGAACCATAAAATTATACCATATAAAATTATCGGTGTATGTACTAATCCACTCAGATGATGGTCTATAAAATGAACCTGTAATTCCTATCTGATCAGTTTCTGAAACATCAGTAACATCAATGCCGGGTTCACCCGGCAAACCATTTCTGCCGGGGGTGGGTTTGCCATCATTTTCTCCTTCATCACGGGTTCCCGAAACTCCATCCAATCCCACATCGTCTGTGAACGGGTCCCAGTCACTATCTTCATCAATGCCGTTATTTCTCGACTCATCAATCATCACATCAACGCCTTCGTCTATATTTTCATCAACGGCTCCGTTATTATTGTTATCGATACCATCGGCGTACTTCATGCCAAGCGTCGATTGAGTGACGCTGTAAAGAATAATCTTATCATTCACTTTGTATCTTTTGTAAAGATCATTCGCAGCTACATCGATAATCGCTTGGGTAATCGTGGAGCTGCCCTCTTCACCGTTGCCGTCATTATCGATATTGTCTTTGAAGGGTAATCCAATATCATCACCCTCGACCATAATCAAATGCACGGACCCTTTTTGCATCGGATCGGTTTCCGGGGAAGGCGGCCATCGTTTCCACTTATCATTTGCGGATGCATTGACCATTTCTTGAGTTACTAGAGGACTGTTCCCTTCACGGTGAAAACGAGGGTGCTGAACAAGCCATTTCGGATCGATTGGCTGACCAATTCGATCGGCGTACGTTACACCGAGCTGATCTTGGAATGCAATGTGAGTCGTATTTTCATCGATAAAACCATTCCCGTTATTATCAACACCATCATACCTTCTTGGATCGTCCCGAGGAATGGAAGGATCGCTTTCTCCAACCAACATTTCCGCAGTAACTTTCGGTCCAAGTTCCGGACTGTCACCGTCATTATCTATTCTATCAACAGCATTACCCGGTGTTTCCAGGAATGCTCCACCTACTATGCCAACAGGGTCTGAACCGAAAGCTGGATCAGGGGAACGATTATCTCCATTTCTCGACCAAGCAATGTCATTGAAAAGATCAAATTCAGTTAAATTATCTTTACCCTCTCCGCCTACAAAATCAGCCCAGGCTATTGTTACTCCTACTTTATTTAATGGTTTAGTGCCGTCATTCTTTATTTTAAACAAAATGAATAAAGCATCTTGAACAAGTATCTGCGACCAAGCCATTAACCTTGTATCAAGTATAAGTCCTAATCCTTTTCTTGTTAAATCTGTGGCATCAGGAAAGTAGTTAGTATATCTATCATATAAATTATCCGATGCACGGAAAAACATCTCCTGATCAGCATTGAAAATATCTTTTCCGAAATAACCATTCCATTTCCCGGGCCAACCCGGATCAGAGTTATCACTTTTCTTATCGGGCCATGAATCAGGCCATGTTGTAGGATCATTACTCGTAGCAAAACCTTCAGGATTACGTTCGTTATAATATCCCGGTATTGGTTCAAAGTTCCATGACTTTCCTTCCGGTGAATTAAGATAATGCATCCTGGAAATAATTCTTTGTGCTACTCCCTGGTTGTCAATTACTTCAGCGCCTACTACTATTCCTGCTACAGCTAGATAAACCTGCCCTGTATTTTTAGGCCATTCAAAAGGTGTTTGTTCGGTTATCGGAACAGCTCCTTCTCTTCCTGCCATGCCATAATTAAAAATAGTGGCTCTTATCTGGTTCCCTTCCATCTGGGATTTTCTTCTGTACCTGACATCTCCTCTTTCCTTGCTCGGAGCATATTGCCCGTATATAGCATCTGTAAAAAAGAAAGCAAGCAAGAGAAATAAAACAGGAACTCTTTTAAATATGAACATTAGAAATCCTCCGGAATTCATTTACAATTAAAATGAAAATTCAAATCCAAATTGGACATTTCTTGGTTCACCATAGCGATCTGGATATTTCAAATATTCTTCAACTGTATTTGGTCTATTAGCATTATAGCCAACATCTTGCCCTTCAGTAGTAAAATCGGGTTTACCTGAATCTGTAAACACTCTCAATGGATCTTTGTTATCCAAGAGGTTGAATATTCTTGTAAAAAAAGTAATCTCCAAACCCATCAGTTGAATGGTTTTGTCCAATTTTAAATCCATTGAAAACTGGCTGGGAATTCTTCTACTGTTTTTTTGTAAACCGGAACCTATCACTCTAGTGTAAATAGTTGTAGTCGGTGAGTACGGGGTGCCCGTACCGTAACGAGCTAATAGGCTTCCCCTCCAGCCCTCGGCCCCGACTGCGAGATTAGCATTCAGCAAATGATTTTGATCCCAATCCATAGGAATTAGAAAAAGACTTGGTTCACCACTTCCTTTAGCAGCATTAAACTCATCTTCCGGTTTTGAATTGCTTCCTTCTGCAACCTGGTAGGTATAGTTAAGATCAAAAGAAAAATTGTTTGTGAACCGTCTATTCAACGTCAACGTTATGCCTTTTACATTGGCGTAATCTTTATTCGTAAAGATCGAATACGTGACAAGATTTCTTGTTTGAATAACAGGTCCGGCGGTTATCCAATCTCTTACATCTCTGTAAAAACCGGTGACATCAATCAAATAATTGTCAAAAAATTCTTGTCTGAACCCAATTTCATACATAACGGTTTTTTGAGCTTCAAGATTAGGATTTCCATACACGTTAACAAATACTCCTGAGTTTGGTACTTTGTAAGGTCCATTTTGAAATAAAAATTGGAATGGAGGAATTTGAAGAAAATGCCCGTATGAGAAATGAACAACCCCTGTTTCCGTAATTGGATATGCTATTCCAAAACGAGGGCTTATCTGAAATTTTGCTTCAGAATTTTTGTAAAAATATGGCTCCCTTTGTTTTACGTTTAAGGATTCCATTTCAAGACGAAGCGGAGCGTAAATATTGGGATCGGTTACATCAACTAAAACTTTTCCATTTGCGTCAAAATAATCAACCCGCAGCCCTATGTTAATTATTACACTTTCAAATTCAATTTTATCCTGTATGTAAGCAGAAGCCTCGAACGGTTTATTTTCATATTTCACCCTATTTGTCTGATCTTCACCCGGAATTGATGGCTTAAATGGTTCCACAGGTTTGCCATCCTTTCTTTCCGGTTCCAACGTATAGTCATCAAATTTCAGGCGGTGAGATTTTACTTCCGCACCTACTTTAATTAGATGTGTTTCTGTTGCTTGATTTGTAAAATCAATCTTTCCAAAATAAGTATGGGTTTGTCTGTAAAATCTGTGGAGGTTTGTTCCCTTAGTTCTAAAAGCGTATTGGATAATATTTAAAGAATCAGGATGCTGATAACGGCGGTCAAAAGGATTTTTGTACAAGTATTCATTAAAATCTTTATTAAAATATGAACCTTTAATCGTATAAAACGAAGATGATGAAAGCATGTGAGTCATGGTTGCGGTAGTATTATAGCTTTCGGAATACTTTTTTACATTGCCGTCAGGATTCCAGCGATATTCATGATTATAGTCCTGGAAATTTTCTTTAGAATACAAACCCTCTAGATTTAATTTTACTCCCGAAATAGGTGCATAGCCTAAATTTCCTTGTCCGTACAAGTTCTTATGCCAATTCATTGGAACAACTTTACCATCCCCCTTTGTCCCATCAACGGTATATCTTCTTTCACCAAACAAATAACCGTCATCGTTGTTGTACCTTCCATTGACAAAGAATGCTATTGCGTTGTTTGTAAAAGGAACAGGCCCGCTTAAACCTCCCTGAAAATTGTAATCTGCAACTGCATTGATCTCGCTGATGTGAGGGAAATAGTCGGTAAATGTACTCATGTGATCACCGCTGTACACAATCACATTACCGTGATAATAGACTCCCCCTTCTTTGGTAACAGTATTGACTATTCCTGACATCGCATTTCCATATTCAGCATTAAAAGTTCCGCTGATGACCTGCAATTCTTGAACACTGCTGTTATCAATCTGAATGCCTCGGCTGTTATCATAAGCATCGGTGATGGAAATACCGTTTACCCAATAAGCAATTTCAGATGTTCTTCCTCCTCTGATATGAAAATTGCCGTCAGCATCTTTCGTAACGCCAGCCTGAAGCCCGATAACATCGGTTAATTCAGCAACAGGAAGGTTGCTGATCTGTTCAGAAGAAACGGTTGCCTGGCTTGAGGTAATGTCTTTTTTCAATGCTTCAGCTTTCGCCTCGACGACAACTGCTTCGAGTTCAACTTGTGATTCAATGAGTTCAAAATTTCGAGTGGTTGTAAGATCAATAGAAATAGGAACGTTCTCCATAACAACCGGTTGATATCCAACTGACCTAACTTTCACTCCATATTTACCAGGAGGTATATTCAAAATGACATATTTACCGTCAATATCAGTTGCCGCCCCATAGACTGTTTCCTCTAAAATAATATTGATGCCAATTAAGGGCTCTTTTGTTTTGCTATCTGTGACCCTGCCCGCAAGTTTTCCTGACGTACCCGCCCAAAGATAATTTGATAATAATATGACCCACAACGTAAAGAGTAGCTTTCTCATACAGACTCCCTTTAAATCAAGGTTGATTATTTTCTGATACCCCAAGTGAAATGAATAAATCTTATGTGTAACTAATTATTTCTGAGAAACAAAATCGGTTACTTTGAAAGTTGTCAGCCGTTGTTCATTAATTTCAATATTTACATGTTTTTGAAGTTTAACTAAGTAATCGTGTATAATTGTTCTTTGTTTTTCGAATCTTAATGCTTGACGTGCTTGATCTTTTATCAGATCAAATGCAAGGGGTTCGCTCGGTTTCTTATTCAAGACCTTGAAAAAACCGTAGTGATTTTCAATTTTAACCGGTCCAATCAATTCGCCTATTGGGCTGTTCCATAATGTTTCCTTGAGTAAACCAAATTTCGATATTGGGGCAAAGCCCATAACACCCTTATTTGCTGCCGACCATTTCCTTAATGAATACCTTTCCGCTAACATGCCAAAATCGCCGCCTGCATTTATTGTCTCTTTCAGACTGTCTGCCAAATTCCCATTGGCGACAATAATTTCCTGAATATTCAATTCATCCTCTGTCGAAAAAAGGTGAACGTTCGTTTTGTAATATTCATAGATCAACGAATCAGAAAATTGAGCTTTATCGGTTATCTCTTGGATTTTATATTTTAAGGATAAGGATTCCTTTGCTTTCTTATGTTCGTCTACAACAAGCGGTAACGTGTCATAGCCTTTTCGATGTGCGATCGCAAGCAGCTTGTCTTGAAGTATAAAACCTTCAACTGCAACTTTTAACTCTTCTAAGGATGTAATTTTCTTTCTATAAACCACAGGAAGTTCGCTCAGACGGCGCAATAAATCGTTCCGAGTGTACGATGTGCCATTATATGTTGCACAAACGGACGAAGATTTTTTTGACTTGTAAAACTCCAGATTTTTTGAGGGGGAGTTTTTCAACTCATCCAATAAACCTTTCAGATTTGCATTATTGAAGGTCACTATATTAGGATTGAAAATGTGTCGTATGTATTCCTGTTCCGATGGTTTTTTCTTTTTAATTTTCAGCACTCTTTCAAGATGAGATTTCTTTTGAAGAAACTGATTTTCAGTTAACAAAGGATGAGAGACACGATCTTCTAATTTTATAATGCTATACCCCTGTGCTATTTTTACAGGTAGAGAAATTTCACCAACGTGTAGCGAGTACGCCGCTTCTTCGAATGCCGGGTCCATATCACCCCATGAAAAATAACCAAGGTACCCGCCATTAGTTTGAAGGACTGAATCTGTAAAAACCTGCCTGGCCAATAGATTAAAATCTACACCCATGTTCAAAAGTTGATATAAATTATTTGCTTCTTCCTCTGTTCGTGCGTAGAGATGGCGAGCAACAAGTTTCTCATTCGTACGTTCAAATGCCTGTCGTAATTCAAATTCATTGACAGTTATTTTTGCATAAATCTCTCGGTCTTTTAGGTAAGCTAATGTTGTTTGCTTCTTTACACGTTCAAGGTCATTTACATAGTTTTGATTTCTTAATATTGACGCGCTATCGTCATAGTGTAATAGCAGCGTCTCGTTGATGACATTAGTAACAATTGCTCTTCGAGTATCCAGATTATCTTTAATACCTGTGGCAGTAAGAAAATCAGAATACCTCTGAATATACTCGGTCGAAGGAATGGGATAGCTGCCTACTCTTGCAATCAGAGAGTCATCAATCAATTTGCTTAATTGGTTCTTTCCACCAGGATGCGAAAAAGCGCAATTAACCAACAATAACAATGGCGAAAAGAGAAACTGCCATTTCAATATTTGCTTCACCATGAAATTAATTTTTCGTTGGCGTAAATTTGCGATAAAGTCATACTGTATACTGACAACACATCGTCTATCTACCCGTTACCGACTCGTTCTTCAAAATTCGCCCGCTCTTTGGCTCGAGTATTATTTCAACTGACCCTTTGACTGCTTTAATAGTCTCCCCATTAACAATGTCGACAAGAACCTGATTTTCTTTTGCTAAATCTTTGGGTAAGAAAAATCTCTGCTTCTTGTTTGAAGCATTCATGCACACAACAATACTCTGATTACTCATTTTCCGCTGAAATGCGATGATATCATTTACATCGTCTGTTTTAACAAATTCGAATGTTCCTTGGGAGAGTGCCGTATCGTGTTTTCTAACTGAAATCAATTTTTTATAGAAATCATACAAATCCTTATCAAAAGAAACCTGATCGATAAACCGTGGTGCATTAAACGGATGCGACGCTTCCGGCTCGTACACAATATCATCCCATATCATCGGCTTCCGTTCGTCCGGATCGTCTCCACCCCACATCCCTGATTCATCGCCGTAGTAAATTGACGGCGCTCCGACAGTCGTGAATTGAAAAAGCAGAACCTGCTTTTGAATTCTTCTCTCCTCATCATTGGGCTTCTGAACATTGTACAATTTGTTGTCCGCCGCGCTGGCGTGATGGTCAAACGAACGATCAGGGTTTACAATTATAGATGGCAAGCGATCTGTGTCATGGCTATCCAGTGTATTCATCTGGACTTGATCAACATCCGGCAGAAATTGATCGTATAATTTTTTCAGAGTGTCGGCGAAAGATGAGGACGATATTTTGTTTTTCTTATCCGTGAAGTAATGGAGAATCGGTACCGTCAGTCTATAATTCATCACCGCATCGAACACATCTCCATATTGAATCCACGGCGCGGGATCAAACATTCTGTTCTTTTCCCAATCATCCCACCATACCTCGCCGACAATGTACGATTGCGGATTGATTTCTCTCGTCCATTTTCGAAAATCTTTCCAGAAAGTGAGGCTTACCATGTTTGCAACATCCAGTCGCCAGCCGTCAATTCCATCCGAGGGATTGCCGTCACTGTTCGGGTCCATCCAACGCTTCACTATCGCGCGAATGTGTTCACGAATCGGCTCGCTGAATCCATTTGAACCTTCCTTCAATTCGGGCAGCTCTTTGACATTATACCATCCTTGGTACGAGAATTCATTTTCGGGCGTGGTAGGATCGTCATACTTGTAGATAGTGAACCAATACTTGAATTGAGAACGTTCTCCATTTTTTTCCACATCTTTGACCGCCCAGAATGTGTTACCGACATGGTTGAAAACACCGTCAATAATTATGTGCATCCCCTTCTTGTGACTTTCTTGGATAAGCTTCAGAAAGAGCGAATCGGCTGTCGTCCATTTCCAGGTCGCCGGATTTGACGGGTCTTCTTTCGACCATATCTCAACATCGCGAACAGGATTTGGCCCGAAATTATTATCAACATGGTGATAGAACGTAGCGTCGTACTTGTGAAGAGACGGGGATTCAAATATCGGATTCAAATATATAGCAGTAATTCCAAGGTCTTGCAGATAGTCGAGTTTGTCGATAATTCCTTGAATGTCGCCACCGTACCGCCGGAGCTGTGCGTTGTAATAAAATCCTTTACCGTTACTTTGTTCCCATGGTTGAAGTTTGTACCAATCGCTGTTCCAGGGACTGACAGACCAATTCGTAATCGAATCGTGAGGCCATGAACCGATAAGGTCAGGAATACGGGGGTCGTTCAGGAGATCTCCGTTTCTAAAACGTTCCGGGAATATTTGATACCAAATAGCTGTCTTTGCCCATTCAGGAACACCTCCAATCAGCCTTCCCTGAGAGATGAAAGACATCCCGGCAACAAGTACAATTCTGAACAAATATCGCTGAATAAAATTTAACGAATAACGATAACTCATATCACTGTTGCGTGTAGTATATAAATAAACAACTAATCTTTCGCATGAACAAAGTCTTCAACGGGAGAATACATTTTGTTCACACCGCACGATGCACGTACAACAAGCTTCGGCAAAAAGTTTATATGCGACGGCGGCGCGGAAGGATGCTTCATCCGTTGGATGAGTTTTTCTACTGCAAGTTTCCCTATTTCAGTCATCGGTTGTCGCATTGTTGTCAAGCCAAATTGTTCCGCGACTTCGATATTATCAAGACTTGCGATGGCCACATCGCCAGGAACTTTCGCGCCGTGCTGACGCGGGGCACTCATCGCCCCAATCGCTTACATTGCTCGAAATGAAAATCGCAGGTGGCAGTTTTATTGAAAAAAATAGGATGGCGTCAACGCTTCCGCGCTGAACGCTATTCCTGTGGTACTTGTCGATTTGTTCGAGGTGATTGAGACCGTACAAAATCAGATCATAGCCCAGACTCGAAATCTTATCCTGCACGCCTTGCAGGACCTCGGCAAAAAAGTAATTTGTAAAGAATGGGATGATCGCCGCAATTGGGTTTGTACGTCGGCGTGCAAATTCTTGAGCGTACGCGTGAAGGTGATAGTTCAATTGTTTTGCAACTGATAGGATCTTGTCGCGTGTCGTTGAGGCGACGCTGGGATGGTTGTTAAATGCGCGCGAGACGGTCCCTATCCCGACCTTCGCCTCCGTCGCTATGTCATAAATTGTGTCCGCCAACAAATCTCTGCACTCTCGAAAACTTTGATGGAAGAGCTTCCACAAGCTGTCCTGCGAGTAACGTGAGCGTCTCCGATACATAACTCTCCTCCACCTCTAACAAGCGTGTATTCGACAACTCGGCGAATCTCGACAAGGATTGGAAGGGCTTCCACGAAATTAGGCCTTTTTACCCGGATTGTCAAGTAAAAAATAAGAATGGCTCCATCTTTTTTCCTCAACTTGCCTCTAATTTCGTTGGATTATTACAGCTAGTTTCTTAAGACCTGCGTGAAAAAATGTTGATTTGTTCAAATATTGCTTATTCTATTGGTTGTTATCATGAAATTGTGTTGGTAAATGAAGCTAACC
>JAGVPT010000199.1 GCA_020052095.1 Bacteroidota bacterium | reverse complement strand
TCTCCTCGACGCAAGCGTCGAGGTATCTTGGTTGAATAAAAAATCCGATCGTACTTTATGACCCCGATGCAAGCATCGAGGAATTCTTTAGATTAAATGAAGAAGTGCCTCATCATCACTTACTATTTCCCGCCCTCCGGGGGACCTGGCGTTCAACGGGTATTGAAGTTTGTCAAGTACCTTCCGGAGTTTGGATGGGAGCCTGTCGTCCTCACCGTCAAAGACGGCGATTATCCTGCCAGAGATGAGTCGCTGCTGAAAGAAATTCCGCCGTCACTAAAAGTCTATAGGACGTCGATCCTTGAACCGTATAACTTTTACCGTCGAATCACCGGAAAGAAACCGGGAACGGCCGTCGACGTCAACAATATTCCGAAGAAGGGGGAGAGCAAAGGCTTTTCCGAGGGGATTGCGGAATTTATCCGTGCCACATTTTTTATCCCCGATGCACGAATCGGCTGGCTATGGAATGCGGTGGGTGAAGCGAAGAAGATCATCCAACAGGAAAATATCGATGCGATCTATTCTTCGTCTCCTCCTTACACATGTGCGGTGATCGCGCGAAAGGTTCATCGCGCCACCGGCGTGCCGTGGGTCGCTGGGTTCCGGGATCCCTGGACCGGATTTCTGTCAACACCCGAGCGATGGCTTCTCCCGAAAAAGTTGGATGAATATCTCGAGCGAAGCTGCTTTGAAGACGCGACGCGTGTGGAAGTCGCCTGGCGCGGTATTCTCCTCGATCTCCAAAGAAAGTATCCGGACATACCGACAGATAAGGTCTTTCATCTGCCAAACGGATTCGACAGCGCGGACTTCCCTTCAATCACCTATCGCCCCAATGATAAATTCACTATCACGTATGCCGGATCGATGTACGGGGTCCGAAATCCGAAATCATTCCTGCAGGCAATCGCTAATCTCATCAAAGCAAAAAAAATTGATTCGAAGAAGATCGAGTTGAAATTCATCGGCAGGTTTGGGGCGGAAGTGCTGGAGATGTTTCAAGAACCGACAGTGGCGAACTGCGTGAAGACGCTCCCCTATCTTCCACATTCTGAAGGCATTGTGCATCTCATGACATCGGAAGCGCTCCTGCTCGTCGTCGACGACTATTCGGGGGGCGAAGAAATTGTTCCGGGAAAGGTCTACGAGTACATCGGTGCGCGTCGGCCGATAATCGCTCTTGCACACGAAGGGGCTGTTGCCGAATTGTTGCGGTCAACGCGAAGCGGTCGCAGAGCACACAACGATGACGTTGCAGCGATCGAGCGTATCATTCTTGAATATTATACCGATTATCTCTATAATAAGTCCGATTTTTCTCCCGATCTGTCGGCGATCGCCCGGTTTGAAAGAAAAGAAATTACGAAACAACTGGCGCGACTGCTCGACGAGTCGCTCGAACGCTCTATCACATAATCTGGCTTACTAACTGATGTTACGCAGAGTTTAAAAGCCTTGCCACCAAGGCACAAAGACACAAAGACCTTTTAAGAAAAGCTTCATTTTGTAAGGTCCATAAATAGAAAAGGTTGTTTTTCCTAGTGACTTTGTGACTTCGTGGCAATAATATTGGCGTCTTGCGTAACGTGATTTACTAACACTCACTCGCCCATGGCAAAGCAAAAAACTCAAATCCGCCCCGAAGCACGGCATCTGATCCCAAAAAAATATCAACACTATGTGGCTGTCGGCGTTATTCTGCTCGCGCTCGTCCTCTTTTTCCGCGACGAGATCTTTTCGGGGAAAGTGTTCAACGCCGGCGACAACATTGCATCGCAGAGCTTCCTCCCGTTCCTGGATGACGCGAAAAAGGACGGTGTCTTTCCGATGTGGGTGCCGTACATTTTTTGCGGAATGCCTTCATTCGCCAGCCTTCTTGCAACGCCGGAGAGGACATACGACATTTCGAATACGTTTGTAAATTGGGGACACGACATCTTCACGTTCTTCCTTCGGAATCCTGACGTGACAAGTGTGTTGTTTTACTATTTTGTCTTCGGCATCTCAACGTATTTCTTCATGATTCACAAGAAAAAAACCCCGTTGGTTGCCCTTTTCACTTCGTTATCGACAATTTTTTCGATGTACGTTATTATTCTGATCATGGTCGGGCACAACACCAAAGTCGCCTCGATTTGTTTATTGCCCATTGTGTTAATGATCGTGGAGGAGATGATCGATGATTTCAAATGGTGGCACGGCATTGTCTTGATGCTGGCAATTCATATTCAGCAACTTGCGTCGCATATTCAATTCTTCTTCTATTCGTACTTGCTCATTGGGATTTATTATCTCTATCTATTGATCGTCCGCATCGTGAAGAAAGAACAATGGCTGGTGGTTCTTCGAAGCGGCATTGTGTTCGCGATCGCTGCAGCTTTTTCGTTTGCTATGTCAGCCGATATTTATCTGTCGACGTTGGAATACAACCCGTACTCGATCCGGGGATCAAACCCCATCGTCAAGTCAGCCCCCGAATTGCAGTCCAAGACCACCGAAGGGGGACTCGATTATGAGTACGCAACGAGCTGGTCTTTCAGCCCGGGCGAAGTAATGACATTTTTCATTCCATCGTTCTACGGATTTGGGGATCAGCCGTACAAGGGACCCTTGACAGGAAATCAGGAAACATCCATAAACACCTACTGGGGGCAAATGCCGTGGACTGACGGACCCCAATATATGGGAGTCGTAGTCCTCATCCTTGCGAGTCTCGGCGTATATTACAATCGTAAGGACCGCTTCGTGCAAGCAACGCTGATTGTGTGCCTTCTTGCGCTCTTCGTTTCCTTCGGTAAGACGTTTTCTCTCGTGTATGATCTTATGTACAATTATTTTCCGATGTTCAACAAGTTCCGCATTCCCTCGATGGTCCTCATCCTGCCGCAGATCATTATGCCGATACTTGGCGGCTTTGGTCTGCAGTCGCTCATTGATAAAGGGAAGGACAAATTCGCACCGGAGACGCAAAAGAAATTCCGCTACATCATCGGAGGAGCCGGGGTCCTCTTTGTTCTCGGGTTTATCGCCAGGGGATTCTTCGAGGACATGTACAAAGGGTTCATGGGAAATGACGAGGTCAGAAAGCTCATCATCGGCCGCTTCGGAAATCAGCCGGACAACGTCATCGCTCAAGTGCGTCCGATGCTGTTTGATTTTGTTTTCAACTCGGTGATGACGGATTATTTGGTCGCGACGTTTCTTCTTCTTGCGATTTTCGGACTTACTTACGCGTACCGAAAAAGCATGATCACGTCGACAACGCTTGCATTGGCGACGATCATTCTGAGCTTGTTTGATCTTTGGCGCGTCGACTCGAAGCCAATGCGAATGCACGATAAGAATACGAAGGCGGCGACGTTTGCAACTCCAGATTACGTGAAGGCGATCAAAAGCGACCAATCGTTGTATCGTGTGTTGGATACTCAAAATTTGGGTGGAGGGGTGTCGAACAATCTGGCATACTTCAGAATCCAAAGCATCGGCGGTTACCACGGTGCCAAGCTCCGCGTCTACCAGGACGTTGTCGATGTTGCCACAATAGGAAATCCGGTAGTGTGGGTGCTGATGAATACAAAATACATCATTGCCGATCCGAAGGAAAATGTCCCGAATCTTGCGGTGGTATTCCAGGGGCAGGACAAGAAAGTTCTGGCGTATCCCCCGGGGAGCGAGCGGGCGTGGTTTGTCGATTCAATCGCCGTTGATTCCGGTTTGGGAATTCTTACTCGGATGCGGGACATGACATTCGACCCGCATCATGTCGCATTTTTTGAAAAAAATCCCGGCGTTGTTGTGCAGCGGCCCGATACCTCGGCAAGAGTCGCTCTAAAGAATTTCGGCATTCATGGAATCTCGTTCGATGTCGAGGCGTCCGGAAACAACCTGCTCTTCGTCAGCGAGATCTACTATCCGAAGGGATGGAACGCCTACGTCGACGGAAAGCAGACAGAGATATTCAAGACCAACTATGCATTTCGGTCGATTGTCGTCCCGAAGGGGAATCATGTTGTCGAGTTCAAATTCGAACCGACGCGGTATTACATCGGGCGGATAGTCAGCCTGGCGACGAATGTCTTCGCATGGTGTTCTTTGCTCGTTGTTGGTTTTTTGTGGTGGAAGAAACAGAGGAAATCCGCAGCATAAGAAAGGATTCACGTGGACAAATTTGTCATTCGCGGCGGCAGACCCCTTCGGGGAACGGTGAAGATCAGCGGGGCAAAGAACGCTTCGTTGGCACTCATGCCGGCAACGCTTCTTGCCAGCGGCAAGTATGAACTGCGGAACACGCCCGATCTGCGCGACGTCTCGACAATGGCTCGCCTTCTGCAAACGATGGGCGTGACGCTCGAGCGGAACGGTGACTCGCTTCTTGTCAACACATTCCGCGTGAACAAGTTCGAGGCTCCGTACGAGCATGTGAAGAAAATGCGCGCGTCGATATACGTCCTTGGGCCCTTGATTGCTCGTTACGGCCGCGCAAAAGTTTCGCTCCCTGGAGGCTGCGCATGGGGCCCACGTCCGGTGGATCTCCACCTTGAGGGATTGAGAAAACTAGGCGCCAAGATAGAGCTTGAGCGCGGCTACATTATCGCGAAGGCCCGGCACCTGAAGGGTGCACGGATTTCTTTCAAAATTTCGAGCGTCGGTGCTACGGGAAATATCTTGATGGCGGCAGTGCTTGCCAAAGGAACAACACGCATCGAAAATGCCGCGGTGGAGCCGGAAATTACGAACCTCGCTGAGTTTCTTGTTTCGATGGGAGCCAAGATCGACGGCATCGGCACGAATGTCCTCGAAGTTGAGGGAAGCGACGCCTTGCATCTGGCGAACATCGACACAATTCCCGACCGCATTGAAGCCGGAACGATGCTGGTCGCCGCGGCCCTATGCGGAGGAAAAATAAAAATCGAACAATGTAATCCGTTGCATCTCTCTGCAGTCATTGCACGGTTGGAGGACGCCGGTGCGAAAATCAAAACCGGAGAGACATCAATCGAGATCCAGGCACCGAAAGAAATCAAACCGGTGGACGTCTCTACCGCGATTTATCCCGGCTTTCCCACCGATATGCAAGCCCAGTGGATCGCGCTGATGACCGTTGCGAAAGGCTCTTCGACCGTCACCGACACGATATACTTTGACCGGTTCAACCACGTCCCGGAGTTGGTTCGGCTCGGTGCAGATATCGAAATGAACGAGAATATGGCGGTCATAAGGGGGGTAAAGAAACTGAAAGGCGCAAAAGTGATGTCGACGGACCTCCGCGCATCTGCCGCGCTCATCGTTGCGGCCCTGCGTGCGCAAGGAGAAACAGAAGTCTTGCGCGTGTACCATCTCGACCGAGGCTACGAAGCGATCGAAAAGAAATTACAGGGACTGGGGGCGGAAATTAGACGGGAAAAGGGGGAGGAGTTTTAGACAACTCATACGCAGACGGTCGCCTGCGTTCAGCATTTTTGACGGACTGTAACTCCTAAGTAACTCATGTCGTCGAAAGTGCTGGAACTTCAATGGGCATGAGTGTGAAACCTAATTCAGTAGCTTTGGAACGTAATCTTCGGAGC
>JAGVPT010000072.1 GCA_020052095.1 Bacteroidota bacterium | reverse complement strand
TTCCCGATTTAATCAATTTCTTGAAATCGGGAGGTGCATCAAGGCTAAAAAATGCTTAAGAAAAAAACTTTTATCCGCAGCTTTTTAGAGCGGACTCACATATTTAATGACCAACATAATATTCAGTGATCTTGCCCAATTCGGGTGACAAAGATTGCGAGCATAGATCTTTACTGGAATGTACTGTGCCAGCGTGGAGGACGCTACATTCTCATATCGGCTGTGGGAAGGAATCGGGGTGGTCTTCTCACTTTTGTTGCTTGCTCGTACGCATAGGCGATCTTTAGAAGCGTTGACTCGCTCCACGCACGCCCAAAGAAGGAAATGCCAATCGGCAATCCGAAAACAAATCCCGCGGGCACGGTGATGCTCGGATAACCGGCAACCGCAGCTGCCGTGGAACTCCCGCCGAGAAAATGGTCGCCGTCAATCAGGTCAGTGACCCACGCCGCACTATCGGTCGGAGCAACAAGTGCGTCGAGCTTGAACTTGTCCATCACGGCATCGATCCCTTCTTTGCGTGAAAGGCGATGGTTGGCCTCCAGTGCGTCAAGGTACTCTTTGTCTGTGAGCGGGCCTTTGGCTTCTGCCTTCAGAAAAGTTTCCTGATTGAAGTATGGCATTTCTGTCTTCGCGTTCCGTTCGTTGTATTCGATGATCTCCTTCAGTGTATGAACCGTTGCACCCGGACCGCGGCGGGCAAGGTAGGCATTCATATCTGCCTTCAGCTCGTAGAGCAAAACGGTGTTCTCGGTATCATCAAACTTCCCGATCGTTTCGATATCCGCGGGATCGACAATCACCGCACGATTTTTCTTTAACGCTTCCAGTGCCTCACCCATCACTGCATCGACCCCCGGATGAAATCCGAAATATTTCCGGACAACACCTATCCGGGCGCCTTGAAGTCCCTTCGGGTCAAGGAACTCCGTGTAATCGGAAAAAGATTTTCTTCCGGGATCGTTTGTAGCTTTATCTTCTGCATCGACTCCTGCGAGGGCGCCCAACATAATCGCTGCATCACGCACGGTCCGCGCCATCGGTCCGGCCGTATCTTGCGAATGCGAAATTGGAATCACTCCAGTGCGGCTAATCAGCCCAACAGTGGGCTTGATTCCGACGATCCCGTTAATCGACGATGGACTGACGATCGATCCATCGGTCTCCGTTCCCACCGCCACGGCACAGAGATTCGCGGCAACAGCCGCACCCGACCCGGAGCTTGATCCCGATGTATTACGGTCGAGTGCATACGGGTTTTTCGTCAAACCGCCGCGGCCGCTCCATCCGCTGGTTGAATGATTCGACCGTATGTTCGCCCACTCGCTAAGATTGGTCTTCCCCAGAATCACTGCTCCCGCTTTACGCAGCTGTTGAACGAGGAAAGAGTCTTTTGGCGGGCTGGCTCCTACCAACGCGAGCGAGCCGGCTGTCGTGGCCATCTTGTCAGCGGTGTCGATGTTATCCTTTATAAGTACCGGGATGCCGTGCAACGGGCCCCGCGCCCCTTTCTGTTTTCGTTCATTGTCGAGGGCATCGGCGATCGCCAATGCATCCGGATTAAGCTCGATCACGCTGTGAAGAGCGGGGCCTTGTCTATCAATAGCTTCAATGCGCGCGATGTATTCTTCCGCGATGGAACGTGCTGTGTACTTCCCCGACTTCATCCCATCAGCAAGTTCTCCCACCGTCACTTCCTCCAAGCCGATCATTTGGATTTCCGGATCCCACTTCGTAGAAGCGATAGCTTTCTCCGTCGTCGAGAAGAGAGGAAATGCCGCAACGGCAACTCCTCCTGCGAGACCTGTCTTCAAAAATCCTCTTCGACTCAATTGGTTCCTGAAATCTTCGTTAGTGATCATGGCATTGAGTTTTAGGTTTTACGTTCTTGGTTCTGGGTTCGTGGTCCTTAGTCCAAAGTCCAAGGTCCGAAGTCCGTAGTCATTATACATTGATCATTGGTCATTGGTCATTGATCATTGCTCGGGGGTTTCGTTCTCCAAAGCTTCTGCGCCCGCTCTCCCAACCAGGCGCCCAACAAAGAAAGAACAAAAATGATTACCATAAATGAGACAAGAAACGGAATATCTTCCGAGACACCTGCTGCGATGTACCGAGCAATGAAGACGCGGTAGGCGACATACCAGAGAGCGACCAATCCAACGCCTGCGATGGCAGGCTCGAGAATCGTGATCCCTTTCGAACTATATCCTGCGATGGCAGGAAGAACGACGGCTCCTCCGAATGACCATGCGCCGATAAAAATTCCCGCCTTATAGCTTACGATAAAATTTCCGAATACACCTCCGGCGAAGAGAATAGGCAGCAAATAACATATCATGTACATGACGAATGTGATTCCGACCCACTCCCATTGCAGTTTCTTGGATTGTGGTGTAGACTCTGTCATAGTAATCTCTCCTTATGTAATGAATAGTAATGATTATATTTCGTCCATGGTGGGCGACATTTGCCTCCGCACTGAGGAAGAAAAGGTAACGGTTTAAGAGACAAACAACAAATGTGCAGTGCTACTCGCCATCAATTATATTTGCCTTTGATGATGTTGAGATGGTGCAATTCATTCCTCGCAACCTGATTTGCAAGAGCGTGCACGCTGACGTTGTGTTCGCTGGCAAGACTTGGCCGGCAATGTTCTTGATGGCGAGGGAAAAGTAAGAGTATCCGCGCGGTTTGTCAATAGGCGAGATTCCGAATCAGCGAATATCGATCGAAGATACAAGACTGACGGCTTTAGAGGCAACAACCATTGATCATCGATCATTAGTCATTGCTCATTGTTCATTGTCCATGGCTCAACTTCTCATGCCCATTTTCACTTCAATCGAAATTCTCTTATAGACTTCATCGAACGATCCCATGCCATCAATTTTGACAACTCCGTGCAGTTGATTGTATTTTTCAATTACAGGAACGGTCTTTTTCTCATGTTCGTGCAAGCGCTTTACGATTTTGGCGGTACTGTTATCATATGGCATACATCGATCAGTCTTGCTTCTTTCGTCAAGCCGGTTTATAAGTTCAAGCATGGGCACTTCTATCTCGATAATCTTTGATATAGATGATCCATGCTTCTTCAAGAGTCCATCCAGGATATACGATTGAACCAATGTGCGGGGAAATCCTTTGAAAATAAATCCCTTGATATCCTTCGAATTTGCCAGCTTCTTCTCTATTAATTGGACAACCATTTCATCCCCAACAAGCTGCCCGTTCTCGTAGAGTTCCGTAATCTTCCTGCCGATGTCGGATTTCTTTTCAATTTCCTGCTGTAGCATCTCCCCGGTTGCCACGTATTCCAAACCGAATTCTTTTGCAAGTGCTTTTCCGTGAGAACCTCGCCCTGAACCAGGGTAACCGAAGAGGACAATATTCAGCAGGCGTTTGCTGAGTTCGACCTTGACAAGCTTTGTGATCGCAATTGTTACTTCCTCGATGCCGGCGCTTCCGTCAACCTCAAAATAGATTCCCTTGTCTTTATAGAACTGTAGAACCGGGAGGGTCTTCTCGTTGTATTCTTTAAGCCTGTTGCGGATGACCGTCTCGTTGTCATCCGACCGGCCGGAGGACTTGCCTCTTTTCAAAAGCCGCGCAACCGACAATTCCTCGGGCACGACAAGACTAATAAGACACGTTAGGGACGTATTCAACTTCAACATCAGTCCCTCGAGTATATAAGCCTGTATGTATGTTCTCGGAAAACCGTCAAAGAGGAATCCGTTCGAATCGGGATTGTCGGTAATCGTCTTTTCAATCACCTGAACAATGATCTCGTCCGAAACCAAGCCACCTGATGCAATAATGCTTTGAGCTTCTAGTCCCAGCTTCGTGTTATTCGCGATTTCTTTCCTGAGCAGATCACCCGTTGAGATGTAATAGAGGTTGTATTTTTTTGTGAGGAATTCAGATTGCGTCCCTTTGCCGGCTCCGGGAGGACCAAATAATGCTATGTTTAACATAAGAGTACTCTATGGTGAGGGTTCGTATTCTGTAGTTTGTAGTTCTTGGTTCTGGGTTCTTGGTGCGCGGTTCGTAGTCCGTGGTCCGTAGTCTGTGGTCCGTAGTCTGTGGTCCGTAGTCTGTGGTCCGTAGTCCTGGGTCCTGAGTCCGGAGACTTCATTCCATCATTCCACGATTCCATTATTCCTTGTGCCTATTGCCTGCTGCCTATTGCCTGCTGCCTATTGCCTTCTGTTTACTACTAACTGTTCACTGAACTCTGGACAAACTCCTGCCGCACGCTCTCCGACGACAACTTTCGGATGATGAATGCGGCCGTTGCGACGACGATGATCATTCCGACGATGGCCGTAAATCCTCCAAATGCCAATAATTCCGACGAGTTGAGCATCTCGTCAATTCCAGATTTATTGACAATTGTCTGCGCCAGATAGTATCCGCCAATAGACGAGAAAATGTAATACACGGTTTGAATCCCGAGAAACGAGATGTAGGAAATCCTTCCCCATGTCTTGCGTGCAAACAGGCCGTATGAAACAACGAGGGTCCCCATATTTATTACCAGACCCACAAGGCTTGTAGTCATCATCCATCCTGAGTTGATAAGCATCAAACGAGAGTCGGGCTGGTATGCCTGCATCAATTTCATCGCCATTTGATACTCAGAGCTATTGGTGAGATTAATGTACGAGACCAATCCCGCAATATCGCTCACAAACAGAAACGCGGCGAGGAGCATAGAAACAATCGCGAGTCCGGTGACGAATGTCGAGCGTTGGGGTTTGGGTTCCATACTGTAACTGAGATCGAGGATAGGATTTTATAGGTAGTCCGCTGTGCGCAATCTTGCATGGTGAATACTGTTCTAAAACCTGTATTCTCGTTTCAGCTCTGCATTGCTCGGCGGGGTATTCAACGCATGATCTTATCGAGGCACGTCTTATCTAATCCCTTGATTCGAGGATCGACTCCGGGATGTAGTTTCTTTACTCTGTCGTAGAGCATGGCAATTGCATCGCAATTTCCACGGTTGACGGACAAGTCAGGTTCCGCCGCGAGTTTTCCATTTACAAAAGTACTCGCATTATATGTTCCCCCGCTGTTCTTGTTGCAGCGTAGTTCGATAGAAATGCTTTTGGGCATAGTTTAGTATTAAGTGTTAAGTTTTAAGTTTTGAGTCTTAGGTGTTCGGTTTTGGGCGTTAGGTATTTGAATCAAACTCGTCTCATTACTCATTGTTCATTGCTCATTGTTGATTGTTGTCTAAAGTAACCGTACTCATCCTTTATGTCAAGCTTGCTTCAGATTGTTCATGGTTCGGAGCTCGTAGTTCTGAGTTCTGATTTCGTAGCTTTCAAAATTCGTGCGTAGTGCTTGGTTGACGGAGCGAAAATCTTCTTACTTCCACTACTTACTTAGTACTTGAGACATCTGAAAAATTGTCTCTAAGCCGACAAAAGTCACACTTTTATGTTAAAATGCAAGAGTCATAGAGTGTGTAGAGAGAGCACGAACGTAATTCAATCTTTTATCAGCAGACAGGATCAATGCGATG
>JAGVPT010000247.1 GCA_020052095.1 Bacteroidota bacterium | reverse complement strand
TTCCCGATTTAATCAATTTCTTGAAATCGGGAGGTGCATCAAGGCTAAAAAATGCTTAAGAAAAAAACTTTTATCCGCAGCTTTTTAGAGCGGACTCACCAATGGATAGCAGATATTGCTTTCCAAAGCATTGCCCAAAGATTTTATTTGGGACAAGTCTGACTTTCACCAAAAAAGACGAACACTATGTCCACGTACGAAACCCTCCTCTCCTCGTCGAACGCCAGGGGTGCTGCCTATCTCGTCCTGGTCGACCCGGACAAAATCGACGGGAATAGTCTTCCCAAGTTCATTCAGCATGCGACTGCCGCCGGTGTGGATGGATTCCTCGTCGGTGGGAGCCTGGTGCTGGCGGACACGTTTGAAGATTGCATCACGACCATCAAGAAGAACACAAAAGTACCGGTGGTTATTTTTCCGGGCAGCGTTCAACAAATTTCAAAGAAGGCGGACGCGATTTTATACCTTTCGTTGTTAAGCGGACGAAATGCCGAGCATATTATCGGGAGCCAGGTTACCGCAGCGCCGATCATCAAAAAAATGAAACTCGAGGCAATCTCCACGGCATACATGCTCGTCGAATCGGGTAAGACGACCTCGGCTGAATTCATGAGCAACACAAAACCGTTGCCGCGCAATAAACCGGATATTGCGGTCGCCCACGCGTTGGCAGCAGAATACATCGGCTTCAAATTGTTATACCTCGAAGCAGGCAGCGGTGCTGAGCATTCCGTTCCGGAAGAAATGATTGCCGCTGTCGCGAAGTACTGTTCCGTTCCCCTTATTGTCGGCGGGGGAATCCGCACTCCGGACGATGCACGCAAGAAAGTGAAAGCAGGAGCGAGATTTGTCGTGACGGGAAACGTTCTTGAGAAAGAAGGATCGAAAGACCTGATCAAAGAATTCGCTGCGGCAATTCACCTGCGTTAGCCGCTAACACAAATGGCGGATTGTCAGCTCGATGAGTCCGGTGCAGAATTCCTGCCCCATCGCACTCCTACATTAGCTCCAACTCCAGGTTGAAGGAGATATCCCATGAGTGAAAAACAGAGAATACTCATCGCCGACGACGAAGCTGCAATCACTGATGTTTTTGCCTCTGTATTGGAGCAGAACAAATTCGAGGTCGCCAAGGCTTTTGACGGCGAAGAGTGTATTCTGCAGGCACGGACTTCTTCGTTCGATCTCATCTTGCTCGATGTCCATATGCCGAAGCTGGACGGCTACGAGGTCATCAAGCAATTGAAGCAAATGCCTCAGTTGAAATACACGCCCATTATATTCCTGACCGGTTACAGTACCGCTCCCGCAGATATCGAATCCGGTTACCTGCTTGGCGTCACCGAGTATTGGAAAAAACCGATGGCCGTCGAAGAGTTCGAGGCGCGCGTGCGTGCGATTTTGCGTATAGCAGAAGCGGAGAGGAAACTGCGCGAACTTCAGGAAGTTTTCAATTCGATGATCGTGCACGATCTTCGCGGCCCCCTGAGCGGTATCGTCGGATATGCACAATTGGTTTCAGAAGATACTATGAATCTCTCGCCGGAAAACGTGGAGATGTTCAAAACGATTGGCACCGCGGCAAAATTGATGCTCAAAATTGTCAACGATTTCCTGGAGATCACAAGACAAGAGGCGGGCGAGCTGAAGCTTCACTTAGCTCCGCTGTTCATTCGCGAAGTCATCGATCGCGCCTTGTCGAATACTGCTGAAGCTCAACGTGAAAGATCGCTGCACGTGTCAAAGAACGTCGGAGAAGTTCCCGTTATAGACGGAGACCTCGGTCGCCTGGAATTGGCATTCACCCAGCTTCTTGACAATTCTATTCGGTTCACTCCGGTTAATGGTTCTTTGTCGATTTCTGCGACGGCCAGGCCTGCTTCAATCGATGTTACGGTGGTCCACTCCGGCGAAGGAATCCCTGCGAAGGACCTCCCGATGTTGTTCGACAAGATGAGAATTACGACACCGGGATTACGACGGCCTGGCAGTCAAACGGGTCTGGCACTTCCGATTTGCAAAGGAATTATTGAGGCGCATGGCGGGACCATCTCGGTGCACTCCGAGACAGGTGAGGGAACGACATTTACAGTCACATTCCCGATGACGGCGGTGTGAGGGGGTTCATGAGTTCGTCAGCATCCGCTCTATCGACCCAAAGAGTTTTTCAAAATCCACAGGTTTAGTTGCGTAATCATCGCAGCCGGCATTCAACGCTTGTTCCCGGTCGCCGACCATTGCGTCTGCAGTCAATCCTATCACCAAAATGTGCTTCAGAGTCGGATCAGTTTTGCTGAATGGCATATCCAAAATAGTGGCAGTCATGACATCACTATCCAATTGACCCCACCACCCAAATCCGCGTTCGTTGATATTGGCGGCACAATTAAATATATTGGTTTCGATATTGAGAGAAATGATCCCAGCAGAAGCGACCGATCGCATTGTGAGGCCGATTTCGGATATCCACAGAGACATTGAGTCACCAAGAAAGAACCACTATGGCCCATCTTCCACTCACGCTTGTGTACCGACAGAGCTTCATCCAAGACTCGCTGAAAGCGAGTGCGGAAACAAAGATGAAAATCGCAGAACAATGCAGCGCAGACATCTCCAAGGCGATTGACATCATCATCAATGCTTTCAATAACAAGAAGAAGATCCTTTTGTGCGGCAACGGCGGCAGCGCTGCGGACGCTCAACATCTTGCAACGGAATTGGTGATCCGCCTTTCTCCCGACATAAAGCGCCCCGGGCTCCCTGCCTTTGCGCTCACGACCGATGCATCGAATCTCACAGCCGGATCGAACGACCTCGGCTATGAGAATGTCTTCGCCCGCTCGGTGGAAGCACTCGGCAACGAGGGGGACGTCCTGATCGGCATAAGCACGAGCGGAAATTCGACGAGCGTCAATAATGCATTCGTGAAAGCGCGGGAGAAAAAAATGGCGACGATGGCTTTCCTCGGTAAAGATGGCGGCAAATCGAAAAAGTTGGTCGACCTTGCCATCGTCGTTCCCTCCGACGATACGCAGAGGATTCAGGAAGGCCACATCACCATCGGACACATTATTCTTCAGGAGGTAGAGCAGGAGATGTTCGGATAGTGAAAAGTCAAGGGATGAGGGATACAAATTGAAGGACGAAGGAAGCAGAGAAAATCCAATCACTGATGTTACACAGAGTTTAAAAGCCTTGCCACAAAGGCACTAAGACACGAGGACTTTTTAAGGAAGGCTTCGTTTTGTAATGTCCATTAATAAGAAAGCTTATTCTTCTTAGTGACTTCGTGACTTCGTGGCAATAATATTGGCGACTTGCGTATCATGAGCTAATCAGTACAAATTGAAAAGGAATGGATCAGATGAAGGGATTTCCCGGATTGGGCGGCAACATGCAGGGGATGTTGAAACAGGTCCAAAAAATGCAGGAGAAGATGTCCGAGGTGCAGGCCGATCTCGAAAAGAAGACAGTCACTGCCGAATCGGGCGGCGGCATGGTGAAGGTGACTGCGAACGGCAAACAGCAGATTCTAAAAATTACTGTCGAGAAAGAAGTTATCAATCCGCAGGAGAGCGACATGCTTGAGGATTTGATTGTCGCGGCGGTCAACAAGGCTCTGGAAGAGTCGAACAAGCTTGCACAATCGGAAATGGCCAAAGTCACCGGGGGGATGCTACCGAATATTCCGGGGCTCAATATTCCGGGAATGTAATGCGATACACATCGGAATCCGTCGAACAACTCGTCGAAGAATTCGCCCAGCTCCCCGGCATCGGGAAGAAGACGGCCCAGCGGCTGGCGCTCTTCATCCTGAAATTGCCTCGCGAGAAAGTGGTGACTTTTGCTCAGGCGTTGATCAACATCAAAGACAAAGTCCGCTATTGCTCTATCTGCAGCAACATCACGGAAAGCGACCCTTGCTACATCTGTTCAAGTCCAAAACGTACTCGTGGCATCATCTGCGTCGTCGAGGAACCAAGGGACGTCATGGCCATTGAAAAAACGAACGAGTTTCACGGCCTATATCACGTCCTAGGGGGCGCCCTCTCGCCGCTCGACAACATCGGACCGGAAGATTTAAAAGTGAAGGAACTCCTCGCACGCATTACCGATGACATCGAAGAGATCATCCTCGCAATGAATCCCAACGTTGAGGGGGAGGCGACGACGATATACCTATCGAGATTACTCAAGCCGCTAAGCGTAAAAGTGACGCGCATTGCGCGAGGCCTTCCGATCGGCGGGGACCTGGAATTCGCCGACGAGGCTACCCTGTCGCGCGCGCTGGAGGGTCGAATTGCGCTTTGAACGACTCATCCCTGCCTGTTTTATGATTGTGTTGCTGGTTGCGTCGTGCGATTTGCTGAAAACGCGGGATTCCGAAACACCCGTCGGAGGGATTCCTGCAAATCCACCGGCAACGTCGGCGCAAATGGTCATCGACAATCTGACGTCTTCGTTCGCAAACAAAAATGTCAACGACTACGATAAGCTGTTCGCAGACACAGGATCGGTCAAGAAACAATATATTTTCGTTCCGACGCAAAAAGCGGCGGGAACTTACAGCGCTTTTTTTTCACACTGGACGAGGGATTCGGAATTGAATTATTTTAGAAAGGCAATGGCGAGCGTCAGTGTCACCTTCACACCGACAGTATCATTTTCGGGAACGACGCTTACGCCTTTTCAAGCCGACTCCGCACTATTTTCGGCAGACTATTCTTTTTCCCTTGCCCCCATCACGTATCTCGGACGTGCGCGGTTTTACATGATCCCGAATAAAAACACCGGCACGTGGTCAATTTACCGATGGGAAGATCTGCCGTCTGCAAAAGATTCGACCCTTAGTTGGAGCGATATGAAAGGACAGTTCAGCCAATGAGTTCGGCGGTTCCGTCGTTGATGTGCGCGGTGTTATTCTGTGGATGCCTTAATCCGTTTGCACCGGCGCTTGATGAATCAGTCCAGGGAAGCGGCTCGGTGCTTGGCGATCAGAAAACGATCGATGGAGTGTTCCAGAACTTCAAGCAGGCGTACCTCTTTAAGGACACGACCATTTACGGGCAAGTTCTGTCACCCAGTTTCATTTTTGTCTATCGCGACTACGACAAAGGCGTCGATGTCTTCTGGGGGCGCGACGATGACTTGCGCAGCACTTTTGGTCTGTTCGAGAATGCCCAACGTTTGGACTTGGTTTGGAACAACACCATTCCAATCGTGAGCGATTCAATAGAAGTAAAAGTGAATGTGACCCGGAATTTCAATCTCACGGTAACATTCAGCCCGACCGACGTCGTCCGCATCGACGGATACGCAAGTCTGACGCTCGAGCGGCCCAGCGCAAAAGATGTCTGGAGGATAACTCGGTGGCGGGACGAGTCGAACTTCTGAGGCAATTAGGAATGATGAAGATGAACGCCGGAGGATTCCCAATTCATCCTTCCTAATTCATAATTCATCCTTTGTCAAAAACGAATAATCGCTATCTCAGATAAGTGCACGCAATTAGATGAAAACCATAGTATCGTACCAAGGAGAACGGGGCGCATTCAGCGAGCAGGCAGCCAAAGCGTATTTTGGAAAAAATAGCACTGCAATCGCGCGAGAATCGTTTCACGACATTTTCCAAGATGTCGCCAAACGACGCTCCTCGTACGCTGTCGTCCCGATCGAGAATTCGTTGTTCGGCAGCGTGCATCAGAATTTCGATTTGCTTTGGAAATTCAAGGTGTATATTGTCGGAGAGATCAAGCTCCGCATTAAAATGAACTTGCTCGCGCTTCCCGGCGTAACGATCAAAGACGTTCGATACGTCTATTCTCATCCCCAAGCGCTGGGCCAATGCGAAAAGTTCTTACGGACGTTGAAGCGAGTCGCTGTTACTCCGTTCTACGATACTGCGGGCGCTGCCAGAATGGTCGCGGAAGAGCATCGGAGAGATTCGGCTGCCATCGCGAGCTCGCAAGCCGCTTCAGATTACCGATTGAAAATCCTCCGCGCTGGAATCGAAAGCGATCATAAAAATTTTACCCGATTCCTCATTATTGGGCGCAAACGGATCATACCAAGGAGACATCCAAAGACATCGATCATCTTTGCGACGAAGAATATTCCTGGCGCATTATTTAAGTGCCTTTCCGTCTTCGCTCTTCGGAACATCAATTTATTGAAAATTGAATCGCGTCCGATCGTGGGAGCGCCATGGGAATATTTGTTTTATGCCGACATCGAGGGTGATGCAGGAGAATTCGAACGCGTGAATGCGCTGAATCACTTGCAGGAATTGACTACGTACTACAAGAATCTCGGCTCCTACGAAACCGGTGGGAATGTGAATCCATAATCCCTTTGTGTCATTTGCGGTTAATCGGTTATTGGTGGAAGATCGAAAGGGTGCAGAGAACAACGATCGTCATACTAAACTCAAACGAGGGTTAGAAAGCGAGCATTACTGTGAATATCTTCTACGTTCTTAAAGAGGGAATTTCGGGTTTTAAGCGGGCACGGCTTTCAATGGTGATCTCTATCTTCACCATCACCATCTCACTTATTCTCCTCGGACTCTTCACCATCGTCTTCCGGAACACAAATCAGATCGTAGAATCGTTCCGCGACAGGGTCGAGATGGAAGCGTTCCTTGAAGAACCCATCACCGACGAAACTTCTCCGATTGTTGAAAGAAAAATTCATGCCATACCGGGAATCAAAGCCGCGAAATTCATCTCCAAAGAAGAAGCAGCGAAGATCTTCAAAGAGCAGTTCGGCGAAGATATTCGCAATATACTTGAATTCAACCCTCTTCCTGCTTCATTCAAGATTTATCTTGAAAAGGACTACAAGAACACCGACAGCGCCAGAGTTGTCTATGCGAAGCTCAAACTCGTTCCCGGCGTCGACGACGTTATCTACCGAAAGACGCTATTACAGTTGTTGGACCGTCGTGCGCAATTGTTCGCCATGGCAAGTCTGGGCTCCGGCATTGCTCTCTTGATTACCGCGATTTTCCTCGTTTCCAACACCATTCGCCTTGCGATCTACTCGAAGCGGAAGATCATTGCAACGATGAAACTTGTTGGGGCAACGCGGATGTTTATTCGCCTGCCGTTCCTGGTAGAGGGAATTGTTCAGGGCGTGCTGGGAGGACTTTTTTCTTCGGGATTTATCTACCTGGTGGTTGTGTACGCCTCGAAAGTGTTCGGTGGGGATCTCGCTGCGATTGTCTTTGTCGAACCTACCTTTTACCTTATCATCCTCGGAGCTGGAACATTTCTTGGGCTTCTGGGGAGCGTCATCTCGGTAAGAAAATTCATCACAGAAAGTGTCGCCCTGACGAATTGAAACGAACTCGTTGGTGATATAAACCGTGCAAAACTTTCAACGCTTTGCGCGGTTGGTTTACAAGCAGTAGTGACATCAACTATTTTGCAAGTGTTTCACTTTCCTTGAGACAGAGAGAGTCTTGTTGATGGGCTCCATCTTTCCGTTGGGCACCACCCCTGAGTCCCCTCCTCATGGAGGAGGGGAAGGCCCGACCTGTCCGCTCAACGAGTCGAGTCTTCGACCGTTTTTCTGGCGGAAGGGCCAGGGGTGGTGGCAATCAATCCCGGCGGTGTCTCACTTTCCTTAGGACAAAGAGATCCTCACCGTAGGGTCCATCGAATCCTGCCCGACGATGCTAGTTTTCCCGCTCTTGAATGTTTTTAATAGGTGCAGGAAAAGTGAGTTCAGTTAAAGGCTGAGCTTTTTTCTTTCTCTGGCATCAGAGAAAGAAGAGAGCCAAAAAGTCGATTCAAAATGACACTACCATTATTTTTCGTTGTTGAGATTTTGAATATAGTTTCATACATTATCACGGTTTCAACCACCTGTCTATACCACCGCACGAACGACAGGACGTATCCGCACCACCAATCATTCGCAGCTACAAAAAGGAGTAAATTCTGAATGTCTAGCAACTATCCTCCGACAGGTTGGGTCAAAGTCCTCCTTGCCTACCACAAATTTTCGGGAAGCTGGGCGTGGGTGCTGCATCGCATCACGGGGCTTGCCCTGACGGGCTACATCATGTTGCATATCATTGCGTTGATGTCTCTGCAGAAAGGAAAAGAAGCTTTCGATTCCGAGATGCTCCTTTTCCGCACGCCGCTGTTTCTCTTTCTTGAATGGTTCCTATTCGCATTTCTTCTTTTCCACGCGCTCAACGGCATTCGCATTGCGCTCGTCGATCTGGCCGAAGGGGCTCGCTACCACAAGAAATTGTATTACGCGGTCGTCATTATCGGCCTTCTTCTGTTCTTCGGCATGGGTTACATCATGTTCACGCAAGATACGCTTCACTCCGTTGCATCGGTGAAATAACACATTTTCCGCAAAAAGGAATAACGACTATGTCATCCAAATATTACGGATCGCGCGGTTCAGGAGCGCCGTCATGGTATCTGCAACGCGTAACAGGAGTGGTGCTGTTCGTGGTTGCGATCGGACATTATATTCTTATGCACTACCATATCGACTCGGGGCACACGTACGATGCCGTGCTTGCGCGCATGCAAAACCCCTTATACAAGATGTTGCAGATTACGTTTGTGGTAATCGGATTATATCACGGGTTATCGGGCACCTGGAATGTGTTCCGCGATTACAAAATGCCGGGCTGGTTGAGTTGGACAATCCTTGGCCTGCTGTACACGGCGGGCGTCGCGTTTGCCGGACTCGGTATCGCAACGATACTTTCGTTTTAATTCACTCGAAGAACCTTCGCAAGGTCTTTCCGGAGGTTTATTTCTAGAACCTGGGTTTATTATCGGAGCTATCAATGGTTCATACGTTTGATGTCATAATCGTTGGCGCGGGAGGCGCAGGGTTGCGCGCTGCGTTGGAAATACCGCAAGGGTTCAGTTGCGCGGTGTTATCGAAGGTGTATCCCTCCCGATCGCACACCGGCACTGCGCAAGGAGGCGTGTGCGCGGCGCTTGCAAACGAGGAAGAAGATTCGTGGGAATGGCACATGTTCGATACCGTCAAGGGAAGCGATTACCTCGGCGACCAGGATTCGATCGAGATTATGTGCCGCGACGCCATTCGCGCCATCATCGAACTCGAGCACATGGGGCTTCCCTTCTCCCGTACTCCTGACGGAAAAATTGCCCAAAGGATGTTTGGCGGACATACCCGGCCTGAAAATCCGGCAGACCCGAATTCGAAGCGTGTCGCGGTTCGCCGCGCCTGCTACTCGGCGGACAGGACCGGACACGTTATGCTCCATACGCTCTTCGAAAACTGCATCAAGCAGGGAGTCAATTTCTACAACGAATTCTTTGTCACCGATCTCATCATCAACAAAGGAGTCTGCTGCGGAGTAGTCGCAATGGAGATCGGCACCGGAGAGATCCACACGTTCCATGCAAAGGCGGTAATGTTCGCAACCGGCGGTTACGGTCGCGCATTCCGCATTACCTCGAACGCACTGATCGGAACCGGCGACGGCTGCAACATCGCCTATGAAAACGGGATACCGATGGAGGACATGGAATTCTTCCAGTTCCATCCGACGGGATTGTGGAAACTTGGCATACTGATATCGGAAGCGGCGCGCGGTGAAGGAGGAATTCTCCGCAACAACGCAGGTGAGCGATTCATGGAGCGTTACGCACCAACGGTGAAAGATTTGGCTCCACGCGACATGGTCTCTCGCGCCATCTATACGGAAATTAAAGAAGGCCGCGGCATTAAAGGGAGCGATGGAACGTACTACGTCAATCTCGATCTCACGCATCTTGGTGCGCAGACCATTAAAGACAAGATACCGGAGATCACAGGATTTGCGCGAACGTACCTCGGCGTCGAACCCCTCACGGAACCGATTCCGGTTCAGCCCACCGCCCACTATGCGATGGGAGGAATACCGACGGACAACGATGCGCGGGTCTTTTTGAATGCAAAGGGGAAAATTCTTCCCGGATTCTATGCGGCCGGCGAATGTGCATGTGTTTCAGTGCACGGCGCGAATCGTTTAGGGACCAATTCCCTTCTCGATATCATCGTTTTTGGCAGACGAGGCGGAAAAGCCATCGCCCAATATTTGAAAGAGGCTGAATTTACTCCGCTCCCCAAACATCCCGAAGGAAAATCGCGCAAAATGGTTGACGACATTCTCTCGAGCAAAGGAACTGAAAATGCTGCGCAGATTCGGACCGAGGTGCAGGAACAAATGATGGACAAATGTTCAGTATACCGTGAAGCGAAGTTGATGAAAGAACTGGTCGGCGATGTTCGAGATCTCAAGCGCCGGTATAAGAATATTTCAATCGCAGACCACGGCAAGAAATTCAATACTGAGCTGATGGAAGCGATTGAGCTCCGGCATTTACTCGGCACAGCCGAGACAATTGCTGTCTGCGCATTGAATCGCCAGGAGAGTCGCGGCGCCCACGCACGGGTAGATTTTCCGAAACGGGATGATAAGAAGTGGTTGAAGCACTCATTTATTCAGCACGAAGACGGCAAACCGAAAATCTCGTACAAGCCGGTTGTCATTACCAAGTTCCAACCTAAAGAGCGAGTGTATTAATGAAACGAAGGTGTCCGACGCCTCTACGGCGTCGGACATCTATTGGAAAGGATAGCACAATGCAGGTAACTTTTCGCATTCAAAAATACAATCCGGAAACCGATACGACTCCGTACTACAAAGAGTTCGTCGTCGATGGTGTTGACGAAACATGGAGGGTATTGGACGTACTCGAGAAAATCAAGGGCTCAATGGATGGAACGTTAACGTACCGGCGGTCGTGCGCGCACGGTGTCTGCGGATCGGACGGGATGCGTATCAATGGAAGAAATCGATTGGCTTGTTCAATTCTCTTGAAAGATTTGAACTATCGCAATGTAGTTACGTTGGAGCCGCTCCCCTCAATGCCGGTGATCAAAGATCTTGTCGTGGATTTATCGGATTTTTACAAGAAGTACGAACTGGTGAAGCCGTATCTCATCACCAAAACAAATCCGCCGGAAGCCGAGCGTTTACAAAGCAACGAGGACGCGGAAAAGCTTTTCGAATCAGCAAAGTGCATTCTGTGCGCCTGTTGTTCCACCTCCTGCCCGTCACTCTGGACAAACGAAAATTATCTCGGTCCCGCCGCGTTGCTCAAAGCGTACCGCTTTACGTTCGACACACGCGATGAAGCACCCGAGGAACGTCTGGATATCGTCGATACGCAGGACGGAATTTGGCGTTGCCACACGATCTTCAATTGCATCGAGGCCTGCCCCAAGGAAATCAACATTACCTGGCATATTTCGCAATTAAAGAAGGCGCTGGTTAATAGAGAGATATAATATCAGATTACCTATACCTCGAAGGTATCGGTAATCTTCAGTAAAGAGCGAAAAGGCTGGTCGCTTATGCGATCAGCCTTTTGTGTTTTTAGATAAACGAGGTGACCGTCACTCCTGAAGTTGCCGTCACCTTGCATTCCCTCATTCCCACGCTCCGCGTGGGAATGACACGCTGAGCATCTTATTCCCACGCGGAGCGTGGGAATAAGTAATTACTTCTTCGTCATCACGAACACGCCGTTCCAATCGTCTGGGGGGGGAGAATCGATGAACAACGTCGATCTCTGGATGTAAATATTTGAGACAATGTCGTCGCGGCGGATCTGCAGCGCTTGCTGGAATTGTTCGACGGCGCTCTTCCAGGCCCGTTTCTTGTAGGCTTCGAGTCCCTGGTGGTACAGATCGAGGAATTTTTTCGTCGCATCCGTCTGCACTTCATCCGCCATCGCGATCAGTTCGTATATACGCACTGGCTCCGTTTTTCCCATCACTACAACCATGTCCATCTCGCGTGTGAGGATTTCCTTTGAAACGCGTCTGTACGTAAACTCGCTCATCAACAAACGCGTGCCATACTCTTTGTTCACGCCTTCAAGCCGCGACGCAAGATTCACCGCGTCTCCGACGGCGGTGTAATTAAATTTTGCCTCCGCTCCCATATTGCCGACGACGGCTTTGCCGCTGTTCAAACCGATGCGCTGGTTTACGACGGGTCTGCCGAAGTGGATCCACTTCGTGTGAAGTCCTTCCAACCGTTTTTGCATTTTCAGCGCCGCGGCGCACGCGTGAACGGCATGGTCTGCGTCGTCTAACGGCGCACCCCAGAATGCCATGATCGCGTCGCCGATGTACTTGTCCAAGGTTCCAT
>JAGVPT010000274.1 GCA_020052095.1 Bacteroidota bacterium | reverse complement strand
TTTGAGTTCACAGATAACAAGATCATCAACCCACAATTTTCTTTGTGCCTTGCCTGCCCGCCGCTGCGCTTTGGCAGGCGGGGTGCCTTAGTGGCTGAGCGTTACCATTGATCACTTGCCAGTTGGTATTTGGATTCTTGCTTCTGTATATTCTGATATATTAGGCTCGTTCAATCTTTATCATGATCGTGAGCCATGAAAACGCAACCGCGTAACTCAAGAACTATCATTCTGTGCCTGTTTCTCACCGCAGGGACATCAACTGCGGAACTAACGGGATCGCCGGGGACGATTCAAAAAATGGTCGACTCGGTGTCGGCGGAGAATCTATTGACGTATGTTCGAACGCTGGAGTCCTCCGGCGGCTACCACAGTCGCGTCGATTACACACCAGGGTATGATAGCGCTGCTGCGTACCTTCTGCGAACCTTCACATCATTCCGCTTTCTGACCTCGGTGAAGTACGACACATTTTATGTTCCGGCCGCACTATCTCCCTTCAACACAAGACCATTGGTGAATGTTGTCGCCACGCTCGCGGGAAAAAAGGATCCCTCTAAAATAATCCTCATCGGCGCGCATCTCGACGCATGTGCCAATAAGATGCCGGGCTGGCAGCAGGATTGGGGAACAATATCGGCACCCGGAGCTGATGACGACGCCAGCGGAGTCGCCGCGCTCGTCGAGCTTGCCCGCATCATGAGCGATTCATCATTCCTTTTTTCCAATGATTATACAATTCAATTTGTCGCCTTCGGCGCCGAAGAATCGATTCCTGTCTATCCAGGTTGGACGTACGGCAGCTTGCATTTTGCGCAGCAAGCAAAGGCCGAGGGCAAGAATATTCTCGGGACTATTTGTTTGGACATGATCGGATACAATAGTTCATATATGTACCTGGCAGTTGTTGCGGACAGCCAGTCCTCCTGGCTCGGAGATCATTGCAGAGCAATGAACGATAAATACAAAATCGGCCTGATCATGAACACCCCTCCATTCCCGACTCACAGTTACAGCGATCATGCCTCGCTCTGGGCATCAGGCTATCCAGCGATTCTTCTGATCGAAAATTATTTGCCGACTGTCGACGGCCCTTATTATCAGAAAAATGATCTCTACCACAGCTCCGGCGATACGTCGGGCACGCTGAATTTCCAATTAATAAAGAAATCAACACAACTCACGCTTGCGGCAGTCGCTGAGTTGAGCAGCAGTTCATCGACCGATGTCCATGCGGTCCATGCCAAGGAACCGGCTTCGTTTTCACTTTCCCAAAATTATCCGAACCCGTTCAACCCGAGCACAACAATCAGTTATCACCTGCCCGCCCGCCTGCGGGACGGGGAGGCCGGACAGGCGGGGTTACCAGTAAACAGCCACATAACGCTGATGGTATTTGATATACTTGGACGTGAGGTTGCAACGCTGATGGATCGGGAAATGGAGGCCGGCACATACCTTGTCGAATGGAATGCACGGGACTTTCCGGGCGGCATCTACTTCTGCCGCCTCACACATGCGGGATTGATGCAAGTACGAAAGATGCAGATCCTCAAATAGTATCTCTTCCCTGACAGCCGAAATTCTAGGATTCCCCCCCCCCTCAAGAACTGATTGTTTATTCAATCAAAAAACCGTAATTTCCCTCTCAATATTTATTCGCAATTAATTTACTTTTGACTTTTTTCGATGATATTCCGGATATCCCTGCTGGTGTTTGCAGTGCTTTCCTGTGCTACTTCCTCCCTTTACGGAGGATCAGGCATCAAGAGCATGACTGCCAACCGAGTCTCGCTACCGCCGAAAATTGACGGGTCGGGGGATGACGATGCGTGGAAGGAGGCAACTGCATACGGCGGATTCCTGCAACGCGAGCCGACGGAAGGAGCTGAACCGACAGAGAAAACGGAAATCAAAGTAGTCTACGACGACGAAGCTCTCTATTTTTTCCTGATGATGCACGATTCTGAGCCCGCGAAAATTGTGCGACGCCTTGCCCGCCGCGATAACTTGGTCCAGTCGGACTACATTTCAATTCGCATTGACAGTTACCACGATCATCAGACCGGCGCGGAATTCACAATCAATGCCTCGGGAACAAAAGTCGATTTTCTTCAATATGACGATGCAGCGAGGGAGGATGGTTCGTGGGATCCGGTGTGGGATGTTCAGACACGTGTCGTTGCGGATGGATGGTGCGCTGAGGTGAAGATACCTTTTCGCATCCTTCGCTACGACGTGGACAATTCTACGTGGGGAATAAATGTCCTCCGCCGCATCAGCAGAAAAAATGAATATGATTATTGGGCCTTCATGCCCAGAAGTGCGAACGGCTTCATCTCCTTGTTCGGCCATTTGGACGGATTGGAACATCTTCCTTCGCCGGCGCATGCTGAAATTCTGCCGTACACAGTTGCTAGCGGACAGTTTCAGCCGCAAACTTCTTCGAGGGTACAGCAAAAGGAATTCCGTCCGAATCTCGGTTTCGACGCAAAGTACGGACTGAAAAGCAATTTCACCGTTGATCTCACACTCAATCCGGACTTTGGCCAGGTAGAAGCCGACCCGGAGGTGCTGAACCTCACGACCTTCGAGACATTCTATCCGGAAAAACGACCGTTCTTCATCGAGGGGACACAGATTCTGCGTTTTACAACATTTGGCGCCGATTTTGGACCGGGATTATTCTATTCCCGCCGTGTCGGCACAGCGCTCAATGTTCAAACGCCTCCAGGATCAATCCTTACCGACGAACCCAGGGCTGCGACGATTCTTGGTGCCGCGAAGATCACAGGCAAAACGACAAACGGCTTGTCTGTGGGCGTTCTTGAAGCATTGACACAAAAGGAAACGTATACATTTCGCGACCCGCTTGGTAGTTCAACGACGTCAACCGCGCAGCCTTTAACAAACTACAGCCTTGTCCGGATGAAGCAAGATGTCTGGAGCAACTCGAATGTTGGATTGATCGCCACGTCAGTTGCGCGCAAGGAAGGTCTGCCTGCGTACACCGGCGGCGCCGACTGGAACTTGAAATTTAGCAACAACACGTACGCTGTCACCGGATTTCTTGCGGGCTCGCACACTTACGACCCGATCACGCTTGAAGAAAAAGAGGGCTCGGCTGGAAAACTCAGGATAGGCAAAGACGGAGGTGAACCCTGGCTCTGGGTCATCAGCGGAGACTTTACTTCGAGGAGGTACGACATTAATGATATCGGATTTTTCCGGAGACCAAACGACCGCGGCATTATCGGCGATCTTGAGTATATCGACTACATCCCCGGTGATATTATCCGTTTGTACTACATTGGTTACAATCATCATCTCCGGTGGAACTTTGACGGCACCCTGATCATCCGTGAAGGGCGCGCACGGGCACTTTTCCAATTTCTCAATTACTACTTGTTGAAATTCGATTTGGGATTTGATTCTCCGGCGTACGACGACAGGGAATCCCGCGGTTATGGATTATACCGCACACCCCAAAAATATTTCTCCCGCATCGGATTTGAAACCGACCAACGCGGCATGATTGTGGCTTCCCTCGATGAGAATTATGTGTACGACTTAGCCGGCCAGAGAACATCGAATACCCAAGCTACGGTGACTCTCCGCCCAACAACCACAATGGAGTTGCAGGCAAAGCTTGGGTACACACGCACCCGCAACATGGAAGGGTATGTGAATCTCGCCAGCCCACAAAATATTTTTGGCCAAAGGGATGTCGACCAGACAGATTTTATACTTCGTGGTTCGCTCGTGTTCACTCATAACCTCACCCTGGAAATCTACAATCAACTCTTCTTCGCAAAGAGGCAGTACTACACATTTTCATACCTCGACAGTTCCTCCAACTTGAGAGCCACCGCCTATACAGGAGCTACAGCCATCAACCAAACTGCGATGCACACCAACGTCGTCCTCCGGTGGGAATATCTGCCGGGAAGCACAATGTATTTGGTATGGACACATGGGCGGGCCTTTAGTGAGAACGGCGGCTTCGGGCGGAGTTACGGTGATGAGCTTGACAAGACGTTTACCAGCGCACCGGATAATGTAATTATGTTGAAAATCAGTTACTGGCATTCCTTATAGCAAAATAATTATGAGACGACCGTATCTTTTCTTCCCCCTAGTTTTTCTCGTGACACTTGGTGCCGCAGCCCAAGATTTTTCTTTCAGGATTGATTCACTTTTCAAGAAATATGATGGAACGGATGTTCCTGGTGTGAGCGTGATGATTATAAAGGATGGAAAGGTCATCTATAACCGATGCTATGGTTTGGCGGATCTCGAGGCAAAGGAGCCCGTAAACCCATCGACATCTTTTCGCCTAGCGTCGGTAACGAAGCAATTCACTGCAATGTCCGTGATGATACTTGCCGAACGCAAGAAACTTTCCTATGACAACACACTCTCAGATTTCTTCCCGGATTTTCCTTCGCCGGGCAAAAAGATCACCGTCAGCCATCTTCTCAACCATACCTCGGGTTTGATTGCTTACGAGGACGTGATGCCGGAGTCTACGACGATTCCCCTGCTCGACAAAGATGTTCTCGACCTGCTGAAGAAAAAAGACAGCACTTACTTTGCGCCCGGAGCAGAGTTCCGGTATAGCAACTCCGGCTACGCGCTTCTCGCGCTCATTGTTGAAACAGCTTCGGGAAACACCTTCGCTCAATTCCTGCAGGAGAACATATTCGCTCCGCTGCAAATGACAAGCAGCGTCGCGTACGAGAAGGGAATTTCTACCGTCCCCAATCGCGCATATGGTTATTCGCTCCGCGACAGCTTGGACGAGAAGAGCTTCATCCGTACTGATCAGAGCATGACGAGCTCGGTTCTTGGTGATGGCGGTATTTATTCTTCGACAGAAGATCTATTCAAGTGGGATCAATCGTTGTACACCACAAAGCTCGTCAACAGTACAACGCTTGACGAAGCGTTTACGCCGAATATTCTTCCCGATGGAAAGAACAGTGAATATGGGTTCGGCTGGCGTATCAGCACATATCGGGAGACGCGGTGCCTTCATCATTCCGGCAGCACGATAGGATTTAGAAACGAGATACAACGGTATCCGGAGAAGCGCTTTTCTATCATCGTTCTTACGAACAGAGACGGCGGCGATCCGGGTGCACTTGCGTATAGAATTGCCGACATCTGCCTCTTCGGACTTTAAGAAGCCGGACGACATCAAGCTCATGAACGTTCATCCCATTACACTTCAAGGCAGCTATGTCCGTCTTGAACCACTTTCTTACTCACACCACGCCGATTTATGCGAGGTCGGATTAGATGAAGAGTTGTGGAAGGTCTCGATGACGCTCATCTGGACGCCTGAAGAAATGAAGAAGTACATCGACGCAGCATTACGAGAACACGTGGAGGGAAAGTCCTCGCCCTTCGCAATTGTTGATACATCCTCCGGCAAGGCAATCCGAAGTACACTCTACGGAAATATCGACACGGCGCATCACAGAGTTGAGATCGGATGGACATGGATTGGACGCAAGTGGCACCGCACAGGGGTAAACACGGAGGCAAAATTACTGCTGTTAACTCATGCGTTTGAAACTCTCAAATGTATTCGCGTTGAGTTCAAAACTGATTCCATCAACAATCAATCGGGCAAGGCGTTGTTGCGAATCGGCGCAAAGGAAGAGAGGGTTTTTCGCAACCACATGATCGCTCCCGGAGGACGTATCCGCCATTCGGTCTATTATAGCATCATTGATGTGGAATGGAAGGATGTAAAAACAAGGTTGGAGAAAAAGCTGCTGAAATAGAAGAACAAACTATTCAAGATTATTCACATATTGTTTTTATGAAAAGACATTTCATTTTCACATTCATCATATTTCTTCTCGCTGTTTCCAACTCAAGCTCACAGCGGAACTACAGTCTTTACTTCAACGGCAATCACCGCGGCTCAATTATCATCGTTCCATTTTACTCTCTGCAAAACAGTTACATGGAAACCCGTGCTCTAACATTTGAAGCATGGGTAAAACCAATGCGGGTAGATACTGGCGCGAATATAGTAAACAAAGCTATTGGAGCGTGCAAAGATAATTGGGTGTTAGGAGATGAAGGAAAACTTTCTTTATTGTTTGGCACCAGCAATAATTGCTCTGGGGGTTTTTTTGCAAGTAGAAAAGGTGGTCTGACCTACGGCGTGTGGCAGCATATTGCTGGGGTTTGGGACGGTGATACACTTCGGACATTTGTGAACGGGCTTCAAATAGCGACGACGTTCTATAATGGGATCCCTGTCGCAAACGACATTGATATGTCCGTAGGCGCTAACAACCATTGGAACGGAGACTACGTTGGTTTTCGGGGTTTTATTGACGAAGTCCGTTATTCAAATTGCGCTCGCTATAAAAATAGTTTCACACCGGAAAAATATCTTGAAGCAGATTCAAACACTGTTTTCCTGTACCACTTTGATGAAGGAATAGGAAAAACTGTGCACGACGCATCATTCAATTCCATCACTGCGCAAGGAAAAGAAATTCGTTGGTCAACTGATACGCCGGATAATCATTACGGAGAATATGCTCCAAACAAACACACTGCCCTTCTGCTGCATCTCAATGAAACAAATGGGTTGATTTCTCATGATGCGAGCAAGGGGCAAAACGATGGGCGGACGGTGAGGAACCTCGTTACTCATGGGAGATTTGTCAGAGCAAAGAAGGTCGTTGTAGCAGAAGACCGCGTCGTGGTAAAACAAAACCCATTGCTTGACTTTACGAAGTTTAACGAGTTCACCACGGAATGCTGGCTCCTTATCGCTTCAATGCCAAAAGATACGACAGTTGTTTTAATGAAGAAGGATGGCGAGTGGTCTTTGCTTTTGTTGTCGTCGGGAAAAGTGCAGTTTCAAATTCAAGCCGGCGGGCAGGAACACAACCGAATTTCTGAAGTCGAAACGCCTCGCCCACTCACGCTCAATAAATGGATCCATCTTGCGGCTGGTTGGCGTGGAACAAGCCAAAATCAAATACTTCATGTCGACGGCAACCTGGTGAGTTCAATTTCAAATGCCGTGCGAAGTATAGTCCGAAATCAATCCCCATTATATATCGGAGATGTTGGCATTGAAACACACGCGGCATTTTCCATTGATGAAATCCGAATTTCCGATGCTGCTCTTGCATCCTCCGCATTCAATTTGCCAATTCCACCTGTTGAAATAAAAGCGGAATGGCGCGGGAAAACAGTGCAGATTCAATGGGAACATTTTCTTAACGGCATCGGAACATCTCATTACAACGTCTATCGCGGAACAGATTCAATTTCGTTTGTGTATCTCGGCTCAACAACAGCAGCCATTTTTTATGATTCATCTGTCGCGGAACGTACCTCGTGCTATTACCAAATTTCAGAAGTTGACTCTACAAATTTTGAAAGTATCAGACTTCATTTTGCAAAAGCAACGACCGGTCGCTTTGGCACCAATATTAATGAAGCTATTATTATCGGAATAGGGACTACTGTGTTGCTATTGTTCGTTGGATATCTTGTTTTGAAAAGGAAACAAACCAGCCAGTCCGTTGATAAACTTACTCCGGCTATTCCTTTGGAACGCAAAACCGAAAACACGGTATCCCTTATTTCTTTGTTGGGTGGATTCCATGTTACTGACTCAAGTTGACCGTTTATTAGAAAACTCTTGAAAAAGTGGCTGCCAATGATACATTACAGGCTTAAGAAATTGTACGCACATGTCTCAAAGGCAGC
>JAGVPT010000235.1 GCA_020052095.1 Bacteroidota bacterium | reverse complement strand
TTTCACGATTTCATCCTTAAAGCGGCCCTGAGCTTGGGAATCCTGCGCGCGCTTGTAGCTGAGGATCGCAAATTCATCTTGCGCCTGCCGGGGAACGGCACATTCCTTTGCGCATAGTTCAGCCGCGTTGCCCATATGGAAATTATTGTAGACATCCCACAAACCGTCTTTGATCATGGAATCGATCAGTTCTGCGTTGCCCATTTTGTAGCCGTTGCGCGCTCTTTCCAGCAAATATGGAGTATTGGACATACTTTCCATACCGCCAGCGACAACAATCTCTACGTCCCCGAGTTGAATCGCCTGGGCGCCGAGCATGATCGCTTTCATTCCCGAACCGCACACCTTATTGACCGTCATGCATTCCACCGACGTGGGAAGCCCGGCAAAAATTGCCGCCTGGCGTGCGGGCGCTTGACCTTCTCCCGCCGTCAGTACATTTCCCATAATAACTTCGTCAACAGCGTCCTTTGAAACGTTTGCGCGTTTCAACGCTTCTTCAATGACGATCGCTCCTAATTTCGTGGCGGGAATCGAGCTGAGACTTCCCCCAAACGAACCAATCGGCGTCCTACAGGCGCTGACAATTATCGCCTCTTGCATAAGCACCTCGTTTGTTTTTTTGTAAGGTACGACTCTTGAAACGAAAACGCAAAATAACATATTGCGTAATTACTAAGCCAAAAGAAAACCGCGAAGGCGCGAAGGACGCAAAGAATGTATGATTTACTGTTTTCACAGCCCGTTCACCATATGATTGATTCCATTCTTTCTTTTTTTCATAGCTCTGTTCTCTTTACTTTGCGCTCTTTGCGCCTTGGCGGTATGTTTTTCAGCGTATTGGTCGCCGAAGCCGTTATGTAGTTACCTTATTGCACAGCTTTCAATGCATGGGTGAGGTCTTCAAGCAAATCCTCTTTGTCTTCTAGTCCGACCGAAAGGCGAACCAACCCCGCTTCTATCTTGAATTTCCCCGTTTCGACTTCCTGGATCGTCGGTGGGACGACAATGGAATACGGTATGACGAGGCTTTCCGTTCCTCCCAGGCTTGAGGCAATGTACGGAATAGACAAGGCATCGACGAATTTCTTCGCCCGCTTTTTGGTCCCGAGATCAAATGAAATTACTCCGCCAAATCCGCTCATCTGCCGTTTCGCGACTCCGGAGTTTGGATGGCTCGGCAAAGATGGATAGAACACTTTTTTTACCGCCGGATGACTGGCGAGGAAGAGTGCAATTTCCTCGGTAACCGCATTCTGGTGGGCAATTCGGAGCGGAAAGGTTTTCAGTCCACGGATCAATAAATAGCTCGAATGAGCGTCCAGAGTTCCGCCGATTGTGAAATGAAGTTCCCGGATCGACTCGATTATTGATTTTCGAGAAAGGATGACGCCAGCCAGCACATCGTTATGTCCTGCAAGATACTTTGTGCAACTGTGGATGACTATGTCGGCGCCGAACTTCAAAGGCTGAACATTCACGGGAGAACCGAACGTGGCGTCCACTATTGTTTTCACCTTCCGTTCTTTGCAGATCGACACAATTGCTTCGATATCCTGAACATAGAGATGAGGATTTGTCGGTGTCTCAAACAAAAATAAACGTGTGTTCTCCTTTATCGAAGAACGAAGTGACTCGAGGTTACAGCTTTCCACAATAGAAATTTCAACGCCGAATTTTGCTATGAGCCCGCTGCAGAGATCTTCGGTGCGATGATACATCTCATCAAGGATGAGGAGATGATCGCCGGGCTTAAGAATGCGAAGCAGCGTAATTGCAATCGCATACATTCCCGACGAGCATACGATCGCATCCTCTGCTCCCTCAAGTTCTGCGAGTTTCTGCTCTGCGACGGCCCGCGTCGGATTCTGATATCGGCCATATTCCTCCCGCGGATCTGATTTATCCTTGTGGCGCTCAAGCTCATCCACATTTTTAAAGAAAAATGTAGAGGCAAGAACGACGGCCGGAGGTATCCCTCGGTTTGCCCGGTCTTTTTTTTCTCCTGAATGAATACTGCGAGTCCGGATTCGTTTCTGCATTAGATATTGAGTGATGTTAGGAAAAAAGAGGAAGTATAGCCACAGAGTCACCAGGGCACTAAAAAATGCAAGAACTCCTATTCAACACCTCACCCTGTAAAGGGTTCTTTATGAAATCTTTGAGTCTTAGAGCCTTCGTCGCAAATTTTTCATACCGTGCGTAATGTGAGATATTAAAACAAAAAAACCATCCTGAAATGGAAAGGATGGTTTTTCAATTGTGAGAATTCACCTGCTGGATTAACTGTTCATCGATTTAAGAAATTCTTTATTCGCCTTTGTTCCGCGCATTTTCTCCATCAAAAACTCCATGGCTTCGACGGGTGTAAATTCGCTCAAGAACTTACGAAGAATCCATACGCGGTTGAGCTCTTCTTCTCCCATAAGGATTTCCTCTTTGCGTGTTCCGGAACGATTGACATCGACCGCGGGGAAGATTCTCTTGTCGCTGAGTTTGCGGTCGAGGACGATTTCCATGTTTCCTGTACCTTTGAACTCTTCAAAAATGACTTCGTCCATTCTGCTTCCCGTTTCAACGAGGGCTGTCGCAATAATCGTCAGGCTGCCCCCTTCTTCGATGTTTCGCGCCGCGCCAAAGAATCGTTTCGGACGATGCAACGCATTGGCGTCCACGCCGCCCGAGAGAATCTTTCCGGAGTGTGGCACGACGGTGTTGTGCGCGCGTGCGAGACGCGTGATACTGTCCAATAAGATAACGACGTCGTGCTTCGCCTCGACCAAACGTTTCGCCTTCTCAAGCACCATATCCGATACCTGTACGTGACGTTCCGGCGGCTCATCAAACGTTGATGCGACGACTTCAGCGCTTACCGAACGTTCCATATCCGTCACTTCTTCCGGACGTTCGTCGATCAGCAACATCATGAGCTTTATTTCCGGATGATTTCTTGTGATGCTGTTTGCCATTTTTTGAAGCAGCACTGTCTTGCCAGCTTTCGGAGGCGACACGATCATTCCCCGCTGACCTTTTCCGACGGGAGAGAGCAAATCCAAAATTCGCATTGCATACTCACCGGGGGCGGTTTCCAGCTTAATGCGATCGTTCGGATAGAGGGGGGTGAGGTTATCGAAGAGAACTCTGTCGCGGATTGTGTCAGGATTCTCGTCGTTCACCGCTTCGACGCGAAGCAGAGCGAAAAAACGCTCCCCTTCTTTGGGCGGACGTACTTGGCCGCTCACGGTGTCGCCGGTTCGTAGACTGAATTTCTTGATCTGGGAGGGTGAAACGTAGATGTCGTCGGGCGAAGGGAGGTAATTGTAGTCGACAGACCTCAAAAATCCGTAGCCGTCCGGTAATACCTCAAGTACACCTTTGCTAAACGTCAGTCCATCCTTCTCTGTCTGAGCTTCAAGAATTTTAAAAATGAGTTCCTGCTTGCGTAGATCGCTGTAGCCGGAAATGCTGAGATCCTTTGCAATCTGATTAAGGTCAGCAATTTTCTTGGACTTTAGCTCTGAAATGTCCATAGGCATGGTAAAAAAATCCCTTCAAAAAGAATAAATTATTGAACTCGTAGAGAGGTAAATATCACGCAGGCTGAATGTGTTCAAAAATGTACAGACGTTTGAACTAGTAAGGTTTGATAATTGGCTACAGACGAGGTGATCTAGAAGTGTTTACCGTTCAACGAAAACCCTGTTTCTCAATATCTTCGGAACAAATATAGAGCTAAATCACATAAGTGTCAAGAACTTTTTCGACGTAATTGATCACTTCTTCTTCCGAATCGAATATCCCGTCTCTCATGCAAGTCGTCGCAACCCTTCACGGCGAGTCATGAGGTGTGGAGTATTATTAAAGTTTACGCTCAGAATCCAATCGGTCGTTTAGGTTTCTCCAGCGGCGGAGCCATCAACTGACGTATTGCCTCGAAGATCGCGCTAATTGCCTCATCATGCTTCTCTATCTTCACTTCTAGTTCTTGAAGTCTCTGTGCAAGTTCTTTGTGAGTGGCCAGGATTTCCCGCAATTTCACGAAGACTTTGATAATGAGAATGTTTATATGGATTGCTCGCTTGCCATGTAGGACTGATGAAAGCATCGCAACTCCATGCTCAGTGAATGCGTACGGGAGGACCGTTGAATGCTTCAAAGAGACGAACCGGTGCCAATTTGTCACCAGTTCATTCCTCTCGCGACTCGTCAATTGAAACATGAACTCCGGTGGAAATCGTTCACGGTTTCTCTTGACCTGACGGTTGAGGTACTTCGTTTCCACTCCGTATAGATCGGCGAGGTCTCGGTCGATCATCACTCGTTGTCCTCGTATCAAAAAGATGCGCTTCTCGATAAGCTCGGATCGCGCCAAATGCGTTTCTTTCATGGATCCCCTGTTGCAGCTGGTGAAGTCTGGATGGCCCTCTGTTGGATGTCTCCTTGCTGGATGCACTCTTAGGCTGGTTGCTCATTGGTCATTACTCATTACTCATTGGTCATTGTTCCGCAAATTTCTTTATCGCATCGTAGAACTTCACAATCGCCTTCGCTTTGTTTTTCCCGAACGAAAGCCAATGCCATGTAGTATCCGGATTCGGGTTTTCTACCGTTGGTATGCGGATGATCGGCTTGCCTTGATATTCGCTGATGATGGACTGGTTTGGTTTCTTCTTCCATAGTTTTCTTCGGCCATCTAATTGTTGCGTGGATCGTATGGTGATGATGGTTCGGTCATGAATTCATATCAGCCGCCCGCCGACGCGGCAACCTTGCCAAGATTTCACGCTTCGATTAGGATTACGTTCAGAATCCAATCGATCGTTTAGTTTTCTCCAGCGGCGGAGCCATCAACTAACGTATTGCCTCGAAGATCGCTTGTATCTCTTCGTCGTGCTTTTCGATCTTCATTTCAAGTTGCTTCAGTTTCAATGCCAATTCTTTGTGAGTGGAAAGAAACTCCCTGAGCTTCACAAAAGCACGAATGATCGCGATGTTGACTTGAATCGCCCGCTCGCTGTGCAGAACCGTGGCTCACTGAATGCGTATGGTAGGTAACGGCGTCCACCGCGGGGGTCGGATTTTGAGGTTTCAAATTGAAACCTCAAAATTTCTTTCAATTGGCCGAATTCCTCCCCCGTTAACTGGAACATAAAGTCACCCGGAAATCGCTTGACATTTCTCCTGACGGCGAGATTAAGGGACTTCGTTGAGACGCCATAAAGTTCAGCAAGGTGGAAATCCAGCATCACCTTGTGGCCACGGAGCACGAAGATCCTGTTTTCGATTAGACTGTGCGGAATAATTTCTGGTTTTAATTTCACTGATTCCCCCTCATAGCTGATGATATTCGGATGGATTGTCTTTCGAAGCTCCCCCTTACGTGCTTAGTCAGGCTAGTTGCTCATTACTCAATATCAATTATTCAACACCGAAGCCGATTCTGCGTTTGGGTTTTTCGGAGGGGAGCATAAGCTGACGGATTGCATCGAAGACGATTTTAAATTGGCTGTCGTATTTCTTCTCAAGATCTTCGAGTTTGCGGGCGAGGTCTTTATGAGTAGCAAGAATTTCTCTCAGTCTGACAAATGCACGCATGATTTCAATATTTACCCGGATTGCTCGTGAACTATGTAGTACTGTTGAAAGCATGGCGATGCCTTGTTCGGTAAACACATAAGGGGCATACTTGGAATGTTCGCCCCTCTTTAAGGTGCCAAAATGGTACCTTAGAGCCGTGTGTTCTTCCGCGGTCAGCTCAAACATGAAGTCTATTGGAAAACGCTCCCGATTCCTGCGCACTCCTCTTTTCAACGCCTTGGTCTCAACCTGATACAATTCGGCAAGGTGAACATCCAGCATTACCCTTTGTCCACGAATGACCAGGATTCGCCGTTCGACAAGTTCTGACGGAAGCAATTGTGTTTGTTTCATGAAGCCCCCTTATAGCTGATGATATTCGGATGGATTGTCTTTCGCGGCTCCCCCCTTGCGTGCCAAGTTAGGCTAGTTGGTCATCGGTCATTGGTCATTACTCATTGTGCGCTTCCCAGCATCCCGCGCTTTTTGCGGGACTCACTCTTCTGCAAATTTCTTTATCGCATCGTAGAACTTCACAATCGCCTTCGCTTTGTTTTTCCCGAACGATAGCCAATGCCACGTAGTATCTGGATTCGGATTATCCACAGTTGGTATGCGAATGATGGGCTTGCGTTGATATTCGCTGATGATTGGTTGTGCTGGTTTAGTTTCTTCTTCCATTGCGTTCCTTTCACTTTCTCTTTCGAAATTGGCCGATCCCCAACGACCTGGCAACTCGGTAATTGTTCAGACACTCTTCTGAATATCCTCGAGACTCGTCGCTTCCGTAAACGTCACTTCGTCAAACTCCTTAAAATGCTTGTAGCCGCATTCGATTTTCTGATTCTCGCTTTCTCTTCGCTTGGTCTTATCCAGGGTTGATTTTGTTTCGGCGACAAAGTAAAGTCGCTTTTCTCTCTTTAGCATTAGTGCCCAGTCGGGCGTATATTCGCCAATCGGTGTTCTAATGATGAACCATCGAGGCAGTTTCAAAAAGAATTCAACATCTTCATCATTATCACACGCCTTTGCAAATTTTTGCTCCGTGTCAGAGAGTGAATCTATTTCGATATGATCGTAAACGGTTTTTTCCTTGTTCTTAACCGGATATAGGTTATCTACATATTCTTCGATTTCCTTTAGATCGAAAGACCTCATCTCGTAAAAGTCACCTGCTATTTTTTCGTATCGAACTCCGTCTACCATCATTGATTTGAGCACCACATCTATCTCGTGAATAACCGAATCAAGAAACAATTGCGGATTTTTCAAACAGTCTGAAAGGCGCCCCGATTCTTCCAATATCTTGACTATGGTGGAGCGAGTCAATTCCGTTCTATGCTGAATGTAGCCGATAATGTCAGGGACCGCAATTATGGGATGTTCGACGGTATACGCTTTTGTGGAACGGGTAACTCCGCCAATTCCGATTCGCTCCATCACGACGTCCGTTCTTTGCACAATAATGCGGGGCGATGTAATTACCTGCATTTTCCGTATCTGTTTTGCCGCCTCCCGAATGAGATCATTCGTTTTGTATTCGACCCGGTATGTGGTTCTCTGATGAATGCGTTCCCACAACGCACGGAATCGTTCGTCAGTATCGTATCCCTTTCGTAAAGTAACTTTAACTTTGTTCTCTTTTTTCTTGATTCGCCCTTCAAATTTCTCGCCGCCCTCGTCTTCAATTTCTTTTTGAAGCTGCCTTGCAAAATCCTCGTAACTTTCATTTGCAACAACCGTTAACCGGTTCACCCGTTTTTCAAAGACACGATTGCCTTCTGAATTGACTGCAAGCCGTAATCCACGCCCTATCTCTTGCCTTTTTTTCAGTTCCGATTTCGTTTCATTTAGTGTACAAAGCTGGAATACGTTCGGATTATCCCATCCTTCGCGAAGCGCCGAATGACTGAAAATGAACCGAAGCGGTTCGTTTTGATCCAGCAATCGCTCTTTGTCTTTCATGATCAGAGTATATGCGTCGGCATCGTCTTCGGATGGCCGCCCTTCGCGTGAATCTTTGAGAATACCTTTTTTGTCCTGTGCAAAATATCCGTTGTGAATTCTCTCTACTTCGTAAGGAATTAACCCCTTAAACTCCGGCCTCTGCGCATATTCGGCAAATATCTCTTCAAACCATTCCGCGAATTTTCCTCGTACCGTTGTCCCACCTTCGTAACTGCGATAATTCTTTACCTTATCAATAAAGAATAACGAAAGGACTTTTATGCCAAGCGCATTTAACGCTGCTTCTTTCCGGAAGTGTTCTTCAACAGTTTTTCGAATTTGCACTTTCATGATATCGTCCTGCAATCCGCCCTGCGTTGCTCCCAATTGCAGGCGTGTTCCGTTGGAAAACTCTATATACTCATCTTCTGCATGGATTTCATTGATTACATATCCTTCCCGATACATCTCTCGTTGATTCGAAAGGTCATACAGGTTATCGCCATTCTTCACCGTGAACGCTTTTCTGATTATATTTTCTGCCCCGACATAATCTATTGTGAGTTTTGCCGTGAGCTTCGTCTTCTGTGCTTTGATGGCTTCAACCTTCACATACGCCTGATTGAAGCTCTGCTCGCTGACGATGGAATCAACCTCGATCTGTTTTACCAAGCCGAGATCGTATGCTTTTACTGGGCTAAGCTTGTAGACAAGATTATAAACATTGGTATGTGTCGCTGAATAACGTAAGGTGCAAGACGGATTCAAATTCTGGATCGCCAGCTTGCGTATCTCTGTCTCCATGTTCTGTGGTTCGTCGACAATAACAATCGGATTTGTATTTTGGATGAACTCAATAGGCCGTTTGCCGGTTAATTTATCGTTCGGTTTGTTGATGACGTTCACGTCTTTGCCGAATGAGTCGATGTTGATTACCAAAATCTGAATTGCATTGCTTAACGCGAATCCTCGTAACGACGAGACATTCCTTGAATCGTAAACACTGTACGTAAGAGGAGTTTTATTGTAGAGGCTTTGAAAATGCTCGTGAGTGATCTGAAGATTCTTTAATACACCCTCTCGAATCGCGATACTCGGCACTACAATGATAAATTTCTTAAAGCCGTATGTTTTGTTCAGTTCGTAGATGGTCCGCAGATACACATACGTCTTTCCCGTTCCAGTCTCCATTTCCACAGAAAAGTTCATCCCCAATAATTCCACAGATTCCATTAATCCATTAATCCGCTGTACTTTTTGGATGTTCTTTAAAATCTCTTGCTGTGTTAAGCGTATGGCATTCCCAACGCCGTACTCTGTAAGCGCAAGGCTTGAGTTTGCTTGCTGAAGCGAAAATTCGTAATCACCGGTGCTTAACGGCTGCCCTTCGAATATATCGACGACGGAGCGGATTGCATCGAGCTGGTATTCCTGGTTAGATTCAAATTGGAGTTTCATTACTTCCCGTTTTGTTTCACTCGTAATTTTCTGGCAGTTGTTAAGAGCTTCTTATCGTCAGACTCTACACGGCGTTTAAGTCTTTGAACATCTTCTTCCAGTGGCAGTTTTTCAGGTTCGATACCCCGCTCCTTCAGCATCTTTCTAACCGCCTCATTGTTTTTCACATGTTCACGTGTGATCGGTTGTTCGCCTTTAACGTCGTCTTTCTTCACATTAAAGTTTGTTATTTCTGTTGCGAAGTCTTTTGCTTTTATCGTTATTGTCGGCAGAAAATCCGCGAGCACCCTCCCCTTTGGCACACCGAGCTTCGTTTTCATCTGTTCCGTTGTCGTTCCGCCAAAAAGAGCACTGTCTCCTCTGCTTCGAATAAGGGCAAATCCCACATGGTCAACACCTCGTTCATAAATGAGTCCCGAGAGCTCCTTCTCCGATGTCGTAAGTTTCTCTCGCGCTTTCAATCTTTCCCATTGCCCAATGCGTTTTTCCAGCAATTCCTGTTTTCGCGTTTGCACGGCAAAGTAACTCATGGCAAAAGCGATTTGGTCTTTCTTGGGATCACCGTTTTGAGCGATCAGGTAACATGCATATCGCGTTAGCGCAATATCATCGATTTCCCGGGTTGCACCCTTGGGTAATTCTATCAATTTGTTGACGTCAACAAAATGATCGCTGATTTCCTGCCCTGCATTTTGGGAAGCAGTCTTCGCTTTATCTATTACAAGAGAAAAATTCCGCCACTCTGCATACCCGAGAAGTTTCTGAAGATCGCGCGCAAGCCAATATTCTACATCTCCGGAATGTTGTGCCGCTGCTTCAAAACTATCTGTTAGCTCTCTAATAAGATTCGTTTTCATATACCATCTCTCCCCTGTTAACAAAATTTGACATTCATTCTGAAATCCCTATATTTACTCCTGTTATGCCCGGTAACTCCTCTTGTCACGAAAGTGGTAATGAAACCGGGTTTTTGCTTTTAAGGGGGCTCCCTAACAACAGTTTTTTTTCTTCGGCTTCGAGAGTAATCTCGGAGCCGTTTCTCTTTGTATTCTTCCTTCTGCTACCATTTTCCCGACGTCGGCAAAATGGTCGGCGACATCCTGGCCTGCGGTTCGGCAGGCTATTTTTGCCTTCTCTATAACAAGAAGAAAGTTGTCCCACTTGGTGTAACCGAGAAGCCCCTGCAAATCACGGGCATATCAAAATTCCACATCATCGGCCAGGCGAGCGGCGGATTCGAAGTACTGAATAAGTTCTTTGATCAATTCTTTTTTCATCCGTTTTCTCCCCTCATAAAATTTGGATAATAAGTTTGTATCCGTTCTTCTGTTACCATTTTCCCGACGTCAACAAAATGATCCGATACTTCCTGATCCGCATTGCGACATGCGGTCTTGACCATTTCTGTAAAACTCACCACGTAGTATCCGGATTCGGATTTTCTACCGTTGGGATGCGAATGATCGGCTTGCCCTGATATTCGCTGATAATGGGTTGTGCTGGTTTGGTTTCATGTAGCTTCTTGGGCTCTTCTATTTACTCAGCTGTAAACTTCTACGTTCAAGTCGGAGCTTAGTACCATATTTCTGTGAAGCTGTCTATCACTTGCGACAACGATCTATTTGTTTTTTTTTGATACTTTGATGGCTTCTTTAAGAAACTCAAGAATTTTTGGTCCTATCCGTTTATAGCCAAGAAATTCGACTGCCTCATTTATAATTGTTTGATCGGTTCTCATCATTCCATCCGACATAATCCAGTCAATGAGGTCAACAAGTTGTCCATGTCTGTAACTATCTATCGGCCTTGCTTTCGCCATTCTTGGTGGATTTTCCCTCACCCCTCTTTTAAGTGAAATATTGGCAAATTCTTCTTTATTCTTTTCGACAACACCATGCACAAGATTCCCCTTTTCAAAGCGTTTTAACATCTCCCCATAAACAGAGAGGAATCTTTCTATCTCCTGTTGCTTCCTGAAAAACCAATCTGTAGACCATATCCGATAAAAATTCCAACCAAGGGCTTCTAGATGATTTTGTCGTATCCTATCTCTTTCAGTCGCCGTTGGAGATGAGTGATATGCCGCACCGTCACATTCTAGTGCCATTATCATTTGGCCAGGTTTAGCCGGATGGACAACTGCAAAATCAATTCGATACTTAGAGCAACCGTATTGCGGTATTAAACTAATTCCGTGATTTCCTAATGTGTCGTATACCTCTTTTTCGAATTCATTCATTGCTGTTCCAGAGCTTCCCTTATCGCTGAGCTGCCTACCGTCGCTCTGCATATACTCTAAATAGTGATGCAAAAGCTCGACACCTTTTCCCCTTGCTCTTTGCAGATTGATGTCATGATGTGAAAATGATGAAACAACAGTGCATCGGTTTCTAGCACGAGTGACTGCGACATTTAATCTACGTTCGCCTCCTTCAAACAACAGCGGTCCGAATCTATGGGGTAATTTGCCACTCCGATCCTTTCCATAGCCAATCGAAATTATGATCGCGTCACGTTCATCACCTTGAACACGTTCCAAATTCTTTACAAAGAAGCGTTCCTTTTGTTCCGCACTGAAGAATGAATCAAGATCTGCTCTAAGTTCGGCCTGTTTTTCAAATTCCGCCTCTAACCTCTTTGCATGCTTTAATCCCATAGTGATAACACCGAGACTCTCATTAGATCGCTTCTCCGCATGGTCCATTATGAGTTCAACTACTTTTTTAACTTCATCGGAGGAACTATCTTCATCTATATCGGACAAAAACTTTTGCTCAACCAAAACGTGCCCTATCGCCTCACCCTCTCTTGCGCTTGGGAAGCTAACCAGTCGATTTGAATAAATGTGATGATTAGAAAACGCAATTAGTCGTTCATCTTTACTGCGATAATGCCACTCCAACCACCAAGGCTCAAGGAATGTTGACATCAAATCTAATATACTTTCATACCCTTCACTAACCGAGTCAAAATCGACGTCGCTATCTACGTCATCATCAACAGAAGCGAAGAAAGTGGTGGGTGGCAATTGGTGCCGATCACCCGCAACTACAACTTGCTTTGCGCGCAAAATAGCTGGAATTGCATCTTCTGGTAATACTTGGCTAGCTTCATCAAAAATAACGACGTCAAATAATTGATTACTTACTTTCGTCACTTGGCTGATCGATAGTGGGCTTGCCATCCAACATGGGAACAAAGCAGTTACAACATCTTCTGCTTCGGCAAGAAGCTTACGTAGCGGCATCAATCTTTTTCTTTTCTGGGATTCCCTTTGGATAAGTTGTGCTTGAGCATAGCATTTATTCATTCTTTCGATTGCATGACTAGCGTGCTCATGTCTAATAATAGCCTCAGCAATTTTCTGGCGTTTCTTGTCGATGTTCTTGAATTCTTCGACATATCTCGAATGAGCGGAACCCTTAAAACCTGATAAGTCAGCATCTGATTTTAATATGGTATCCAAACAGGATTGATACCAGATGTAATGAAGTGCCGCTGTCCAATACTGAGAACTGACTTTATTCCGGCGAAGTTCTGATACGAAGTCATTTGCTCCAATAGAACCAATTTCAGCTTCAATTCTATACAGCTTAGGCATTGTTCTAACCGTTTGACTGTCACTATAGAGCTCTTTACTAAATTGCGATATTTTACCTAACTCGTTTAAACTCAAGCGGCTTTCCTCAAAAAAAGTATCATGCTCCTTTAATAAGCCGTTGAGTGCCGTTAAGCACGTTCGGATTTCAGACAGATTAATTTGCTTCGTCGGGAAGGAAATTTTTGTTTGTGATAATTTTTGCCATTCCTCCACCAGTCTCTTCGCTTGTTTGAGATCCTTAAGAACACTCTTCCCAAAGGATTGCGCCCTTGCCCGTAGATCCATTATGAGCTTTCTTGATTTCCTAAATTTATCGTTTGTTAAATAGTGCCATATAGCAGAATATATCTTCTCCAAGGGCTTAAGCGAAGCTAATACTTGATCAAAATCAAGTTGGAAAAATTCCGGCTTATAGTCGTCAAGTAATGCGTTACACCCATGAACAACCGTAATCAATTCCTCAAGTTCCATAATTCCTGTCGGAACAATAAGGGTGGTTGTGCTCAAAGTGTTTTGTAAAGCCTTTTCTAGGCTTGGAATCGCTGTTTCGAAAATGGATTTGGAAAGATTCAAGATATCATCGGCGATTTGTCCGTTAGGAATCTTGGCTCCGTTCCATTTCGAACTGCTGGTTCTCATAAAGAGATCTTCAAATCCCGATGCATCGACAAGTAAACCATTCAGACGCTGTATTACCTCGGGCAAAAGTATTTTTACTTTTTGGGCGTCCCAGCGAGTCTCCAATTTTGCTTCGACTGACGTGAGAAGCACTTTTCCTTGAAGCTGATAGATTGACAACCTCGACGGCATTCTTTCCTTATGAAGCTCTTGAACGTGTTTGTTGAGTGCATCTCTCAGGTTTTTAAGCTTCTGATGATCAAGACGGGAGTCTATCGCAGAGGAAAGCTTGATCTTATCAAAACAGGAGTTTATTTGATCAATAATTTTCCTCGGAGAAAAATCCGCGCCGTGAAAGTCCAAAGCCAAATGCTCTAATCCAGATCTTGCAAGTCGTTGTTTAACCACATCAAGCGCCGCACGCTTTTCAGCAACGAACAGAACTTTCTTCCCCTCTGCTACCAATGCGGCTATTGTGTTTGCTATAGTTTGGCTTTTGCCTGTCCCTGGCGGCCCTTGCACTACACCGTTTTGACCTTTACGAATTGCTAAAATTGCGTTTTGTTGACTAGAATCAGCATCAATAATTAATAATTCGTTCTTGGGCTCATTCTTGTCAAACTCAGCCGGATTCAGTTGTTCTCGATTTTTACTTAGAAGTTCCTGGGCTTTTAGATCACCAGCTATTGCCGCAATGAGATCATGTGAAATCATCAATTCACTACTATCCTGTAAATCACGAACCATTGCCATCTTTTGGAAGGAAAAATTTCCAATTACCGCACACTCTTCAATCTTGAAACCCGGAATTTTGGCACATTTCTTTGTAAGGCTTTCAAACATCCTTGAGGAGTCAAAACATTCATCCGAAGCAGCGTCAATTATTGCGTCCCCATCTATTACAACACCATAGCCATCCTCTAAGACCTTAATGAGAACCATATTAAACTGAGGGTCCCCGTCCTGCGAAATAATAAAATCTCTCTGTTCCCTCCCTCGCTTCTCAATCTTCGAAGGGAATAATGCAATAGGCGCACGAGTTGGTATTCCTCCGTCTACCGAATTCCACGATGCTAAACCAACTGCCATAAAAAGAGTCTGTAAACCTTTTTCTTCTACATTGACAATATTGCGTTTAATAATCTCTCGCAGTTTTGCAGCTTGTTGCGTTCGGTCATCTTCCTCAAATAGGCTGGAGAAATTCAACGAAACACCGCCAAAAAATTTCGCAATATTTTCATTGACCAGATCTCCGAGTTTTACTGTTCCAGTCTTGAGCTCTTTATAATAAAGCAAATTATTTCTCTTACTTTTGTCGATAAGTCGATTTATCCAACCCAAACGAGCTTTCTCGATCTTATTTTTTCGTTCATTGGAATATTGTTGATAGCTCATATTTCTTATCTAATGAAATTCAGTAGTGTCCGGTTATAAGTTGAATAGATTCAATTGGTTATCAGAGTGTGGCGTAAAAAAGTGCGTTTGATTATCCGTAAGTAGTTGATAAATATGGACTTTCTCAAAAAGCGAAACGCTTAAGATTTGTAGAATTGTGTAGAGCGATAAATTGATGTTCAACCGTTTCCGAAGAATTGCAATCAGCACGTAAGCGGAGATAGCAATCCATACTTGAGTCTTTACGGCATTGGAGCCGGTGCCGTAAAAAGATTTAATCCGAAGATGTTGCTTAATCCATTTGAAAAAAGTTTCTACTTCCCAACGAGCGCGATAGAGTTCGGCGATCGTGAATGAGTTGAGTTGAAAATTATTCGTCAGATAGACATATGTTTGGTCATGGGCAGCGTCGTAATATTTTATTCGTCTTAATTGATCGGGATATTCTTTAACAGAATAGAATACTTGTAACTTGATACGTTGATCAACTTTTATGCCTGTTGCTTTGTCAACAGATAGTGACGCGACTCTGATAAAGCGTAAAGACTTTTTGGCTCGAATAACAAAAAATGCTTTTTCATCTTCGATCCGGTGCAAGCGAGAGAAATCGACATATCCTCGATCAAAGATGTAAAATGCGCCTGGCTCATACACCAGCGCATCCATAAAATTGACATCATGCGCATTTGCTGCAGAAACCCTAATAAAAGTGGGTATTTTCTGTTGTACATCAAACAGCGTATGAACTTTGATAGCAGCATTTGTTTTTTGGTAGACGGTGGCACGCGCCCACGGGAAAAGAGTCAAACACAGATCAATAGTTGTTGAATCAAATGCATAAACTGCCGTAATTATGTCTGAAAACATCTTTTCATTACGGTACAACACCCGTGCTTCTCGAATCAAATGCTGAGCAAGATCATGATACATCTGCCACGGACGACGTTCATTTGCGTCGGCAAGTGTTGATCGAGAGATCCGTGAACGAATACCTGCATGAAACAGTTTTGTTCCGGCAGCACGCAGACATGTTTCAACATCGCGCAAACTTTCTCTGTTCGTCAGTTGTGCGAACAGCATGCAGAGATAATGTTCCCAACAGGTAAAGTGACGGACACGTTCGTTGCCTTTATGTTTGTCAACGATAGTATGGAAAACATATCCATCGATATAATCGGTTAATTGAGTAAAAACTGTTCTGCCAATATTCATGCCACTGCTCCTAAAAAATGGTGAATTGGAAAAATATAATCCCATTTTATGAGCAGTGGAATTCAAATCGAAAAAAATAAAATATCCACCAACTTGTTTATTTCAAAGAACTTATAAGAATATCACTCGTCCTTAACCGGACACTACTGAATGAAATTAGTATCTCATTTGCCAAGCAAACTGCCAAAAGTGAAATTAACCTCGCCGCCTTTTACATATTCTTCTGGACATTAGGCCTTGAAATCTGCAACAACCTGACGCACGGTTTTAATCGCTTCTTGCATCATTTCACTTTTACTAAATGATTCAAATAGAAACGAAAATCCCGCAAGACATTTGCCGGATACACGTCTTACGGGTCAATTAGTCCCCCATCGCAATCGAAATCTCTGAGATTTGTATGCCCCGCAACCTCGCCTCCTGCAATGCTCCCGCTAATTTAGGCTAATCCCTTGGTAAATGCAATGTTGGTAGTGGTACACTTTGCAACAGGTACACTTTGCAGCAGTTTCAGTAGTGAACAAGCTATCCGATTGCTGCGAGCAATCGGATAGCTCGAAACTGTACCACTACCTATTATTACCTGACATTTCTAATGAGCGATAACATCAAGAACTTTTTCGACGTAGCTCTTTTTCAATGATGGGCAACGCCTCACCGGCAACGTAGTGCGAACCGCACACAAGCAACAGATCATTCTTCCTCTGAATCCGCATTGCCGCTCGCACTCCATCGCCAAGAGGGTGATACGCTTGCGCTACACAATTCCTTCCTTGAAATGATTCTGCAATCGCTTCTGGAAGCAGTGCACGGTCCGTCTCGGGTCGGACTGCAAAAACGACTGGATTCAGTGTGGAAAGAAAGCGAATCATTGTCTCGTAATTTTTGTCCTTCATAACCCCAAAGACAAGAAGGAGTCTCCTGTAACGATGTCTTTGTAGTTCTGCGACCACCGCGGAAATACCATCCGGATTATGTCCCACGTCGAGAATTATCGTCGGATCCGATTGGAGAGATTCAAACCTTCCACGGATACCTGTCAAACGGCGGAGATCCCGAAATCCCTTCCGAATTGATATCGGGGAAATCGTGAATCCCTTCGCGGAGAGTTGTTCCAGCGCGACGATTGCCACGCAGGCATTGTGAGCTTGAAAATCTCCGATCAATGGCAATCGAAGATTGGGGTAGGAACTCCTTCGGGTGTTTATGGTGCAAATCTGCGTTCGCCCTTCTTCGAGTGACGATTTTACAAATGTCACTCGGTTCACATCGATAAGGGGGGATCTCCGTCGCTTTGAGATTTTTTTTAGTTCTTGACGTGCGCTCCGGGATCTCACTCCGCTGACACACACAACCCCGCGCTTGATGATCCCTCCTTTTTCGAAGGCAATCTTTCGCAGGGAATTGCCGAGATGCTCTGTATGGTCTTTCCCAATAGACGTGATGACAGAGACTTCGGGGATCAGGACATTGGTCGCGTCAAGCCTTCCCCCGAGGCCGGTCTCAATTATGCCGATGTCGATCTTAGCGTCGGCAAAACATTTAAATGCGATTGCAGTCGTTGCTTCGAAAAAAGTAGCTTTAAGGGTATCAATTTTGGGGCGAAGCTTTTTTGCATATCGGGCAAGATCATGGTCCGAGATCATCGCCCCGTTGATCCGAATTCTCTCATTGAACCGCACCAAATGAGGCGAAGTGTATAATCCAACCTTATAGCCGGCAGCCGTCAATACTGCGGCGATCATCGACGAGGTCGATCCTTTGCCATTTGTCCCGGCGACGTGCACGGAAGAAAATTGTTTGTGCGGATTTCCGGCCGATCGAAGAAGCTCGAGAATATTATGCAGACCAAGCTTCATTCCAAATTTCTGGAGGCCGTAAAGATAATCGAGTGTCGGTTGAACAGGATTCAATGGCTGTGCGATGAGAGGATGTTATGTTAGAGCCAGCTCTGAATAACGGACAATTTTGTGTCGGCTCGGAGCGATCCTACAAGTTCTGCTACGTCATCGATTGAGTTGCGCTCGCAGTATTGAGCGATACCCTTCGCAATTCCGATGCCAATCGCGGGGTTAATGAAGTTCGCCGTGCCGACCTGAACAGCGCTCGCGCCGACAAGAAAGAACTCAACAGCATCTTCCCAGGTCGATATGCCACCCACACCGATAATCGGAATTTTCACCGACTTGTGTACTTCGTAAACCTTTGCAAGAGCTACCGGTTTAATCGCCGGACCTGAAAGTCCTCCGGTAGTCGTCGAAATCCGGGGCTTCCTAGTATTGATGTTCACCGCCATTCCGATAAGTGTATTTATAACGGAGACTGCATCCGCCCCCTCAGCTTCTGCCGCACGAGCAAATTCGGAAATATGAGTTACGTTCGGCGTCAATTTAATAATGAGAGGTTTCTGCGTGCGTTTACGAAGCTCCTTCGTGATCAGCGCGACTTTAGCGAGATCAGTACCGAAGCTCAAGCCCCCCTCTTTCACATTCGGACAAGAAACATTTATTTCAAACCCGTCGACCCTTTTGAGAGGATCAAGCAATTCAAGAACGCTGCAGTACTCTTCAACGCTGCTCGCGGCGATATTCGCAATGACGGCACAGGAATAGCTCTCCAGCTTCGGGATTTTCTCCGCGATGAATTTATGAACCCCGATATTGGCAAGTCCGATAGAGTTCAACATTCCACTCGCCGTTTCGGTAATTCGTGGCGGAGGATTACCATCCCGCGGTTTCAGTGACAAAGATTTTGTCAAAATGCCGCCAAGCTCATCGAGATCGACCAGCTCTGCCACTTCATCCCCATAGCCAAACGTGCCTGAAGCGACAAATACGCGGTTGCGGAACGGCACCGCTCTCAGTGAAAACGATTCATTCATAATTTAGAAATTCACTTTTCGTGCCTCAAATACAGGACCGTCCTTACACACCAAATTGTATTTCTTATCATCCATCGTACTCTCAACAGGACACCCCTGGCAGAGACCAATGCCGCACGCCATTTCACACTCGAGGGCAACATAACAAGGAATATTTTTCTCTTTAGCAATTTGAGCCACAGCGCGCATCATTGGCATAGGACCGCACGAGTAGATTCGCGGTGTGGGGACCGACTGTTCATTGATGAATGCCTTGAAAAGTTCGACGACGGTGCCGTGAAAACCTTCGCTGCCGTCATCAGTGGCAATCTGAATATTCTTCAGACCTATTCGAATCACGTTTGATGTTGTGCGCGCGCCAACGAACGTGAGGATGTTCCTCGTTTCTGAAAGTCGAGAAGTCAAAAAAGGAAAGCTCGCCACGCCTAAACCGCCCGCGACGAGCAGCGCGGTTGCAAAACCTTCGTCATCAAGTGGAAAAACACCGTTGCCGAGAGGACCGATGATATCGAGAGTGCCTCCGGGCTTCTTCTGCGACAACAACTTCGTGCCGATTCCTATTGCATTGAATATTATGGAAACGACGGGAGCATCGACGGAGAATAGACTGAAAGGTCGTCGAAGGAGAGGAAGGAGCGAGTCTTCGACTCTGATATTTACGAATTGTCCCGGAAGAACCTGGGCGCTGATTGCCTGGGAGACAAATGAAAGTTCAAAAATATTGGGAGCAATTTCTTCGACGGATTGAATTCGACAATGCTCTTGGATCATGCATCCCTGGGTTAAGGTGTCGGATGTTACGGCTTTTCGTTGTTTACCGGGGGCTGAGGCTTTGCTTCTCCGGACTCCTTCTCAGATTTCTTCTGCTCATCATCCTTCTTCTTTTTTGCTTCAAGTTCTTCCTTCGCTTTCAGTTCAGCCTCCTTCCTCGCATTGTCTTCTTCCTCTACCTTTGGGCGGACCGCGCCGGCAAATCGCGATTCGGGGTACGCAGCGATCAGGCGACGATAGACAACGCTCGCGCTATCCCGCCTCGCCAATTTGTTTTCATACAGCCATCCGATAGCATAGAGAGCTTTGGCGGAAAAAGAAGATGTAGCGTTTTCCTTCACGAGCCTGTAAAGAAGTCGGAGCGCACTGTCGGGACTCGCACCTTCCATATAGGTTTCCGCTCTCGCATACAGTTCATCTGCGGGGTCCGTCTGAATAGATGTCAGCGGAATTCCCAATGCGCGTCGCGATTCTTGCGCGTAAGCGGATTCCGGGAAGCGCGCAATAATCGTATTATGGAGTGAATCCAGAAAGCTCTTTCCTTTCCCTTTAGACGTCCCGTATATTTCCGTGATGGTGAACAACGCCCGCGGCGCCAAATTGCTGTTGCCTCCCTCATCGATCACCTTCTGAAACCAACTCAACGCGGAATCTGGCTCATTGATCTCAAGATAGAAAATGCCCGCAAGCTCAAAGTGCGCCTTCACAATCATCTGGCGAAGCGAATCCACGTTATCTTGTTCCGAAATCTCCAGGCTTTTCTCTCTGGCGACTTTGAGTGAGTCGAGGTGTGCAACGGAATCTCTATTCGCCCGGAGCCTTTTCTGTGATTCTCTTGGGGCCTCTGTTGACTTTGCCTTCGATATCCCCAACGCCGCGGCCGTATCGGCTTGTTGCACCGCGTTGAAATTGAGAGAGTCACGCTTTCCTTTTCTGCCGCGCAGATCAACGATAAGACTGTCATACTTCTTCAGGTCTGAGCGAAGGGCAAAATACTTCGAAAAAGCATCGGCTTTTTGTGCCGCTTCCGCAGTAATGTCGGAACCGGGAAATTCCATTCTCGCTTTGGCGTAGTTGGCCCGCGCCAGTGAATAATTACCCTGGAGTGTTTCATAGATTTTACCGAGCTCGAAATATGCCTTTGCTGCTTCCTCCGTCCGTGCGAACGAGGTATCCAGGTAGCCGAACTTCGCAATAGCATCGTCAATTCTGTTTTGGGCCAGATAGATATTGCCGATCTGGAGATGAATCTTCGAATAATTCTCTGCATTTTTTCCGTCACCGAGAAACGCATTCAAACGATTAAGTGCCTCGTCGTATTTATGCGACTCGGACATAATTTCTATATTTTCAAGTTTTGCAGTGAACGACGTAGTGTAATCGGGATCGAATTCGTCAACACCCATAAACGCTTGAGAGGCTTTCGGCAAATCGTTCATCCCACGATAGCAATAACCGATCTCCATCTGGGTTTCAGCGTTCAGCTTATCATCAGACGAAATTGCAAGCGACTGTTGGAAATACTTTACAGCGCGAACGTACTCCTGTCTTCCAAAGAAGTGCCTCCCCGCGTTGATCGATGCCAGTGCAGCTATCTCATTTTCTTTTTCGGTCACCGCTTTGGTGTAGAGGTTTTCGAGCAACTGGACACCTTCATCATATCTTTTTTGCCGCAGCAGTGAGCGTCCATACCACAATTCGGCTTCAAGGCGCAGATCGCTGTCCGGATATTTTGCGAACAACTCCAGGAACTTCCGCTCGGCCTTGATGTCATCTTCCAAATAAAAATACGATTTTCCAATCATGAGGAGTGCATCGTCTACCCATTTGCATGTAGGATAATACGAAAGAAGACGCGACGCCTTTTCGATCGCCGTGTTGAATTTCAAACGAGCCCCCTGAGAGACGGAATTGGTCTTGCCAGGCAACGCGGGCTTCCATTGTTGCGCCCTCTTTCCGGCCAGCACCTCCTTTTCAGCGTCCCCAAACGCACGCTCGGCGTTGTAGTACGTGTTGAAATACGAGACGGTATTAACATACCGCTCGCCGACAAAATTTGCCCCGGCATTATAAACCTGGCAGCCCTCGGCGACAAGAAGAAAACCGAGTGCTGCGAAAAGAAGTCTTTGAGAACTTGTGTGCATGCGTATCCTTTTACAGTCGTAAGATAGAGAAATAGCAATTCTTTATCAAGGAATTCGGAGTTAAACCTGAGGAACCAAACGGTGTCCAAGAATAGTATTCAATGAGCAGTACCGCGATTCATCACATTTACCTTAGGAGGATGTATGAGGAAATTCTTTGTTGCACTACTCATGGCGGCGTTCGTTAGCGCAGGGACTACTCTTGCACAAGAGAATCCCCCCGATCCGCCAAGGCATGCACCAATGCCCGGCATGGGCAAACCCGATAACTTCGCAAAGCTGAAACTCTCCGACGAGCAAAAAGAGCAAATGAAGAACATTAGATTTGAGACTCAGAAAAAAGAAATCGAGTTGCGCTCAAAGCTGGCCCTTTCCAGACTCGAACTTGGCCGTTTGGTCATGTCGGAAACACCCGAAAAATCTGCGATCGAGAAAAAAATGAACGAAGTGGTCGCAAACGAGGCATCACTGAAAATGAACAAGCTCAACGGTTGGTTCGAAGCGAACAAGAACCTGACACCGGAACAGCAAAAAGTCTGGCGAGAATTTCTTCGCGCAGAAGTTATGAAGGTCACGGCTCGCGAACGCAGAGGGAGAATGGAAAACGAACATCGCCCGTGATGCATCAATTCACCGGACACTGACCTCGGGATGCGATTGCATCCCGATTGTTTTTGCCTTCGCGGCCTAGTACCTTTTTGCTTTGTCGACGACAGTCGCAAGCGGCTGACCGGCGAGAAATCGTTTCAAGTTGTCGATAAAAATTTCGGTGAGAAGATGATTATAATGCGGGACTGGTCCGCCCGCATGAGGAGTGATAAAGATGTTCTTAGTTTTCCACAATGGATGATTTTGGGGCAATGGCTCTTCGACGAAAACGTCAAGGGCTGCCGCTCGTATGGTTCCCTTTTCAAGGGCTTCCATGAGGGCATTTTCGTCGATTGAGGCAGCACGACCGAGGTTATAAAACACTGCGCTTGGTTTCATCATCGAAAACTCCCTCGAGCCAAACAATCCCCTCGTCTCGGGGGTCAGCGGGGTAACATTGACAACGTGATCGGAATTCTTCAAGAGCTTTTCCATCTGCGATGGCGCCAGCACCTCATCGACATACTCAACCGGCTCGACTGTCTGTTTCACGCCAATGACGTTCATGCCGAATGACTTCGCTACTTTTGCCATCTGTGAACCGATCGATCCCAATCCGACAATTCCGAGCGTCTTTCCAGCGATGACTTCCGATTTTTTGATTAGCGTGGCCGTCCACTCTCCATCCTTTTGGAGATCATGATATGAGAATAACTCTCGAACGATTCCGATCATCAGCCCGAACAACAGCTCCGTCATCTGGTACTTGTGCATGCCCCTCGAGCAGCACAAGACGACATTGCTCCGAAGCATATCGGGATAGAGAAACCGATCAGCGCCAACGGTAGAAATCTGCACCCACCGGAGCGATGGCATGTGGACGAACTGTTCCTGGGGAATATCGCCGAACAGTACTTCCGCGGAGGAGAAGAATTTACTCGCTGAAGTCTGATCGGGGGCATAGTGAACGTCCACACGGGGAGAAACTTCTGAAATTCTGCGGAGCTGATTATCGGAGAGTGTGTACGTGATAAGGAGTTGAACGGAAGTATTCATGAATCATTTTTTGGGCTTGATGTCGCTGCTGTGTCCTGGAAAAAACCTCGCCTTCGGATCGATATAAGACTTGATGTTGTTCACCGCTATCGCAGCTTCTCCAAAACCGGTAGCGATGAGTTTTAACTTTCCAGGAAACGTGGCGATATCTCCTGCGGCGTAAATACCAGAAATATTCGTTTCCATTTTTGTTGATACTTTAATGTCCCCTTTTTCAATCTCCAGACCCCAGTCTCGCAACGGTCCCAAGCTGGCAACGAAGCCCAAATTGAAAAGGAGCTGATCAACATGTAGAGTTTCCAATTCGTTCGTCTTGTTGTTCCGGATAACAACCTTCTCAATTGAGGCATTGCCGCTAACCGAATCCACTTCATACCAGAGTTTCACATTTGCGCGCGACGACATCAATTTATCCACACTGTCTTCATGGGCGCGAAATTCGTCTCGCCGATGAATGAGAGTGATACTCTTCGCCGTATCTTGAAGGTTTAAGGCCCAATCAACCGCGCTGTCGCCACCTCCGACAATGAGCACATCTTTCGCTTTGAAGATTGATTTCTCCCTCACAAAATAGTGGACGCAGGTATTCTCAAAGCGTTCGAAATCCGGGAGGTCCAGGCGGCGCGGGACGAACGCGCCGATGCCGACAGTCAGCAGAAGCGTTTTGGTAAAATGAACTTCCTTTTTTTGCGTCGTGAGTTCCAGAATTTTCTGACCGTCATGTTCCACAGGCAACAGAGATTCCACCTTCTGCTCTAAGCAAACCGCGGGAGAATGCTGAAGGCCCTGTTCGATCAAATTCTTTGCAAGCTCCTTTGCAACGACTTTCGGAAATCCAGCGACGTCGTAAATGAATTTTTCGGGATAGAGCGCTATGAGTTGACCGCCTAACTCGGGCAGGGCATCGATGATTTTTGTTTTCATGTGACGATGGCCGGAGTAGAATGATGCGAACAAACCAACCGGACCGCCGCCGATAATCGTTATGTCAAATATTTCCATACAATGAAGGCAAAAAGTATTATTGCTTTGGGTTTACCGTCGGACGAATGTCGATCTCGCTCACGTTGCTTCGCGCCGGCATAGTCAACGCAAAGAGGACGGCATCTGCAACATCTTGCGGTTGAATGATCTTTTCGCTGTCCTTGGAATGGTCGGAAAAGGTCGTATTGACCGACCCGGGACAAATCGTAACAACACGGATGTTGTACTCACGGACCTCTAACATCAGTGAACGAGAAAATCCGAGAAGACCCCACTTCGTGGCCGAGTAGATTGCACCACCCGCGAATGCATTTTTTCCAGCCAATGACGCGATGTTAATTATTGCACCCCTCTTTTGTTGGATCATCGAGGGGAGAACGGCCTTGCTGCACAAAAATGGTCCACGTAAATTGACGCTCATCATACCGTCATAATCCTTGACGTTTGCATCGACTACTTTGGAAATGACGGCATATCCCGCATTGTTCACCAGAACGTCAATTCTGCCGAATTCGGTGATCGTACTCTTGACAAGCCTCAGTACCTGGACTTCATCAGACACGTCGGTTACAACGCTGAAGGATGTACCGCCTCGCGCGCGAATTTCTTTCGCAAGAACGTCTAATTCCTTTTGATTGCGCGACGCAAGAACGACCTTCGATCCAGAAGTCGCAAGAGACACCGCGATCGATTTTCCGATGCCTTTGCTTGCACCAGTGATGATCGCCACAGACTCTTTCAGCGATTCACTCATTCTTCCAGATCTCCTTCCAATGGCCGGATGACAATTTCTTCAGCCAAAACCCGGTGCGGTTGGCGGAACGCTGACACAACGACATCAGCCACGTCTTCTGGCTGCATCATCTTTTCGTGATACTTTTTTCGGGCCGCATTGTGCCACATCTCGGTCTCCACAGCTCCAGGGAGTATGTCCATCACCCGTACACCTTTCTTTCGCACTTCAGAGCGCAATCCACGCGACATAGCAAGCATGCCGGCCTTTGCAGCGGCGTACGCCGAGGAATTCTCGAATGTTGTTGTCGCTGCGACTGAAACGACGTTGATGATGTCGCCTGCCCTCCGTTTCACCATCGCCGGCAGGACCGACTTCGTACATAAGAATGTCCCCCGGAGATTCGTTGCCATAACAAAATCAAAATCGCGGACGGCAGTTTTTTCAAAAGACCTAAAGCACGTGACTCCGGCATTGTTCACGAGAACATCGACAACGTGATATTGTTTGACAATCGACTTGTAGGCTCGCGCCACGCTTGCTTCAGAAGTGACGTCGCATTTGAGAAAGGAGGCCTTCTGCCCCAACTGTCTAATTTTTCGAGTGTTCCGGTCAAGATCTGTGACAGTTCTTCCGCTCAGCACAACATGGGCACCGATCGCAGCAAAGGCGCGCGCAATGGCAGCACCGATGCCCCGGCTTGCCCCGGTCACCCATACAACTGGAACTGTTTTAGAAGGCATGAATTCGAATTCAGGCAAACTTATTGGCGATGAGTGTAAGGAATTCTGAGCGTGTCTTGATGTCATTGCGAAACACACCGAGCATCGCGCTTGTCGTTGCGAGAGAATTCTGCTTCTCGACACCTCTCATCATCATACACATGTGGCGGGCCTCGCATACTACACCAACGCCATCCGGACGGAGCGCGTCATAGATTGTTTGCGCAACTTCTTGCGTCAAACGCTCCTGCACTTGAAGCCGTCTGCTGAACATTTCCACGAGGCGCGGAATCTTGCTCAAGCCGATAATTTTCCCGTTAGGAATGTACGCAACGTGGATTTTACCGTAAAACGGAAGCAGATGATGCTCGCACATGCTGAAAAAATCAATATCCTTCACGATCACCATCTCGCTGTACGGTTCTTTAAACACCGCGCCGTTGAGGAGTTGCTTCGCATCTTCGGCGTACCCCTTCGTGAGAAACTTCAGCGCCTCTGCCACTCGCGCGGGCGTTTTCAATAGGCCCTCCCGAGATGGATTCTCGCCGAGCTGAGTGAGCAGTTCGCGCACTAAATCCTGCATCTCCGGTTTCGGAGGCTTAGCCATTCTTTTCTCCTTTATACTCCACGAAGTTGTTCTGCGTTTCAAACAAGCGGACGGAATAGAGCCTGCCGTCTCGGATATGAGGTGCGAGTTGGTTCCAGCACGCTATCGCAATATTCTCTGCCGTTGGGATAATTCCTTTGAGGAATTCCACGTCATAGTTGAGATGCTTGTGGTCAACTTTGCTGACAAAGTATTCCTCGATGATTTGCTTCACTTTTTTCAGGTCAACAACGTAGCCGGTTTCGGGATCGGGCTCACCCGCAATTGTCACTTCGAGATAGTAGTTGTGTCCGTGACCATTCGGATTTGCGCATTTATCGTACACGGCAAGGTTTTTTTCGTCGGAGAATGAAGGGTTGAATAACCGATGAGATGCGCTGAAGTGAGCTTTGCGCGTTACGTAGATCATTTCTTTTCCATGATGAAGTATTCATACACGAAGCCCGCGAGGCCTCCGCCAAGCAACGGACCGACCCAATACACCCAGTGATTCTCCCAAAATCCGGCGACCAATCCCGGGCCAAACGTTCGCGCAGGATTCGCGGATGCGCCAGTGAGCGGACCGCCGACCAGAATATCAACCAGAAGCGTAAGCCCAATTCCGAAACCGCCAATTTTCGGGGCGCGAGGATCGATCGCGGTGCCGAAAACAGATGTTACCAATGCAAACGTCAGGATAGCCTCGATCAGCACTGCCGTGCCAAGGGAGACGCCGCTCGCGACGGCAGGCGTTCCAAGGTGAACTGTCGCACAAAGTTCCGGCGGAAACACAACGTGAAGGAGTAGTCCTCCAAGAACACCACCGATAAGCTGTGCCGCCATATATTGTAATCCGAGTACGACAGAGATCCTCCGGGAGACCATCACCCCAAATGTCACAGCGGGGTTAAAATGCCCGCCAGAGATTCCGCCGAAAGCGGAAATCATCACCGACAGGATCACGCCATGCGCAATTGCGATTCCCACCAAACCAACCGCACCGTTGGAGAATTGATTTGTAATGATTGCCCCAGCGCCGATGAAGCAGAATATGCAGGTACCCAAAAATTCAACGAACAGTTTTTTGGAATCACTTCCCATGGATGTCTCCCTTAAGAATGAATGGAATATTATGCCAACGCGTTCAAAACTTCTTCAGTGTGCCCGTCGACTTTCACTTTCGGAAATATGTGGGAAATCTTCCCGTGCTCATCAATGATAAAAGTCGTTCGCTCGATACCCATAAAGGTGCGGCCGTACATACTTTTCTCCTTCCATACTCCGTAAGCGTCAAGAACAGATCTGTCTTCGTTACTTAACAAGGCAAAGTTCAGGTTATATTTGGAAACGAATTTCTTGTGCGACTCCACGCTGTCGCCGCTTACACCGAGGACCACCGCATCCTTCTTTTTGATCAATGGCGTATTGTCTCGGAAGGAACAAGCCTCCTTCGTACAACCGGAGGTGTCATCTTTCGGATAGAAAAAGAGAACAATCTTCTTCCCCTTAAAGTCTTTGAGGGAGTGTTCTTTCCCGTCATCGCCCATGAGGGAGAAGTCGGGCGCTTTATCGCCAATTTTGGGTTGAGTCATGATTATTCCTTAGGCCACCGCTTTTCGTACTTCGTCGTATGGCGGTTCTACACCAGGGACTTCCGATACCCATGCGTAGCTCACTGCCCCTTTTTCGTCCACCACAAACACCGCGCGCTGTGCGACCGTATACCCTTTAACCCCGCCGAAACCCTCGAACAGAATTCCGTATTGTTTGACAACTGTCCGATCAAAGTCGGACAGCAGGGGAAAATTCAGATTGTAATGCTGGGCAAAGGCCTTGTTCGCCCACGGGCTATCAACACTGATGCCAACAACTTGGGCATTAAGAGAATTGTATGAAGCAAGAGAATCGCGAAAATTGCACATCTCCTTGTCGCAGACACCGGTGAAAACCCCCGGATAGAAGAGCAAGACAATTTTCTTTCCCGCAAATTCTGTCATTGGAGTACGGGGAGCCTTTGTTGTATCGACAAGAGTGAATTGAGGAGCTTTTGCGCCGACGGAAACTGACATCGTTGAATCCTTTCTTAATTTATTGATGGTTAACCAATAATATTGTCATCGCGTTCGCAACCCTCGAACGCCAAAAAAAAATAGAGTTCCTCAGCACATTATTGATTAGTTTGTAACGGCAATTATTTCAATAAAATTAGCGAAAAACGGCGCGATAGTCAACATAACCGAAATTGCTTTTCAGGCAAAATTGAATATATTTGTAAAGAACTTTTTGGGGAGAGGTGTCTGAGTGGTTGAAAGAGCCGGTCTCGAAAACCGGTGTCCCGCTTACGTGGGACCGTGGGTTCGAATCCCACCCTCTCCGCAAAACTACGTCTCGCCAAGAAACGTCGGGACTTCGTTTTGCAGGCTCCCATTTGCCCAGATGTCATGAAATATATGATACCAAAATGCTTCGTCTATGTTCTGAAAAGCCTGACCAAAGAATTCACCTATATTGGATCCACGAACAATCTGCAACGAAGACTGTCTCAACACAACAGTGGGTATGTTCAATCCACGAAGCATTACCGTCCATTTGAGATGATCGCATACATTGCAGTAAGAACAGAAAAGAAAGCGAGAGAGTTGGAAAAATACTTCAAGACTGGATCTGGTAGAGCGATTCTTAAGAAGAGAATCTTGACCGACGAAGCTCCGAAAGGAGCATAGTCGGTCCCACCCTCTCCGCAAAACCACGTCCCGCCAGGAAACGTCGGGACTTCGTTTTGCAGGCTTCCATTTGCCCAGATGTCATGAAATATGTGATACCAAAATGGTTCGTCGATGATCTGAAAAGCCTGACCAAAGAATTCACCTATATTGGATCCACGAACAATCTGCAGCGAAGACTGTCTCAACACAACAGTGGGTACGTTCAATCCACGAAGCATTTCCGTCCATTTGAGATGATCGCATACATTGCAGTAAGAACAGAAAAGAAAGCGAGAGAGGTGGAAAAATACTCCAAGACCGGATCTGGTAGAGCGATTCTTAAGAAGAGAATCTTGACCGACGAAGCTCCGAAAGGAGCATAGTCGGTCCCACCCTCTCCGCAAAGTGCAGACCAATTTCGAAAACGATAAAAGGACGGACGGTCGATGGGTTCTGCGCCGATCCGAAGGGTTCCTTCGGAAAGGCGCATCCGCTCAACGAGTCGAGTCTTCGACCTTCGGTGGAAACGCCCATGCTCTCCGCAAAGTGCTGATACCAACAATCTCAACTATCGAATACTAATTCCAATGAATAGAATACTACTTGCAATATTTCTCGGGACGCTTTTCGGCTCTCTTTCATTCGGACAACAACTGCCAAAAGACACATCGGCAGTTGCTGATACCTCTCTTCGAAAATTGGATACTGTTGCGGTCGCTGCCCAGCCGGCATTGCTGCGTACGGATTCGCTTTCTGAGGCATCGCCAGACACGGTTTCAGTCCGGAAAGACACAATCCCCCAGGTACCACCGAGCGCAAAAGATAGCATTAGCATGCGCGAAGACTCCTTAGCTCAAGAAACTCCAAAAGCAGAAGCGACCCCGGCGGAAGTAAAGACTTCGGCATCAAAAAGCGCTTTGCTGGATCCTAACGGATATAAAGATGTTCACTGGGGAATGACGTTGCGGGATACCCGTGACTATCTGGTCGACAATGACAACGTAGATGAGTACGAAATTCGACCGATAACCAATGGATTCGAATATCCAGGCACAGTAGCGGCAGTCAAAGCAACGTTATCGTACCAATTTGATAACGACCGCTTGTACATTGTGAGACTGGCTCCGAAGGTAAAGGCGATCTCGCGATTTGATTTCTTGGACTCATTCGAAGAATATCAAACCACGCTGGAAGCGAAATACGGAAAACCAACCCGAAGCGGCTTCCATAAAATCGACGAACAATATCTGAATACCATCGAGAGTATTCAGCTTGGCTTCGCAAAAAAATATGCGCTGTGGGAATTCGAACGAACGTACATCGTGTTGGTTCTGGCGGGACACAACAAACGACTGGATGTCCATATCACGTACGTTTCGCGCGCCATCTTTGACGAGCTAAAAGATCGAATAGAGACCTTAAAATTGGAGGATTTCTAATCTAGATCAGAGGCACGACAAAGAGAGCGTTTCTTGAAAAGTGGATTTGGCAGGGCATGGTTGGATACTCAGTTCCCAGATTTTAGATATGACTCATCGGAAAGGTGCATGAGCGGTTTGAGCCGGTCCAAAGGACCCCTATATTTGTGCCATATGGCATTTTGATGAAGCTTGTATGTTTTGATCATTCAAGTATCTTCCTTGTTGAACCTAAGGAGGGCGTAGCCCG
>JAGVPT010000077.1 GCA_020052095.1 Bacteroidota bacterium | reverse complement strand
GTAGACCAGGGCGTGGTGGTTGACAAATTCACCTGCTCCAATATTCAGAATGTCTTTGCAGCCGGGGATGTGGCCGTGACATTTGATCCGATTACAGGAGAAAGGATTGTAACCGGGCTTTGGACCAATGCAGCGGAGATGGGCAACTGTGCTGGACGTAATATGGCTGGCCAGCCAAGTGTTTATTCAGGAACCTTTGGCATTTTAAATGCGACCCAGGTGGCTGATGAACCATTTGTGTCCATGGGTATCGTTCATACGAAGGGCGCCGATTACGAGACACACATTGCAGCCACTCCAAATATCTATCGTAAATTGGTTTTTACCCCGGACGGAACCAGGCTTGTTGGCGCCCTCTTTATCGGTGACATCTCCAGGGCAGGATTATACCGTTATATAATCCGCGAAAGAATGTCTGTAAAAGATATAAAGTCAGATATAGTAAATCATCGCCTTCATTATGGTCACTTTTTAAGGTAATGCCCCTCCGAAAATCAGAGCGTCGTAATAGGGATAGCTCTTCCTAATTTTCAGATGATAAATGTTGATGGCTTCGTAAAAAATCCATCTGCGGCGTTGCCTGCATCCTTCCCTTCGACAAGCTCAGGGCAGGTCATTCGCTTCTTAGACATGTTTCCTGTCAAAAAAACTATTTTATGAGTATTATGTGTTTTGTGATAATAAACACATTTTCGGTATTGTTTCAACGATAATAGTTGAATTTCACAATAAATCACGGTACAATTGCCCCCAATTTACCGGCTAAGTTTATTGCCGGGAAGGAAATTAGGTAATACTTATATTAATTGTTAGCCCTCAAGATGCCGATGCGGAGACAGAGGATTTACAATCAAGTTGAAAAGGCTGGTTATGGCAAAAATACAAGCGGTTAAGAAGAATGCCAAGAGTATCGAGGAAACCTTATGGGATTCTGCGGACAAGTTACGAGGAAGCGTTGAGCCCTCTGAATACAAACATGTCGTTCTGGCGCTGATCTTTCTCAAATTTGCCAGCGACCGTTTCGAGCACCGCCGGGGGGAACTGATTGACGAAGGGAAAGAGAAATACATCGACATGGTGGAATTCTACGCCATGAAGAATGTCTTTTTCCTGCCGGAAGAGTCTCGCTGGAGTTACCTCGTCAAGAATGCCAAGCAGAATGATATAGCCGTTAAGATTGATACCGCCCTGCACACAGCGGAGAAAACCAACAAGGCCCTGCAGGGTGCTTTGCCTGACAATTACTTTTCCCGCTTGAATCTCGATGTGAGCAAGCTGGCGGCATTGCTCGACACCATCAACAATATCCATACGCTCAAGGATGAGGAGCAGGACATCATAGGCCGCATCTATGAGTATTTCCTGCGAAAGTTCGCGATCAAAGAAGGTAAGGGGAAAGGCGAGTTCTATACACCCAAGAGCATCGTCAATCTGATTGCGGAAATGATCGAACCGTATCAGGGTATCATCTACGACCCCTGCTGCGGCTCGGGCGGGATGTTTGTTCAGTCCTTGAAGTTTGTCGAAGCCCATCGGGGCAACACCAAAAACATTTCCATCTACGGGCAGGAATACACCAATACCACCTATAAATTGGCGAAAATGAATCTGGCAATCCGGGGGATTTCCGGCAACCTGGGGGAGGTTGCCGCTGACACGTTCTCACGCGACCAGCATCCTGACCTCAAGGCCGACTACATCATGGCCAATCCACCTTTCAACCTGAAAGACTGGCGGGCGGCTGACGAATTGACCGGCGATGCCCGTTGGGCCGGTTACGATGTGCCGCCAGTCAGCAATGCGAATTACGGTTGGATTTTGCACATGGTTTCCAAGCTGTCCGACAATGGCGTGGCGGGGTTTATCCTGGCGAACGGCGCATTGTCCGGCGGGGGCGAGGAATACAAAATCCGGCGCAAGATGATCGAAAACGATCTGGTTGAAGCCATTATCGTTCTGCCACGAAATATGTTTTATACTACCGACATCAGTGTGACGCTCTGGATACTCAACAAGAACAAAAAGGCACGCACTGCGAAATTGAATGGCGTCACCAAGAATTACCGCGACCGGAGCGGAGAGATCCTGTTTGTTGATCTGCGGCGTTGGGGTTCGGAGTATGAAAAGATGTTTATCCACCTCATGCCCGAAGACATCGGGAAAGTTGCATTAAACCTCCACAACTGGCAGCAGGTTGATTGCGACAAGACATACAAGAATATTCCCGAATATTGTTACGCCGCCACTGCGGACGAAATCAAGGCCAACGACTTTTCGCTCGTGCCCAGCAAGTATATTGAATTTGTTGACCGCGACAGCGGGATTGATTTTGACATTGAGATGAAGCGCATCCAGCAGACCTTTAAGGCCATTCTCGTCGAAGAGGCTGAGTCCCAGTCGGAACTGAAGAAGGCATTCAAAGGGCTGGGCTATGAAATCTGATTACAAGAGGCTTGGCGACTATATCCAACTGGTTGATGTGCGGAATAGAGATTTGGCGGTTACTCGTCTTTTAGGCATCAACATCAATAAACAGTTCATGCCGTCGGTTGCTAATGTATCTGAGACCGATTTGACGAAATATAAGATCATCCATGAAGGTCAGTTTGCATACAGTGCTATGCAAGTGGGACGTGACGAAACTGTACGAGTCGCATTGTTCAATTACGATGAACCAGCAATAATTTCTCCGGCATACCTTGTTTTTAAAGTTAAGGATGAAGAGGAAGTATTTCCGGAATACTTGATGATTTGGTTTCAGCGACCGGAGTCAGATCGATACGGCTGGTTTATCAGCGATAGTAGCGTGCGTGCAAGTCTTGAATGGGAACGGTTTTGCGATATTCAAATTCCTATTCCCGACATCGAAGAACAACGAAAATATGTGGCCTTGTACAAGGCTTTGCAGAAGAACCAGCAAACCTACGAAAAGAGCCTCGACGATCTGCAACTGATTTGTGACACATTTTTGGAGGATCTGAAAAACAAGGAGTCGCACAAACGCATTGGCGACTATATTTATCAGTCCGATGAGCGGAACGGACATTTGAAGAATGATAATCTAAGAGCAATCAGCGTAGAAAAGAAGTTCATGGCCTCGAAGTCCGACAAAGACAAACTGAATCTGGCCAGCTACAAACTGATTCATCCTCGCCAATTTGGTTATGTCACCGTCACTTCACGCAATGGAAACAAGATTTCCATTGCCATATTGGAAGATAATGACTGCATTGTTTCCAGTACGTATTGTGTGTTTGGAGTCACGGACACCACCGTTCTTTTACCCGAATATCTTTTCCTCTGGTTCAAGCGGGCCGAGTTTGACCGTTATGCACGCTTTCATTCCTGGGGAAGTGCGCGGGAAACGTTCGACTGGGCGGACATGTGCAACGTAAAAATGCCCATCCCCAAGATTGAGGTTCAGGAAAGCATTGTGGCGATTCATCACACGCTGGAAACTCGCAAACGCCTGAATAGTGAATTGAAAAACCAAATCCAAAACCTCTGTCCTATCCTGATGCGCAGCGTGGTGGAGGGTCTTTCAGCCAATGAAAGCGAAGATTTAGAGTCGAGGGAGGCTATGGGATGAGTAATACCACCAGCGTTGAAAATCTTGTTTCCGGGAAAACCCCATTTCCAAAAGGCGCTGAGTGGCGCAAATGGGATTTACATGTTCATACGCCTTATTCCATTTATCAGAAGTTTGGTGATGATAATGCTGATACTTGGGAAAGGTATATTTCTGATCTCGAAGACTTGCCTGATGATTTTTCTGTTATTGGAATTAACGATTACCTTTTTCTTAACGGGTATCAGCGACTTATTTCGGAGCAGAATGACAATAACAGATTGCAAAACCTGACGTTGTTCCCTGTGGTTGAGTTTAGAATTGAAAAGTTCGCCGGAGTTGAATTCGGGAACCTAAAGCGAATCAATCTGCATGTTATTTTTTCAAACGAATTACCTATTGAAACTATTCAGAGCCAATTTCTCAACACGTTAGAACAGAGCTATACTCTCAAATGTGTTGATGCATGGCAAAGAGCGATAACTCCAGAGAGTGTCACGGAATTGGGGGCGAAGATTAAATCGACTATACCGGTAGATAAACTCTCTGATTATGGCTCTGATTTGACGGAAGGTTTTAACAACTTAAACGTCAAAGAAGATCAAATATTCGCCGCTCTTAAAAAGGACTGTTTCAAAGATAGGTATTTAATAGGCGTTGGCAAGACGGAGTGGGCTGATCTGAAGTGGACAGACGCTTCAATCGCAACAAAGAAGACAATTATTAATCGTGCTGATATTGTTTTTACCTCGGCAGAATCCGCCGAGGCGCTTCTGAAATCCAAAGCACAACTAACAAGGCAGGGGGTAAATGATCTGTTGCTTGATTGTAGCGACGCTCATGATTTTTCTGACTCAGTGGATAAGGACAGAATAGGGAAATGTTATACATGGCTTAAAGCAGATCCCACCTTTGAAGGATTGAAGCAGGTCATCAATGAAAAAGATGGACGCGTTTTCATCGGAGAAAAACCACCATTGTTTGATCGGATTTCAAGTCACCGAACCAAATATATCAAAGAGTTGTCGATTACTCAAGTTGAGGAGTACGACGGGAGACATGGTGTATGGTTTAAGGATATTTCCATACCTCTCAATAGTGAGCTGGTGGCGATTATCGGAAATAAAGGAAGCGGTAAGAGTGCGCTGGGGGATGTGCTGGCTCTCTGTTCAAATTATCAGCCGAATGATAAAGACTTTTCCTTTCTGACTTCCGGGAAATTTAAGAAAAACAGGCTGGCTGAGAACTTCAATGCAATCCTTGTCTGGGAAAGCAATAAGCAATCACTGATGAATCTCGGAGCGCAACCAGAGAATACGGAGCTGGATGTTAAATATCTTCCTCAGGGGCAGTTTGAACGACTGACCAATGAGATTCGGACAGCCGAAGAATTTCAGCGAGAAATTGAAAGCGTGGTTTTTTCCCATATTCCAGACTCGGAGAAGCTGGGGGCCAAGTCTTTTACTGAACTGATTGACAGGACGACTTCTTCTGTCAATCAACAGCTTGAATTACTTAAGGATGATGTTCGAAATATAAATAAGAGCATCATTGGCTTGGAGCATAAAGCAACGCCTGCATATAAGGCGGAGATTGAAAATAAGCTCGCGAAGAAACGAGAAGAGCTATCTGCCTTGGTCGAGCCGCCATCCGTTTCCGATCCTAACGAAGACCCTGAAAAGAAAACTAAAAATGAAGCGGTTAATAAGAAAATAAATGAGCTGAAGGAGAATATTCAGAAGCTTCAAGCGGCCTTCAAGGCTGCTGAAGGCGACAAGAAAAGTGTGTTTGAAGATCTGCAAAAATTAAAAAATGCCAAGTCGGAGGTTCAGCAGAAGAAGACAGAGATCGATCGTTTTATTTCCGAAAAAGAAATCGCGCTGGCAGAGTTTGATTTCGATATCAATAAACTGATTTCGATTGCTATCGACTTTACGGCGATTGACGCTTTGATCCTTGACAAGGAGGCTCGACTGACGGAAGCTAAGAAGCAGATAGGCGAGCTGAAATCAAGCGAGGATGAGCAATCTTTGCCAGCACAGCTTGAGGCAAAAGAAGGACAACTGAAGGGTGAAAAATCGAAACTTGATGCCGAGCAACAGCAGTACCAGCAATATCTGTCAGACAGGGAAACTTGGCAAAAGGAAAAGGACGCTATTATTGGTTCCTCTGAAAAGTTTGATACGCTGAAGTATTATGAACATGAGCTCGATTACGTGGCCGAAAGTTTGCCTGCTGATCTGGGTGCTAAATACGAAAGCCGACAAAAAATTGTTGGTGCCATTTTCGACGAAAAGCAGAAAGTGATAGCGGTTTATAAAGACGCTCGTAACCGGCTGGGAAAAATCATCGAAAACAATCAGGACACGCTTAAAGACTACAGCATAAAGGTTGATGCGGCGCTCGTAAAAAAAGCGGATTTCAACACCCGTTTTCTGGACTTTATTCTTCAGAATAAAATGGGGAGCTTCCATTCCAAGGATGGAGGCGAAGCACAGTTGATAAAGATGTCAGCTGAAGTTGATTTTGACAAAAAGGTGAGTGTTATTGAGTTGCTTGATAGGGTGGTTGATGCTTTGCGGCATGACAAAAGAAGCAATCAGAGCAATACAGACCGAGCAGTTGCAGACCAAGTAAAAGACATGCCAGGGTTCTACGAGTATCTATTCTCCTTGGAATTCCTTGAGAACAACTACCAGCTCAAGCAAGGAGATAAAAATCTCGAGCAGTTGTCTCCGGGTGAGCGTGGTGCGTTGTTGCTGGTTTTCTATTTACTCTTGGATAATAACGATATTCCGCTAATCATTGATCAACCTGAGGACAACCTGGATAACCACAGCGTTGCCACCATACTTGTACCATTTATCCGCACAGCAAAGGAAAAGCGTCAAATTATCATGGTCACCCACAATCCAAATTTGGCCGTCGTTTCCGATGCGGAGCAGGTTATTTATGTAGAGCTTGACAAGGGGGGAAATTACGTCTTCTCAACTATCTCGGGAAGTATTGAAGATAAGGCGGTGAACAAAAAAATCGTTGATGTTCTGGAGGGTGCCATGCCTGCTTTCAATACTCGGAAGCGGAAATACTATGAGTAGATTCACCGAAGAAAAGCTGGAATTCGCTATTCTTGAGCTTCTGGAGGCAAAGATAATGATGAGGAAAGAGTTATGAATGATGAATTAAAAAACAACTCATCGCTCGCCGCAGGCGTCTCTGAATCCCACAACACCGAATTTAAATCCTCCTGGCACGACGACTACCTCAAATGGGTCTGTGGGTTTGCCAACGCCATCGGCGGAACGATCTACATCGGCAAAGATGACAAGGGGAAAGTTGTGGGCCTGCCGGGTTACGCCAAACTGATGGAAGACCTTCCCAATAAAATCCGCAATGCCATGGGTATTATTTGCGATGTACAGTTACATGAAGAACGCAGTAAATATTTTATATCCATTAAGGTGAATCCCTATTCCGTACCGGTCTCTCTGCGGGGAAGATTTTATTACCGTTCAGGCAGTACCAAGATGGAACTTACCGGTGTGGAACTCAATGAGTTTCTGATTAAAAAAGCGGGCAAAACATGGGATGACATGATTGAAGAGGGCGCGACGATTAAGGATATCGACGGAAAAAGTATTGCCAAATTCATTGAAGACAGCAACGATAAAGGACGATTGCCTGAAACAAAAGGGCTAAACACCTTCCAGATTCTGGAAAAGCTGAAACTGACCGTCGGTAAAAAAATCAAACGGGCTGCCCTTGTCCTGTTCGGCAAAGACCCCATGCGCTTTTACCCCAATGTACAGGTAAAAATCGGCCGCTTTGGCACGGACGCAGTAGACCTGAGGTTTCAGGAGATTGTGGAGGGCAATCTTGTCCACATGCTCCATGAAGTTCAGGTACAGCTGGGTTACAAGTTTCTCACACGACCCGTTACATTTGAAGGTTTTCAGCGGGTAGAGAAAGACCTTTACCCGATTGCGGCTGTCAGAGAGATGCTGCTGAATGCACTGGTTCACCGTACCTATATGGGTGCGACTATCCAGATGCGGGTGTATGACGACCGGCTTTCTATCTGGAATGAAGGCACTCTTCCCTGCGGCCTGACCCTTGAAGATTTGAAAAGGGAGCACAGTTCCCGCCCACGGAATCCGATTATCGCAAATGCCTGTTTTTTAGGGGGATATATTGATACCTGGGGACGCGGTACATTGAAAATAATCAATTCATGTAAGGAAGCCGGTTTACCAGTACCGGAAATAAAAGAGATGAATGGTGGTGTAGCGGTAACTTTGTTTGCCGGCCAAAAACCGATTCTTTCGGAAGGACAGGGTGATAAATTCGGAATGATTTCGGAGCGAATTCGGAATGATTTCGGAAAGGAAATGGCAAAGGCATTTGAAATTATTGTTAAACATCCGGAATGGACGGCAGAACAAATTGCCGAAGAATCAGGTAAAACTCCAAGAACAATTGAAAATTACCTTTCTAAACTGAAAAAAGCGGGAATTATTAAAAGAACGGGTCCCAAATTAGGTGGGCATTGGGAAGTGACAAATGATTAAATTCACCGAAGAAAAACTCGAACTGGCTATTCTTGAGCTTCTGGGCAAAGAAGGTTTCCCACATGTGCAGGGCGGCACACTTGAGCGGGCGACTGGTGATGTTCTGCTCAGGGAGGATCTGCGCGAGTATCTTTCGCGTCGCTATGCCGCCGATGGCATTACCGAGGGGGAAATAGACCACATTTTCCGCAGGCTGGATGCCTTCTCTTCGGCTGACCTTTACGAATCAAACAAGACCATTATGAAGATGGTCTCAGACGGCTTTTTGCTGAAACGCGAAGATCGTAGCCGAAAAGACCTGTATGTGGAGTTGATTGACTATCGAGGCATCGCAGAACAACGTCACCCCAAACCTGGCGAAGTGCCCACAGTGGTGGCCGAGGAATCGGCCAAATACAACGCAACATGCAACATCTTCAAAGCAGTCAACCAACTGGAAATTGTTGGCGCGGAAAAGCGGATACCGGATTGCATTGTGTACATCAACGGTCTGCCGCTGGTAGTGTTTGAATTCAAAAGCGCTATTCGCGAGGAAGCGACTATTTACGATTCGTATGTGCAACTGACAACCCGCTATCGTCGGGATATCCCGGAACTCTTCAAATACAACGCCCTCTGTGTTATCAGTGATGGCGTGAACAATAAGGCGGGCTCTTTCTTTGCCACCTACGAATTTTTCTATGCGTGGCGTAAGACCGACGGTGGCGAACTGATCGAAAAGGACGGGATTGATTCTCTTTACAGCATGGTTGCGGGGTTATTCAACCAGAACCGGCTGCGGGATATTATCAGGAACTTTGTCTATTTCCCCGACACATCCAGTCACGACGTGAAGATCTTCTGCCGTTATCCGCAATACTACGCAGCCCGTAAACTCTACGATAATATCAAAACCCATCGCCGTCCCGATGGCGATGGCAAGGGCGGAACCTATTTTGGCGCTACCGGCTGCGGCAAGAGCTTTACTATGCTGTTTTTGACTCGGCTGCTGATGAAGAGTCTCGATTTTTCCAATCCCACGATTGTCTTGATCACCGACCGCACCGACCTGGACGATCAATTGACGGGGCAATTCATCAATGCCAAGGGATTTATTGGCGATGAAGCGATTATCAGTGTGGAAAGCCGGGAGCATTTGCGGCAGCTGCTCAAAGGGCGGCACAGCGGCGGCGTATTCCTGACCACAGTTCACAAGTTCACCGAAGATACCAAACTACTCACGGATCGCGCCAATATTATCTGCATATCCGATGAAGCTCACCGCAGTCAGGTCAATCTCGACCAAAAGGTGCGTGTTACTGAAAAGGGTGTTCAACGCACATACGGATTCGCCAAGTATCTGCACGATTCACTGCCCAACGCCACCTATGTCGGCTTCACGGGCACGCCAATTGACGCCACACTCGATGTTTTTGGCGAGGTGATAGACGCCTACACCATGACCGAGTCCGTGAAGGATGAAATAACAGTGCGGATTGTCTATGAGGGTCGCGCCGCCAAGGTTTTACTAGACAACAGCAAACTTCAGGAGATTGAGGAGTATTACGCGCGATGCGCGGAAGAAGGCGCCAGTGAATACGCCATTGAAGAAAGCAAGAAGGCCAACGCTCAGATGAATTCAATCCTTGGTGATCCAGATCGGCTCAGGGCGGTTGCCGAGGATTTTGTGGGGCATTATGAAAAGCGTGTTAGCGAGGGCGCGACGGTCAAAGGCAAGGCCATGTTCGTTTGCAGCAGTCGTCCAATTGCGTATGAGCTTTACAAAGAGATCATTGCCCTGCGCCCGGAATGGTCGGAAGAAAAAGTTTGCGAAGAGGGGGCTATTCTGTCGGACAAAGACCGTCGTGAGATAAAGCCGATGGAGCGCATCAAGATGGTGATGACACGCGGCCAGGATGATCCCAAAGAGCTTTATGATCTACTCGGCAGCAAGGAATACCGCAAGGAGTTGGACCGGCAGTTCAAGAACGAGAAATCTAATTTCAAGATCGCCATAGTGGTGGATATGTGGCTGACGGGTTTTGATATTCCGTCTCTCGATACGCTTTACATAGACAAGCCTGTTCAGCGGCACAATCTGATCCAGACCATCTCCCGCGTGAATCGCAAATACGGAAACAAGGGAAAGGGCCTCGTCGTTGACTATATCGGTATCAAGAAACAGATGAACCTTGCGCTGGCTCAGTATTCAAAGGCTGACAGCACGAACATCGAAGAAATTCAGCAGTCGATTGTTGTGGTAAAGGACCATCTTGATCTTCTGGCACGCTTGTTTCACCGATTCGATATGCGCCCATATTTATCCGGCAAGCCGCTGGAACAGCTCCATTGCCTCAATATGGCCGCTGAGTATGTGCAAATGACCGACAAGATTGAAAAGCGGTTTATGGCGCTTGCCAAGCGCCTGAAAGCCGCTTACGACATCTGTTGTGGGAGCGACGCTTTCACGCAAAGCGAGCGCGACCATATCCACTTCTACATGGCAGTGCGGTCGATCGTCTTCAAATTGACCAAGGGCGATGCACCTGATTTGGCACAGATGAATGCCCGAGTCCAGGAGATGATCAAAGAGGCATTGCAGAGCGATGGCGTCGAAGAAATCTTCAAGCTCGGAAAAGACGGAGCCAAGGAAGTCGATCTTTTTGATGAGGAGTATCTGGCGAAACTTGAAAAGATCAAGATGCCGAATACCAAAATCAGACTCCTGCAACAGCTTCTTAAACGGGCAATAGAGGATTTCAGAAAGGTCAACAAGGTTAAGGCTGCCGACTTTTCCAAGATGTTCAAGGCGTTGGTGGACAAATACAACGAACGGAAAGAACAAGATGTACTGGTGAGCAATGTTCTCGAAGATTTCACGGATGAGATTATCGATCTTTATCAGGCACTCAAGAAGGAAAAAGAATCATTCGCCGATCTTGGGATCGATTTCGAGGAGAAGGCATTTTATGACATCTTGAAATCGTTGGCGCACAAATATGATTTTGAATACCCGGATGAGAAACTGATTCCGCTGTCAAAGAAAGTCAAGGAAGTGGTGGATGATAAGGCTAAATATACGGATTGGAGTCGCCGAAATGACATCAAGGCTGAGCTGAAAGCCGACCTGATCATTCTACTTGCCGAGCATGGCTACCCGCCAGTGGACAGGGATGAAGTGTACAAAGAGATATTTGAACAGGCAGAAAACTTCAAAAAATACCAAAGTGAAAAGAAGGGCTAACAAATCGCTGCACTGGATTTTTACTTCGCTACACTACGTAAAAACCAGTGAGCTCAAGCGTTAGCTTTAAAGAAAGGAGACAAAATGAATACAATTGAAATAAAGAAAATGAGTACAATAGAACGTCTTCAAGCCATGGAGTCCCTTTGGGATTCGCTTATGGATGAAGAACCCGAAATTGAGTCTCCCGAATGGCATCAGGACATCCTTGAAAAAAGAAAAAGAAAAATCGATAACGGTAAAGCTGAAT
>JAGVPT010000019.1 GCA_020052095.1 Bacteroidota bacterium | reverse complement strand
TCTAAAGAATTCCTCGATGCTTGCATCGGGGTCATAAAGTACGATCGGATTTTTTATTCAACCAAGATACCTCGACGCTTGCGTCGAGGAGATTCATTAACTGACGTTACACAGATATTGTTTTTGAACAGAAGAGCGCTTGAGAATGAGTTCTTTTCATTGAAGGGCAAAGAAAAGAACCAAAAGAAACCCTTTCGAAATCGTAACGCGCCTTGAGACACGCTGCCGCACGTGCCTTGATTTCGGCCCTTCAATATTCGTGTAATCGATGATTACATATCGCTTTGGGCCAAAATCAAAACGCACCCGTACAGGGTAAGAAAAACTCTCCCCCGCGCAAGACCGACGATTTCGAGGTTCGTACCTAACATTGCTCAATCAACACAAGTTGCTCTCAGGAGTATTCTATTGATATTCAATACCTCGAACTCTTGGTTTGCGTAACATCAGCGGTCATGAATCCGGAGTTCACCACCCCAGATGAAAATAATAGTAATCTATTTTCATAGCAGTTAATAATATTGAGATTTCTGAAAAATTACTGAGTCGTGTCATTCTGAGGATCCCGACGTTTTTCGTCGGGAGACGAAGAATCTTGTTTTTCTTCTCAAATTGAGCGCAGAGGTTCTTCTCCTCAACGAGTCGAGTCTTCGACCGAGAAACTCGGGAGCGTCTGGAGAAACCATGCCTTTCGGCAGAAGGGCGAGTGTCTTGTCATTGTTGAGATGGCTTCTAATCACCAGCCATTACCTGTTAATCCAGCGCTTCAGAAACGCGCCTCCACGGAAGCACAACGCAGTCGGTACGGTTCTGAAAAGATTCCCCTCCGTAAATCAGCCACCCCTTGTGTTCTGACTTTCCGGCGATGCGTTCCCACTTTTTAAATCCGGAAAAGAAATCTGGTGCGACGGTTTTTGCGGACTTTACTTCAACCGGGATCAACGTGGTACCGTTGTCTATAACAATGTCAATTTCGTTCCCGGTCCGATCCCGCCAGAAGTAGATATTCGGCTCGAGTCCGGCATTGAACCGGCACTTCAGAAGCTCTCCAACAACGAACGTCTCAAACAACGCTCCCCGTGCCGGATGGACCAAAAGCTGTTCCGGTTTCTGTATTCCAAGGAGCCATGCTGCAAGACCGGAATCGACAAAATATAGTTTCGGTGTTTTGACGAGCCGCTTGTTAAAGTTCTGGAAATGCGGCTTCAGAAGATAGAGTATAAAACCCGCTTCCATGGTCGATATCCATGCCTTTGCCGTGTTGTGTGTGATGCCGCAATCGTTCGCCAGCGCCGAAAGGTTGAGCAACTGCCCCGTACGGGCGGCGCACATTCTTACAAAACGCTGAAAGGTCGAGAGGTCGCGAACCTGGATCATCTGACGCACGTCGCGTTCGACGTACGTGCGTACGTAATTGGCATACCAGACCGAGGCATCCAACGACCGGTCGTAAATAGGAGGATAGAATCCTGTGATGAGTGACAGCTCGACCGTTTGCAGATCCTGTTTCGCCTCCTTCAATTCACTAAAAGCAAAGGGAAGCAAAACCACCGATGCAACTCTTCCTGCCAGGGATTGTGTAATTTGCTGATACAATCCGAACTGTTGTGATCCTGTCAGGATGAATTGTCCCGGCTTCCGGTTTACATCTACAATGGTTTGAAGATAAGAGAAGAGGGTTGGAACGCGCTGCACTTCATCGAGTACCGCTCCCTGCGGAAACTGGGCAAGAAAACCTTTCGGATCGTTCTGAGCATATTCACGAACCTCAATATCTTCTAATGTTACGTAACGCTTATTGTTGAATGCATGCTTTACCAAAGTTGACTTGCCCGATTGTCGCGGACCGGTTACCGCCACTACAGGGTAGCCGTGTGCCAGAGAAATAAGCGTTTTTTCTGCGTTTCGGGGAATCACATAGCAATATAGACGATCCCTTGCTAATTGTCAATCGAATTTACAATTAGCCAACACAAAGACTTCCGGTTATTTCTTCCTGCATTAGGCTTGCCTGCCTGTCCGCCGCACGCTTGCGGAAGGCGGGCTGAACATTCGGCAAGCAGGCCACAGGGAATATTCAAGTTACCAATCTCTCAATTTTGTAATTTGATGATTGAGGATAGCGCATCAGCCCTACGGGTCTACCGACCCGCAGGGTCGTAGACCATACAACAAGCCCCGCTCAACGAGTCGTCTATCTACGATTCTACGAATCGTAGACGACTCGTCGAGGAGTCTTCGACGGAGGCAAGGATGTCAATGAACTGTGATATGCCGACGAAGAATATTTTCTCGACGAGTGGTCTATCGGACCGGAGCTAATCCCGAAGGGCTCCCTTTGGGAGCTGCGGCAACGTGTGACTTCATACTGGTAGATTGTTGCGCGTGCCGGTGTTGTATGATGTCTTGGTGATTTCATTTTCGGGCGGCGAAAAGCACGCCGTATTTTCCAGCCTGTCCCGACGTTTTCTGTCGGGATCAGTCCCGAAGGGATCGAGACTGTGTCAAAAGTAATTATTTCCGATGCACGATTTGGAAAATGTAATCGCCGTGGGGAAAAGGTTACACCAATATTGACAATTCGTA
>JAGVPT010000076.1 GCA_020052095.1 Bacteroidota bacterium | reverse complement strand
TCCTCGACGCAAGCGTCGAGGTATCTTGGTTGAATAAAAAATCCGATCGTACTTTATGACCCCGATGCAAGCATCGAGGAATTCTTTAGATTAAAAAAGTCATGGCATCACTCCGCTAAAGCTATCCGATTGCTGCAAGCAATCGGATAGCTTGAATCAGGAAGCATCCGCTGTGTAATTCTTTTCTTGCAAAGCATTCCAAATTGATTTACATTTTTAACGCATATTCGTACGCCTTTGAAGAAAAAAACATCGCTTTCAATACCCGGCTCATTCATCGATGAGAACAAAAATATTTGAGTTTTTGGGTTTGAAGAAAAACACCTTCGCACTTCTTGTGATGGTGATTCTCGTCGGCATGGGTGAACGAATGGCGGAGCGCTTCGTGCCGATTTACCTTCTGGCACTCGGCGGCGGTATATTGTCGATCGGATATTTGAATGGCGCGAACAACCTCCTCGGTGCCATCTATGCATACGTCGGAGGCTACGTAAGCGATCACCTTGGCTATAAGCGGGCACTCTTCCTTTTCAATCTTCTTTCAATTCTCGGTTATGCGATTGTTGTTTTGTTTCCTTTTTGGCAAGCGGTGATCGTGGGTTCGTTGTTCTTTTTGTCGTGGTCGGCAATTTCACTCCCCGCAACGATGGATCTGGTCTCGAAGAGCCTGCCAGTCACAAAGCGAACCATGGGAGTCTCGATGCACTCGCTTGTGCGTCGCATTCCGATGGCGCTCGGCCCGGTCGTCGGGGGAACTTTTATTGTCTGGTTTGGGGAAAAGGATGGCGTCCGTCTTGCGTTCGGTTGCGCGATAGGTCTCGCCCTCGTTTCGCTCGTGGTTCAGCAGGCGCTCATCGAGGCGGGCAATCAGAAAACGAGGGCGGAAGGAAATCCTCTACGGCTTTGGGCAGTAATGCCGGCTCGATTGAAGAATCTACTACTCTCCGACATCCTTATTCGCTTTTGCGAACAGATACCGTACGCGTTCGTTGTCGTGTGGAGCATGAAAATTGTGGGAGTCTCTGCCGTGCAGTTCGGAATATTGACGGCGATAGAAATGGCGACGGCAGCACTGATTTATATTCCGACGGCATATTTTGCGGACAGGGGCACGCGCAAACCATTCATCGTCGTTACATTCTGGATCTTTGCAGCATTTCCTCTCGTTCTCCTCTTTTCTAACTCGTACATTCTTCTTATCATCGCTTTCATCATCCGTGGATTGAAAGAATTCGGCGAGCCAACACGGAAGGCGTTGATTCTCGACCTTGCTCCCGAAGACAAAAAAGCTGGGATGTTCGGTCTCTATTACCTCGTTCGCGACGTGATCGTTTCTGTTGCAGCATTTGCCGGCGCGTACTTGTGGGAAGTCTCGCCCAATGTAAATCTTTTGACTGCGTTCGGATTCGGCGTGGTCGGCAGCGTGCTGTATATGATCTTTGGAAAAGAGGCGAAGTAAAGAACCGATTTTCATCCGATTTTCATCCTGATTTCAACCTTGCGTTTTTCTATTGTTAAATCTATCTTCCTTCCGACCGTCCAGCAATGAAACTATGATGTGGTCCTTTGCGTAAGCTTCGCATCAAATTCTCAGGATTTATCTCTCACAAGAACCATAGGAGGTTGCAATGATCAAACGTGCCTTTTGTCTAGCTGTAGTGCTCTCTCTCGCCGTCTCGGGAAGCCTGCACGCTCAGAAGTACCAAATCTTCAGCACTACGTTGAAGAACGGTCTCGACGTTATCGTTGTCCAGAACCACGCAGTTCCTCTTGTTACTGTCGAGATTAATGTAAAGAACGGCGCATACACCGAATCGCCGGAGTACGACGGCTTGTCTCATCTTTATGAGCATATGTTCTTCAAAGCCAATAAAACAATCCCGAATCAGGAACGGTATCTCGAGCGGCTGAGAGAACTTGGCGCTGTGTGGAACGGAACAACAGCCGATGAACGCGTTAACTATTTTTTTACTGTTCCGAAAGACAGCTTAGTGCCCGCTATGAATTTCATGTTTGATGCAATTACCGGACCGCTCTTTTCACAAGAGGAACTTGTGAAGGAGCGACCCGTGGTGACGGGAGAATACGACCGTGCAGAATCGAGTCCCTTCTTCATCCTGAACAGGGCGGTCGACCAGAAAGTGTGGTGGAAGTATTACAGCTATAAGAATGTTATCGGCGACCGTCAAGTAATCCTTACCGCTACTACAGAAAAAATGCAGACGATACAAAACAGGTTTTATATCCCTAACAATTCTGCGCTAATGCTTGCCGGCGACATTACGCCTGAGGAAGGATTTACCCTAGCAGAAAAATATTTCTCCAAGTGGCAAAAGGGACCCGATCCGTTCAAAACGTTCAAGACCCCGGAACATCCCCCGATTCAAAAAACGGAAACGGTAGTTGTCGAGAAACCGGTGAACGCAGTAACCATCTCAATCAAGTGGCACGGTCCTAGCGTCAGTAAGGATCCGCAAGCGACGTATGCCGCCGACGTTCTTTCGTTCATCGTTGCCCAGCAGACGTCAAAATTTCACAAGGCGCTCGTCGAAAGCGGCCTCGCGTACGCTGTCAGCCTTCAATACCAAACGTTGAACCATAACGGTCCCGTCAACCTCTTTGCTCAGACTTCTGCCAAGAATTACGACGCCTGCACGAAAGCTATATTCGATGAGTTGACGAAAATGACTGCGGATGATTATTTTACAGATGAGCAGCTCGAGAACGCTAAGAATATTCTCGCCATCAACGAACAATATGGGAGAGAACGAGCATCTCAATTCGTGCACACAGCGGGTTATTGGTGGGCGGTTGCAGGCTTGGACTATTATCTGGATTATATCGACAATCTGCACAAGGTATCGAGGAAGGACATCAAGAGGTATCTCACTACGTACGTCATCGGTAAGCCGCACATTATGGGAGTGCTTGCTTCAACGGAACAGCGCAAACAAATTGGATTATGATTTCGATGTCTTTTCAAAAAAGGAGTGAACTTATGAAAATCCGTTTTCTTATCATCATGACAATCCTTGTCGCTTTGTCGAGCAAGCGTGTATGTGCTTCTGAAGCAGAGTCGTTTACGGTGAACGGCCTGGAAGTAATTTTCAAACAAAACACGGCAACCGACATTGTTGCAGCCGGCGTGTACTTCCGCGGCGGCTCCACTGTCTTGACTCGCCAGCAAGCAGGAATTGAAGACTTAGCGCTGACAGTAGCAGCGAAAGCGACAGTGCATTTCCCCAAAGAAAAACTGAACAGTGCGCTTGAGTCGATGAACACGCAGATCGACGCAAGCGCTACTCTTGATTACTCCAGCCTTAATCTCATGTGTGTGAAGCAGCATTTTGGAAAGTCCTGGGAGATTTTTGTCGACATGCTTCTCTCCCCCCTGTTTGATACTCAAGACGTCGAACTGGAGAGACAAAAAATGCTCTCTCGCATCAAACAATCAAGAGACAATCCTGACCAATATTTAAACGACCTTATCAGTCATTCCTTTTATCGTAATCATCCATACGAAGTAGATGCGAATGGAAACGAGAACACCGTATCTGCGTTCACTGCAGCCGACTTGAAAAACCATCTGAAGAATCGTTTGATGACTTCGCACATGCTGTTGGTAGTCGTCGGCAACACGACAAGAACCGAACTGGAGAAAATGGTGCAGCAGGCATTCGGCGCGATACCTCAAGGAACGTACGAAGCAGTGCTACCGCCTGTAATTCGTCACCAGGAGCCTTCGATCAAAATCGTGCAGCGTGAATTACCAACCAACTACATTATGGGATACTTCCCCACTCCAGCTTTCGCGTCCGAGGAAAGCTATCCCATGCTTATTGCAGGCTCCGTGTTGAGAGACAACTTATTTGAAGAGGTGCGAACCAAGAGAGGATTATCATACGCGCCGGGTGGAGGAACAGGGGGACTCTTTTCCAACTTTGGCTTTGTGTACGTGACAGCAGTAAACCCGGACACGACAATCAAAGTGATAATAGCGGAGTTGCGGCGATTGATAGATGAGCAAATTTCCAAGAAGAAGCTGGGAGATAAGCTGAACGTATTTATCACGAGCTACTATCTAAGGAACGAGGCCAATCAGTCGCAAGCAATGACGCTTGCGCGGTATGAACTTGCCGGGGTGGGATATCAAGAAGCCGACAAGTTTGTTCAGAACGTGAAGCGGGTAACGCCCGATGAGATTCAAAAGGTGTGCAAGAAATATATCGGAAATCTGCAATTCGTTCTGATCGGAAATCCGGCATCGCTTGAAGTAAAGAATTTTATGTTTTGATGTGCGGTAAGCGAGGCCGAGGTTGCAGCAAAATAAAGGCGACGCTTCGTCGCCTTTTTTCTATCTCGTCTCAATTCCTTCAGCAATTTCAACGTGAAGCGTTTGCGACTCCTTGGTTTTGCCGAAGTTGAGCGTAACAGTGTAGTCGCCTGACATGAAAAATTTCTGCCCTTCGCCACCGTAATCGTTGAGTAAGTCTTTCGTAGGTTTCAAATCCCACACGACCCGGCCGAGGCCGGGCGTTCCAGGCGCACTGAGTTTTGCAACAGTCCGACCCGCGGCGTTCGCTATCGATATTTTCACTGGTTCGCCCTTATATTCTTTTATAAAGAAGTCGATCATCGCACCAAACGGTGGATTCGCTCCGCGATAAACGCTGCTTCCCGAAGATTCGACCCATCCCTCATTTGGGTAGAAGCCGTACGCGGGACGAATCGAGAAGAGGTGCACATCCTTCGACTCGACTTCCGCCGTCAATTCCTCGAGCGGTCGAATATCGTCGACGATAAATAGACTCCGGCCGTGCGTTGCTACGACAAGGTCACGTTCGCGAGGTTGAATGGCAATGTCATCGACGGCGACTGTCGGAAGCTCGCCAAACTTCACCCACTTTTTTCCTCTGTCTGCAGAGACAAATAAGCCGAATTCTGTGCCGGCAAAAAGTAGGTTGGGATTCTTCGCATCTTCCCGAACGACTTTCACCGGCCCGTCGGAAGGCAGGTTGCCCGCGATATTCGTCCACGATTTTCCTGCGTCCGCCGTGCTGAACACCAACGGCGCGTAATTACCGGAACGGTGTGCATCAACAACGAGAAACGCGGCGTTCGCATCGAAATGGCTCGCTTCAATTCTCGTAAGCCACTGACCTTTGGCGGCTTTTGGAAGATTCTCGGTGAGGTCGGTCCAATGTTCGCCTTCGTCAGTTGTTATCCAGATTTTCCCATCGTCGGTTCCTGCCCACAGAAGATTTTCTTGCAACGGAGATTCAGCAAGCGCATACACGACGCCGTAATTTTCCGCGCCGCTTCCAACGGTCAGAATCTTTTTCCGATCTTGTGCGGACAAATCGGGACTAATTGCCTTCCAGCGTTCACCTCGGTCCGTGAATTTAAAGACTCTGTTTCCGCAAAGGTACATCGTTCCTTTGTGGTGAAAACTTCCTATGAGAGGCGAATTCCAGTGAAAGCGAAATGCCATTTGTCCTTCCGCCGGCTCAGGGCGCAAACCTTTCACCTCACCTGTCTTGAAATTGTAGCGATGCACGTAGCCTTCCTGGGATTCTGCGTAGACAATAGTGGAATCGAGAGGATCAAAGACACAATAGAATCCGTCGCCTCCGCCAATATTCGTCCAGTCGGAATTCAGAATTCCTTCCTTCGAAGAAGTCATGCTTGGTCCGACCCAATTGAGATTATCCTGGAGACCACCCGCAATTCGGTACGGCGTGCTCATATCGAGAGCGATGCGATAGAATTCTCCCGCAGAAAACTTGTTGAGAAAATCCCACGATTTCCCTCCGTTGAAGCTCTGGTACACTCCCCCGTCGGTTCCGAGGATAATCCTTTTTGGATTGCGCGGATCAATCGCGAGTGCGTGGCAATCCGGGTGTATGTTTTTAAAAAGATCTTCCTGAAATGTTTTACCGCTGTCATCCGAGACATGCAACATGAATCCTAAGACATACACGCGCCTGCCATTTGTGGGATCGACGCGGATCTGGCTGAAATAGAAGGGCCGCGGATTCAGGTTGCTCATCCGGGTCCATGTTTCACCGCAATCGTCCGAGCGAAAAACGCCGCCACTTTTGCTGTGGACATCGCCAATCGAACTCGTTCCTCCCTCATCGCTCTGCACGACGGCAAACAAGGATCTCGTATCCTTGGCAAAAATATCGAGACCGATTCTCCCGGTCATTGCCGGGAGTCCATTCTGAAGTTTTTTCCATGTCGCGCCGCCGTCCGTACTCTTGAAAATGCCGCCGACATCTTTGCCGTCGGTGCACGAAGCCCCGGAATCGAACGACCAGGGCGTCCGCCGCCGTGCATACAACGCCGCATATATCGTGTCCGGATGTGCCGGATCGACGACAACATCGCCGCAGCCTACCTTTGTTTCGAATCCTTTTGGAGCCGTCAGTATTGCTTTCCACGTTTTTCCCCCATCGGTGGTCTTGTAGAGCCCACGTTCGGCATTGAGATTCCAAAGATCGCCCATCGCGGCGACATAGACGACATTCGTGTCCCGCGGATGCACAACGATTCGTGCGATCGTTTTCGTCTCCTTCAATCCGGTATTCGTCCATGTGCTTCCGGAATCTGTCGAATGATAGACTCCGTTTCCCCAGCTTGAACTGTTCCGATCGTTTGCCTCGCCGGTTCCGACCCACACGTGCTTTGAGTTCGACGGCGCGACCGCGATTGCACCGACTGCCGCCACAGCTTCCTTTTCAAAAATTGCTTCGAAGGTTGCTCCGTTATCCGATGTTTTCATCACTCCCCCAGTTCCCAATCCTACATAGAATGTGAAAATATCCTCAGGATCCATCGCGATGGTCGAAACACGTCCTCCCATAATCGCAGGTCCGATGCCGCGTGCCTTCATCGCTTTCAACATCAACTCGTCCGGCGTCGAGACTTCTGAGATTTGCGTTTCGGATTTCGTTTTCGATTTCGAGCCGGATTGTGCATTGATTGAAATACATGCGCCGGTCAAAAAAAGGACAACGAGCAGGAAGCGTACGTGGGTACTCATAGACACTCCGGAAAGTTTGATTGTGATAGATGGCATTAAGGTGGAGCAATGTAATTAGTGGAGGTAAGAGAAGCAAGAAAGTAGGATGAGCGATAGAAGTGTCTCACTCTACTTGAAACATAGAATATCTCGTAGGTGGGCTCCATCTTCTCGTTCAGCACCACCCCTTGGTCCCCTCCTCATTGAGGAGGGGAATGCCCGGCCTGTCCGCTCAACGAGTCGTCTACGACCCGATGGGTCGATAGACCCGTAGGGAGTCTTCGACCGTTTTCTGGCGGAAGGGCCAGGGGTGGTTGCAAATAATCCTAGAGACGTGGTCGAGAACCCCCTGTTTCTGTGAAGATTATTCGACTGTCGTTGCTCAACATCTTAGTTAAACACAAAACGTCTATAAGTCATCCTC
>JAGVPT010000261.1 GCA_020052095.1 Bacteroidota bacterium | reverse complement strand
TCTGGGGAATACTTATGGCCCCGGACTGAGGAACACTTTTGGCCCTACCCTGGGGAACACTTATGGCCCTGGGTGGGGAATACTACTGGCCTTCGACATCTCAATTTCTTTCCAGGATTTTCCGGCGTCAGCGGATCTGAACAACGCACCGGGATCTACACCTAAGTACAGCACGTTCGGTTCACTTGCTGACCCCGGGGCTATGTGCCAGACACGTGCAATGCTCTTCCCTGATTTTTCCTCGAATCGAACCCCAGGCTCTGACTGTTTCCACGTCTTACCGAAATCTTTGCTGACATGGACATTTGACCCCCACCAATACGAGTTCACACAAGCGTAAAGTGTCGGTTCCGATCGAGCATCAAGGATGATTTCATTAACATCAGCTCCCTTCAACAACGGACCCGTCAATTTCCATTTCTTGCGATTTTCATCGCTCGAAAAAATAAATGCGCCCTTGTGTGTCCCCACAAGCAGAAAGACTTTTTTCCGTGCCATCTGTGGTGTCTCCTGAAAAGAAATCCTCGCCAATTTTTTCACTCAATTGCTACATACTGAGACTTCTGAAAAATCTCTGGGAAATCCCAGAGTGACAATCGAGAAATAGTTTATCAGAAGTCTCAATCCTGCAATTTTGTAATCTTGCAATCCTGTAATCTTGCAATCTTGCAACCGCACTATTTAACTTCAGTCTCCTTCGTTCTCTTCGCCAACTGATAACGTTCGCCCAGCCATGCGCCAAAGAGCGTCAGCAAAAATCCTTCGACCACTCCAAACGCAATGTAGCCTGCCGGCACGCGCAGACTGATCCCATATTGTACGAACAGCCATTCGACGATGACGGCGATCCCGCCCGCCAGCGCCGGCTCTTTTATGGTCACGCCGGGGGACTTATATCCGACAATGAATCCGGTAAGAACAAAGCTGAATGAGAATGCAACATGAACAAGATTCAAATTAATGTTGAAGAGTGGCGCAAGGAGAAATACAAAGAAAATATTGAGCGCCAAACCGAGCGCGAGGCCGGCGAGAACCCATTTCCATTGGAACCCGGCGTCTTTTTTTGTGGGCTCATCCTTGTCTTCCAGGGTTCCTTGCAACTTCTCCCCCATCCATGCGCCCGCCTGGGCAAGAAGTCCACTGAAGACGAGCAGAAGAAAGATCATCTGCTTGCTCTGACCGAGACCCGCTGATGTCGCACCAAAGACGATCGCAAAGATGAACATCAATACAAGGCCGGCAAAGAACGCCTCCCGAATCGTCACTCCCGGCGAAAAATATCCAACCACGGCTCCAGTCACGACAAATCCAACCAGCACCACAAGTGCCTGAATCGCTGTACTATGAAACGTCGGAACAACGATCAAAAATGACGCACCGATGATCACGATTCCTGCAACGACTCCGATAAGCACCCACTTCCACTGCGTCGGCATCGAAGGTTTGGCTGTATCGTTCGACATAAGATTCTCCTCCGGGAAAGTTTATTATGATAGATTATGTTTATTACGAAGCATTGTTTCGATCTTGACAGCGACCATATCAATGGCAACGAGGTTGTCACCGCCGCGGGGAACGATGATATCAGCCCAATGTTTACTTGGCTCAACAAACTCAAGATGCATTGGCTTCACCGTAGCAACGTACTGATTCATTACAGATTCGATAGATCGTCCGCGCTCAAGGATGTCTCGGCGAATGCGCCGGAGCAGTCGTTCATCAGCGTCGGTATCGACGAAAATTTTGATGTCCATCAAGTCGCGCAATTCCTTTTCGACAAAAATTAGAATGCCCTCTATGATAATAATGTCGTTCGATGCAAGGCGGCGAGTATCCTTCAATCGTGAGTGTGTGGTAAAATTGTATATAGGCTGTTCGACCGATACATCCCTCTTTAATTCTTTTATGTCTCGGACCAACAACGATGTCTCCAGCGAATCGGGATGGTCGAAGTTGATCTTGTCCGGCGTCAATCCGGAATATGCGGTAATATCCTTGTAATATGAATCATGCTGAATAACGACGACATTATCGTGGACGCGAAGGCGTTCAAGAATTTTCTGAGTTACCGTAGTCTTTCCTGAACCCGTTCCACCAGCGATCCCAATGACGAGATGATCCATTCCGGTCTTTTCAAAATTTGCAAAATATACTTTAAATGACTGGCAGAAGCAAGACTCCGCCGAGTTCTAACCGACAATTGCATTGAAAGGCTGATTTGTGTATTTTCTTAGTATATGAACATCGAGATTGTTCTATTTTTCCTCCTGACTTCCATTTTCGTTTGCTACTGTGTCATACATCTTCTTGCCGTTAGAGGATTGACCTCTTTGGCGGTCCAGCAGAAGGAATCGTCCGACGTGCAGCCGCCCATATCGGTGGTTATAGCAGCTCGAAACGAGGAATCAAATATTGGCAAATGCCTTCAATCGATTATTCGTCAGAATTACCCTGCCGAACGCTTTGAAATGATCGTAGTTGACGATCGTTCAACGGATGGAACCGCCGCGATAGTCACCAATTACCAATTGGCGCACCCCTCTGTGAGACTCGTGAGAATAGAAAACATCTCATCCGATCTTCCGCCGAAAAAGAACGCCCTCAATGAAGGAATACGGCAGAGCCGCTTCGATTTTCTGGCCTTCACGGATGCCGATTGCGTCGCCTCGCAAGATTGGCTTTCGTGTCTGGCGAGAGAATTTACCCCGGATGTCGGCGTCGTCGCAGGCTACTCACCGATGGAACAATATTTTCCTGGGACAATGATTGCTCGATGGGGTGATTCCTTTCTTCGATATCTGGAGATCAAAAACTCCATCGGCGCGGCAGCCGCAACCGGACTTCGCGCATCGTACCTCTGCACGGGGAGAAATCTTGCATACCGCAAAAGCGTTTTCAGCGAAGTCGGGGGCTTCGAGAAGATAAAGCACTCCATAAGCGGCGATGATGATCTTTTCATCCAACTCGTGCAGAAGAAAACACGCTGGAACATTCGGTACATGCTCTCAACAAAGAGTTATGTCGAAACCAAACCTCCTCTTTCCGTGCGCGCGTTCGTCAATCAGCGAAAGCGCCATTTTTCTGCCGCGAAATATTATCCTGCTCGAATGAAATTCATTTTCGGCCTAATTCATGTTTACAGTGGGCTCGCACTCTTGATGTTAATAGTCTATCCATTGATCGGGATTCTCGCGCTTGCTGGAAAACTCACGATTGATGGCGTTCTGTTCTACAAAGGGACGACAATCTTTGGGAACAAACGATTACTACGATGGCTGGCTCCCTTGGAAATTGCATCCGTTCTTTACAATCTTGTAATCGGACCACTCGGCTTCTTCGGATCGTTTAGTTGGAAGGAAGTAAAATCGTAAGAAGAACATTAAATAAAATACGCGGCGTTCGGGTACATCCCAGACTCGCAGTTGTATTGAAAGTCGTTGTCGGTGTCTCGCTGCTCACCGGGCTCATTCTCTACATCGATGTGAACGCACTGCTGCGCTCTATTGCACATGCCGACATTTTCTTTTTGACGGTAGGCGCGATGCTCGTTGTCGCGAACGTGGGGATGCAATTTCTCCGCTGGCGATTCCTGGTCACCTTGATAGGCCCGGACACCACCGATAAAGAGATCTTCTCTTCCCTCTTAATCGGATACTCCGCAGGTTTTTTCACACCCGGCCAGGTTGGCGAGCATGGCGGACGATTAATGGCTCTTTCGTCGTTGCAGGCGATCCAAGTCTTGGCTATGAGCATTATAGACAAAATGTACGTGCTCGCCATAACAATCATCGCCGGCTCAATCGGAGCATGGCTCTATTTTGTCCTGTACCTTCCTCAGTACTGGACGCCACTTCTCACTGCGCTCGTCGTCGCTGTCGTTTTCTCCTTCCTCGTCGTCGTGCTTTATCCCGATCTCTTTAAGAAAGTTCTGCGCGCAGTGCTCCACAAACTTCGGAAGTACAGAGCTGTGTCCGCGTTTCTTTTTGTGAAAGATATTTTTCACCGTAGCCAAGCACGGATGCTCCTGCTGTTGACGTGCATATTTTATGGGGTTATTGTATTGCAGTACTATTTTTTTGTCTTGGCGTTCGAACCTGTGACGTTTGGTATTTCCGCACTGAGCACCGCGAATATTCTGTTTATTAAATCCGCAATTCTTCCAATTTCGTTCGGAGATCTGGGCATTCGCGAGAGCACGGCGGTATTTTTCTACTCACACGCTGGGATTTCGGCGGCATCTGCGTTCAACGCCTCGCTCTGTGTTTTTTTTGTAAACATATTCTTCCCGAGCCTTATCGGCTCAATACTTATATTTAGAGTCAAATCCGCAAAAGAGAAGCTGGCATCGTGAATACATTTTTGTCCATCCTATCTCTCATTATTATTGCCGTCGGCGCGATCTATATCCGTCAAATTCTTTTTTTCATCAAAGGGCTGTCGCGGTTGTCTCCCGGAAACAACATTCACCTACACACAGTCGCAGTCATCGTGGCCGCCCGTAATGAAGAACGTCACATTGAACAATGCGTCCGTTCTCTTCTTCAGCAAGATTATCCTCGTGAAAAATACACAATTGTCGTCGTCGACGACCAATCGACAGACCAAACCGCAACCAGTGTTGAGCAACTGTCGAAAGAGAATGCGAATGTTCACCTTTTGCGTTTGCTTGAAAGGCCAACCGATGTCTCCCCGAAAATTTACGCGCTCAGCGAGGGCATTCGCATAAGCGCGAGCGATCTCGTCTTCACTACAGATGCTGACTGTGTCGTCTCACCAAAGTGGCTGTCGTCCATGGTGAAACATTTTGATGAAGGAGTGGGGGTCGTTTCGGGGGTCGCCCTATTCCTAGAAGATCAAAGCATTCCTCGGCTTCTCTACGAATTCCAATCCATCGATTTTTTTTCCCAGACAGCATGCGGGGCCGGCGCGATTGGGATGAACGCCGTCAACAATTGCAATGGAAGCAATATGGCGTTTCGCCGCGCCGCCTTCACCGAAGTCGGCGGATATTCTTCGATCGCACGGATAAATTCCGGTAGCGACTCACTCCTTGCTCAGAAAATTGTTTCTTCAACTCACTGGCAAATGCGTTTTGCATACGAGCCGGAAACGCACGTGCTGACAACGGCACTCTCGAATTGGGGAGAACTTCTCCAGCAAAGGATGCGTTGGGCCGGTCAGACGACGAACTATCGACCTTCGACAGTTATTTTTCTTGTCGCGTCGTTCTTCTTCTATCTACTTTTGTTTTTGTTTACACCTGTCTCCCTGTTGTATTTCTCCCTCTTGCCGATCCCAGTGATAATGCTGGCAATCAAGTTCATCATCGACTATTGGATTATTGCGAGATTTGAGAGATTGACGGGTGATTTGGTCAGGATGAAATACTTTTTCTTCTCTGAATTACTCCACTTTCCCGTCATATTGATTGCCGTGTTCGGAAGTTTTTTCGGCAACTTTGAATGGAAAGGGAGAACGATGGAGAGAGAAATATCCCAACACGCTTAAAACGGGGATCTTTGTGATCTCGCATACAGGCCGCGTTCATCAGTTTCTTTTCCCTTGGCTCGAATGGAGGATAAATTCGCCGAACATATTCCTCACATTCGACGACGGCCCTCATCCAACTGCAACTCCAGAGGTGTTGAGAGTCCTGAAGACGCAAAATGTGAAGGCGACATTTTTCCTGAGCGGCGCCGCCGCTGCACACTTTCCCTCGTTGGTGGGTGACATAGCAGCGGAAGGACACAGCATTGGTATCCATGCCTTCAACCATACAAGGAGGATCGCATTTTCGATGAAAGAGACAATTCGAGAGATATTACAAGCCGAAGAAGAAATTACGAAGGCCACACCGCGCGCCATGAAACTTTTTCGTCCACCTTTTGGCTTTTTTTCTTGGAATACAATTTCCGCCGCGAGGACGTTGAACTACCGATTGATTATGTGGACGACCCTCTGTGGAGATTTTCGCAGCAACTGGTCGGACGAAAAAGTAGTCGCGACGGCAATCACGAAATTATCGGGTGGCTCAATACTAGTATTTCACGATAACGAACTGACAAAAACTCGAATTGCTGCAGTTCTCACACAAAGCATAGAAAGAATACGAGGTTACGGCTTTACTTTCGATTCAATTTCATGACGCTTGCCTCATCACTTTTCATCGCCATTACTCTGTTGTACATAGGTCAATGCTGGCTCCTCATTTACGGCGTCTCGAAGTCTCGCTACAAGAAAAGCCAGCATTTTGAGCCGACGGTGTCTATTGTTACGGCTGCGAGGAATGAAGAAAAGAACATTCGAGCATGTCTGGAATCGCTTGCGCACCTCGAATATCCGAAAGCAAAACTGGAAATCATCGTTGTCGATGACAATTCGACTGATTCGACGGTCGCCATCGTCCGTGATTGCGTGCTTGAGTACCCAATAATTAAAACTCTCACGGCACAGCAGGGTACCGATCGCCTCCGCGGCAAAGCAAATGCGATCGCCCAGGGTATCGACATCTCCACTGGTGAAATTATTCTTATGACTGATGCCGATTGTGTGGTTCCGCAGTCGTGGGTTCGTGCAACGGTGCAGAATTATTCTGACGACACAGGTGTTGTTGCAGGACTAACACTCTTACGTCCGTCGAATTGGTTTGCCGGTATGCAATCCCTCGATTGGGCGTATATCCTTGCCCTCGCATCCGCTGCGATGGCTCTCAACAATCCTCTAAGTTGTATTGGAAATAACTTTTCTTTTCGAAGAAAGGCGTACGATGAAATTGGTGGCTACAGAGGAATACAATTTAGTGTCACAGAAGATTTCGCCCTCTTCAAAGCAATCACACAAAGCGGGAGATGGGGATATCGCTATCCTTTGGAGAAGGAGACTCTTGTTTTCAGCAACGCGTGTTCCACAATTCTGGAGTTGTTTCGTCAGAAACGACGATGGGGGGTCGGCGGGAAAGACATGCCTTTCAGCGGAATGATTCTCATGGTCATTGCCTTCAGCATGCACTTTTTCTTGTTATCGTTCTTATTCTTTGCGATCAGTCCTTCACTCTTGCTTCTGGGCCTCACACTTACATTCGCCGGTGATTTTGTTTTGCTGTTCGTACCCCTGAACAGGACTGGGCAGACTATGCAGTTGAAATATTTTTTGATCTTCGAACTCTACTATGCAATCTATGTCGTCCTCCTCCCCTTTGCCGTTTTCCTGGGCGGAAGTGTTGTCTGGAAAGGGAGAAAATACTAAACATTGTGAATCGTAAAAAGAAAATCTTAGTTGCTCCTCTTGACTGGGGACTTGGCCACGCAACCCGGTGCATTCCCATGATTAGGGAATTATTGGCCCAGGATGCTAATGTCGCTATTGCTGCTGATGGAAGGCCTTACGATTTACTGAAGCGGGAATTTCCGTCTCTAGATTTTATTCGTCTTCCCGGTTATGCGATTAAGTACCCAAGCGGCGATGGCATTGCTGCGGAAATGATTCGGCAAATTCCAAGAATTGTTTTTGTGACATACCAAGAACATAGATCACTTCGGCAATTGATACGGGAGTTGCAATTTGATGCGGTCATTTCTGACAATCGCTTCGGTCTATTTTCGCGTAAGATTCCGTGCGCGTATATTACTCATCAAGTCCGCATCATTATGCCGCGACAGTTCGAATGGGCGTCACAACTTGTCTACAGATTGAATAAGTTCACGATTGAACGATATAGTGAATGCTGGATACCGGACTATCGTGGCGAAGAGAACCTGTCGGGGAAGCTTTCTCACGGAGATCCGATTCCGCGGAACGCATCATTCATCGGACCGCTAACGCGATTTAAGATACTCCCTGACATGAAGAAAGAGTTCGACATGCTCTTGGTCTTATCCGGACCTGAGCCTCAACGGACGGCGTTGGAAAACATTGTGATGGAACAATTGAAAAATGTTAAATTGAATACTTTGATTGTCCGTGGAATTCCGGAAAAAAGTCAGCGCATAAAATTATCGGAATCGATTTCTGTCGTCTCATCGCTCGACTCCAGAGCGCTGAACATTGCATTGCTCACATCCGATCTCATTATTTCCCGGCCTGGATACAGCACTATCATGGATATTGCCGCGTTGGGGTGCAAAGCCGTATTGATACCGACACCGGGTCAAACGGAACAAGAATATCTTGCGGGCGAACTTGAACGGAAGAAATTGTTCTTCGTGCAACGGCAGGAGAATTTTGACTTGCGTGAAGCGTTGAATCAATCAAAAAACTACACCGGCTTCGCGAGGAACGAGTTCGACAATTCAATGTTGCGAGAGACGGTCCGTAAGTTCCTCAACCGAATTAATTGACAACGATCAATCTCTCTAATGAACATTCTGCCGGTAGTTCTATTTCCGCTGTTGTATGCAGAGACCCATTATCGGTTCAAGTATTTTTTCAGCTTGCTGAAAAAATCCGAGCCTGAGATTCTCGCCGATATTCCTCATCGTCTGGAACCTGATGCAGCATTACCTATTCTGATTCTGGTAAAAGATGCGGACCTTTACCCGGTCGAACTCAATAGCGTCAGACTTGAAATCTCATACCAAGGAAAACTCCTCTTTGCCGTGGATAATTGCATCCCACCCGCTCGGCGTATCGAGGATCCTCTCTGGTGGAAGATCGTTCCTCTTCCTCTCCCTGACAGCACCAAAAATGTGTTTGGATTTATTGATGTTGACGTTTTCTTCGATTACTCAGTAGCCGGAAAGCACCGCTCTTGTAAGAACGACAACTATCGAACTTCATCGAAAAAGAGCCTGCGCATTTATCGTTCTCCGGATCCATTGCCCTCCATTTCCGGCTGGTTCCAGGGGGATACACACACGCATTCGTCCTACACGGATGATCAGGTTGAATTTGGTGCACCCTTGGAAGCGTCCGCCAGGATGTGCAAAGCAATGGGACTTTCTTTTTTCTGCGTCACGGACCATTCTTACGATCTCGACGACAAAATCGACGACTATTTGACCAACGATCCTGAAATTCCAAAATGGAAGGCACTCCAAGAAGAAGTTGACAATATTAATTCCCGTGTGCAGGATTTTGTTATCATCCGTGGTGAGGAAGTTTCCTGCTTTAACCGTGCGCAGCGCAACATTCATCTTTTACTATGGGGAACAAGAAAATTCTTCGCGGGCTCAGGTGACAGTGCGGAAAAGTGGTTTCGGACGAACGCGGAGCATTCCATAGTGGATGTTCTATCTAAAAAAGACGATTACGTCGTAGCATATGCGGGACATCCAACGGAACCGGCTCCCTTCTTCCAAAGATTATTCATTAAGCGTGGCGAGTGGAATCTCGACGATATGAGCGCAGACGGACTGGCCGGAATTCAGATCTTGAATGGGGAAGCAGGTCAGTCTTTTTCATCCGGATTGGAATGCTGGACAAAATTGCTTTTGAGCGGGAAAAGGATTTTCATTGCCGCTGGCAATGACGCACATGGAAACTTCAACAGGTTCAAGCAGCTAGGCATACCATTTTTCACTATCCGCGAGAAAGATTTCCAGTTATTCGGCGCGATGCGCACAGCGGTCCAAAGCGAATCCTTAGATGAAAATTACCTATTGACTTCGCTCCGAGATGGTCGCAGTGTGGTGACAAATGGCCCACTGTTGATCTTTGAAATTCTCAACGAGCACGGTGATGCTACCAAGATTGGAGGCAATACCTCTGGTGTGAGGCTTCAATTGCACGTGGAAGGGATAACATCGCGGGAGTATGGATCATTTGAGATGGTGAGAATTATTTTCGGACGCGTCGGATCTGAGAATGAAATTGTTTTCGGCGAGAGGCATATCGCAGGTCTATATTCGATTGATCTAAAGATTGGGCTCGATATAAATACTCTCCGAATGACCTCCTACGTTCGATTGGAAGGGCGCACAAAGAACGCCAGCGGACTTGTGAGAAACGGATTTTGCTACACGAACCCAATCTGGATATTGAGCAAATGATCACCATAAGAATTCTGACCTGTCTTCTCTTCCTTGCGCTTGGCAGCACTAACAACGCATTGTCTGAGGAGGGCACCCAACCAAATAGTCGAATAGCACTTGTTCCGCATGGATTATTATTCCGGCCACTTTTGGCAAACACCTATGAGCCGCGTGTAGGTCTACTGTCTCAACTCGGAAAGAATCAATTGCGCCTTGACATAGGTAATTCAATTGATCTACTCCAGTACAACGTAGTCAAAGACAGTTTTAGTTTAAGCCTGGGCGCGGACTTTTTTACGTACACCTTGATGCGAGGTGAAAGGAATTTCCACTTTCCCGTTGATGCCTCGGACTATTTTTTTGGGGTCAATTTCAACTATAGATCCTCAACAGCGTTTGGCTTGATGTCTTCTCGCCTCCGGATCAGTCACGTCAGTGCACATTTCGTTGACGGACATTATGACAACACGAAAGGAGAATGGAAAGACTCGAGATACCCGATTGTGTACAGCCGCGAATTCATTGACGTTGTTTTTGCATGTGAGCCCTCGCTATTGAACGACGCATTGAGAGCATATATCGGGGCAACATATCTTTTTCATGTTGACCCGGTCACCGTAGCCCCATTCATGGCTTATGCAGGGCTAGAATGGTATTCGAAGGCGTACAAGAGCACGAATTTCTATGCGGGATATCAAACCACAGTGATGAAGATCTCAGAAGTCGCGTACAGGCAAAATGTCCAACTCGGTATAAAATTCGGGGAATGGAGCGGGCGGGGTCTCAATTTATTTGCGTCTTACTTTTCAGGATTCAGTATCCACGGCCAATACTTCGGCGCAAAAGAAAATTATTTCGGGCTGGGTTTTCTAATAGAATTCTGAAAATCCCTGCAAAAACACAAAATCCCATCCTTCCATGATGGGATTTTGTGTTTCATGACGCAGAAATTTCTAGACCCTTTGGTGAGAACTCGCGATGCCGAGCCGGCGAAGTTTGTAGCGGAGTGTCTGCTCCGTCATTCCAAGAAATTGAGCTGCCTTGGACTGATTCAAACCGAATCTATCGAGTGCTCGTTCGATGATTCCTCGTTCGATCATGTCCAGCGAGCGATCGAGGATAAACTCTTGCCCCGCGACAATATTGTTAATCATCTTAACGACTTCCGTCTTCTCATCGACTAATTCAGGCGGCAAAGTGAAACGTCCGCCCTGGGAAAAGAGGACGGATTTGTCGACAACCGCTTTGAGTTCTCTTATATTCTCTCGCCATGTCTGACGGACCAAAACGTCAATTGCATTAATATCAATAACGATGTCACCCAACCCAAGTTCTCTACTAATCTCACCGACAAAATATTTCACAAGAAGCGGAATATCCTCAGCGCGTTCGCGCAATGGGGGAATGGAAATTACTTCAAATTCGACAAGCTTTTCGTATAATTCCGGAATTATTTTACGTCGTTCAAATAGATTCTTCAGCTCATCTTTCAACGTAATGACGAGGCGAATATCGACCGGTGCGGATTTTGTCCCGCCGATTCGACGAGTAGTCCGCTCATTGAGAAGCGTCATTATCTTCATTTGATTACGGAACGATGCTTCTTCGAGCTCTTCAATCAAAACCGTGCCGCCATTCGCGATCTCAAAAATCCCTCTTTTCGAAGTATAGGGCAATCGCTCAGCACCCCTCTCGAACCCAAAGAGGACAGCCTCCATTTCCTTATCATCAATCACCGAGAGATTAACAGAGACGAATGGCAAATCGGTTTCGCCGTTTGAATTCTGGTAATGGATATTCTTTGCGATCGCGCCCTTTCCCACACCATCTTCCCCGATGATGACGATATCATTCCGCGTCCGAGCGAATTTTGCTATAAGCTTGCGAACGTTGTCGACAGCTTTGCTTTTACCGATAATTGGGTAATGAGCAGTCATTGTCATTTCGGTTGCGTTGTTATTTTTCATAATTTCAAGCCCCTATCGTATTCTCAAAATTTTCAATACTTTCGTTAGGAAGACTCCGGGCTTATTCTTTGGTTCGCTGTGAAAAAAATATTCCCCTAATCGCTTTCGGGTTAAAAAAATAATGTAAAACAATATTATCAAGCCAATCACGCCAACGAGTAATATGTTGAGCGCTATGAACCAGTTCATTTTCATAAAACTCTCCAGCAACCGAAGTAACGAAGCGTAAACGAAGGCCAAAAAAGACCGCCATCAATAACAGGATAAATATAGTAATATATTGGCCAATAACAAATATCTGCAAGAGCTGTTCCCATTCGATTGCGTGGATGTAGCTCCAAGCATGAAAAATTTCCATTGAAGAATAAAGGAGCAGCAAAAACATAATCTTATCTATGTACGCCCCTTGCGGAGGGTCCTTCCTGTATTGGTAGCCAAAAAACAAGATGATAAAGAAGCAGGCTAAAACATTCATCTTGATAATATAGAGATTGATGGGTTTGTACAAAAGAACATTGTAGTTATCGCCAGGCAGGTAAGCACAAAGTTCTTTTATTCGTTGAAGATTATTTTCCGGGAATAACTTGCCTACAGCACGGTTTTCTTGCCACGCGGGAAGCGTCAGGCTTACTGCTATCTGTTCAGGTGTGGGTTCTTTTCCATTCGTCTTCAATAATGCAACACTGACTCGATTCACAGCCCTAAAATCTTGGATGTCTGCCGTTGCATAACCGTACTTTGGATCAGCCATGAAGTTGAAGAAGTATGAAACAAAGAAGACTCCTACTATGACAGAAGTTGCAACGTATTTCTGGAGAATTTTGAAATCTCTGAACAACGAATCTAGAACCAAATAGACAACTGCAAAAGCCATCACCGCGTAATAAGCCCCCTTGTTATACTGAGCAATCACAAAAGGAAGATACTTATCAGCTGAAACTAAAAGGGGTTCGAGGATGCCAGCCAAGAACGCCAATGTTGACAGAAGAAAGAAGACGGTAAAATTCAAAAACAGAAATTTGTTCTTCCTGTTCGGCTCATGCAAAACCAGAAAAACAGAGATTAACGCGATTAGGAGTTGAAGAGCAAGCACCGAAAGCCCTGCTCCTCCAAACATTTGTTGGTTTTCACCAAGTACCACTGCGGCTATACTAACCAAGATGCCGCTCCACCAAATCAGTATTTTTGTGCCTTTTTTCATTTATAGTTTATACTGGAAGGTAGAGACTTTTTGCTTTCTTGTCAAGGAAAACAATTATTTTTGAATAAGTGAAGCCCCATTTGTCGAATTTGCTAACATTTTCCAGGTTTTTCATTTTTGTATTGACAGAATTAGCGAAATTTGATATATTTTTACGAATATAAAAGTGATATGCATCACTATTAAGTTGTCGACCCGACAAGAAACATGCAAGAGTCCTTCGCAACGACTCACATATCAACTGCTCTTTCCCAACTCAATGCATTACGATTTGGATGGTCACCACGGATCCGCCGCTCGCGGGACTTCTCATCGCGCACCGAGACCTCTCGCCTCATCCTTGTTTCATTTTCCAAGAACATGATTTTTGTGATAACCAGTTACCGATATCGGGTACTGAAATGATTGAACAACGAGCTTCTAGAATTCGAGACAGATAGACCATTCTCTCAAGCGAAATTGAATCTGTAATTGCTAGTCCAATTTCTCATCAAACTATAATTTAAGGGTAAAATCGTATGAAGACCTCCCCCAACATCAAAAAAGTCCGCTCAGTCATCATCACGACCGTATTAGTAGCGGCTACAAATTTCGCGATTTCCCACGCTGAATCAGTGACATCTCTAATAAGAATCGATGGGAAATCTGCCGATGGGCAACTCCATCGGAATTACTCTATCGCGTCGGGCGAGATCGGACTTCCCCCGGGTCCAAGACCCGAGACATTCATTGCGTCCGGCGAGATCGGACTTCCCCCAGGTCCAAGACCTGAGACATTCATTGCGTCCGGCGAGATCGGACTCCCTCCTGGTCCAAAACCCCAGACATTCATCGCATCCGGCGAGATAGGACTTCCCCCTGGTCCTAGACCGTCAATTTCTTATGCAACCGATGCAGGAAATCTTTCCCATGGGCCCAAACCAGTAATGTAACACGATAACACCAGGACATACATCTTACTGGCGGAACAGTCTCCCTCAAGAGCTGGCGATAGTAAATCGAAGAGCGAAATAGTAAGGCTTTGAAAGCGCAGTGGATCCCATTGCGCTCCCTCAAAGCTTTTTTTTTATTTCTTTTAGCTGAGGAATTCACTAATTTGCATTGGTATTTAATTCCAACTACTTATGATTCCGTGAAGCCGAAAAGAATTGCTATTCATCTAGGCCTATTCATAATCACTTTTTTTACCATCACGGTCGCGGGTGTCCAGTGGCTTAATCGCGACGCATTTGACCTCAACAACTTCTCCGCCGGAATTCCTTATTCACTCGCAATTCTTTTCATCCTCACTTTTCATGAATTCGGACATTATTATGCAGCGCGATACCATAAGGTAGACGCAACACTGCCGTACTTTATCCCCTTCCCAAATCTCCCGGGTATCATGAATTTTGGTACGCTTGGCGCCCTCATTAAGACAAAATCCGCGATACCCTCAAAAAAGATCATGTTCGATATCGGCGTCGCAGGCCCAATCGCAGGATTTCTGGCAACCCTGTTGATCTTATCTTTCGGATTTTTGTCCCTGCCCGGAAAAGAATTCATTCTTTCAATTCATCCTGAATACTTCTCACAGCATCCAGCACCGGGGGGCATCAGCCTCACGTTCGGCAACTCATTACTATATCAAATACTTTCTGTCGTCTTCACCAATCCAACAAATCAATTTGTTCCGCCGATGACAGAAATGTACCATTATCCCTTTCTATGCGCGGGTTGGTTTGGTTTGTTCGTCACAGCCATGAACTTGCTCCCGGTCGGTCAACTGGATGGGGGACATTTGGCGTATACGATGTTTGGCACAAACCACAAGGTGATTGCTCGAAGTGCATTTGTAATCATCCTGGTCATCGGTCTTCTGGGATTGCTCCCTTTTGCTTATCCTTCGATTTCGCTCGGATGGACGGGATGGCTATTTTGGGCCCTCATCCTCTTTTTCGTTATCAAACTTGATCATCCCCCTGTGCTGGATGAGACGCCGCTGGATAGTTCGAGAAAAAACATCGGATGGGCGACTTTTGGCATCCTCCTTCTCTCCTTTATTCCAACCCCTTTCACAATCCCTCTCTGAACTGTGCGTTGACTTTGAATCATTTATTTTGTAAGTTTTTCGAGGAAATATTATAACATACGCGATCTCTTATTGAATCGATTGTTACTCTATTATTGTACTGAAGTTCCGGATTCTTGATCAATAAAAGAGACTGCGTACACCAACCGAGCGGCTGAGGCAGTCCTCGGTTTTTTTGTGAATGCGACTATGCAACGCTTGCTCCCCATCATCTTGTTGTCCGCCTTAGCCGGTTGTGCGATTCCCGACAAAGGCATCATTGAAGCTTCCACTCCGCCGGTTGTAACCCCGGCTGGAATCAGCCCCGGCATAATCGAAGTGAATAAGATATCTCAACACTTCGATCCGGATGATCCGGTTGATACGACCATCGTTGTGTTGGCTATTGTAACCGATCAAGATGGAATGGAGGATATTCTAGCAACGAGTGCGCTCTTATCCGATCCCGAAGGAAGAACTCTCTCGACAAGTGCACTTTCTGATGCCGGGATATACCCCGATCTCGTTGCGAATGATGGCCTTTATTCCGCGAAGATCCGGTTGACCACTACAAAAAAACAGATCGGAAATTACTCACTGCAGCTTCAGGCAACAGACAGATCAAATCAAAAAAGCAATATCGTATACCAGCAGGTCGCTCTCAAAAACACCGCAAACGATCCTCCCATTCTCAGTTCATTGACGCTGCCAGACAGCGCCATTATACCTACGGGACAAGATTCAACCATAGTTAAAATCGTCGTCATGGTGTCTGACTCGCAAGGGAGAGGTGATATTGTGTCAGTGACCGGAACATTGAAACTGCCAGATGGATCAATTTACTTGAGTTTCTCCCTCTACGATGATGGAGGGAACGTCGCTCGACCCCCATTCAATGTCACAAGTGGAGATTCCGCGGCAAACGACGGACGTTTCACAACCCGGCTTCTTTTCGTGAAGAAGAGTGTCGGTAATTACATGCTTCGACTCCAGGCAAAAGACCTCGCACAAGCGTTAAGCAACGCAATCACGAAGACGTTCTACGTCAGGAATGCTTTCAATCACGGCCCAGTCCTTTCGAATCCTGTCATGCCAGACACCGTCACAGTTCCGACAGGGACAGACACAACATTCATAAAAGTTTCCGTTACAGTCTTTGATCAGGAAGGGCTCGGAGATATTGCTGGTGTTACGTTTACGTCACAACGTCCGGACTCGAGTGTAGTTGCCATCTATCCAATGTATGACGATGGCGGTGGTACTCCTCAACCCCCTTTCAACCTCAGGAGTGGAGACAGTTCTGCAGGAGACGGGATTTTTACTACGACAATCCCTTTAACAAGTTCTGCTCAAGGAAATACGTACCGCGATTTCATATTCCAGGCTACCGATCGTGCAGGCGAAAAGTCGCCAACAATTTCGAAACGAATACACATTAGATGAACTCTCTGCTTTGCAGGGCACTCCCCTTACTAATAGTGGCAGCATCGACTTTCGATAGTGTCGAAGCCCAATTGTCAACTGTTCAGTCGTACAAATTGGATGCTGCGCAATCCACCGCGAATGCGAATTTGCCGATTAGCAACAGCGTCACTGATATCGTTGTTTCAGGTTCGACTATTTGGCTGGGCACAGGCAAAGGATTGAGTCGCTCTACCGACAATGGCACAACCTGGAGGAACTACTACAACACCCCGGAGTTCGGCCAGGAAGATGTTTCAGCTATCGCGGTTCACAATAACGAGGTCTGGGTTGCAACTGCTCACTCAAAGGATGTCGATGGCAGCTCTCTCCCGGAAGGAAGTGGCCTCCGATATTCGATTGACGGTGGGGAGACGTGGACGATATTTCCTCAACCGAGGGATACAAAAAATATTGATACGCTTTTCTACAACGCAAAAAGTAGAATTCGGGCGCTCGGCGTCACCACAAATGTGAACAATATTACGTACGACGTAGCCGCAACCGACAGCGCGGTGTGGATTGCTTCATACGCCGGGATGGCGCGCAAGTCAACCGACAAGGGAAAGACGTGGCAGGTGGTCATCATCCCCCCCGATTTACTCGATAGCATCTATCCGACCGACTCATTGGTCTTCGATATGTCACCCGTAGCCGGCGGGCTTGGCTTGCAGAACAATTTCAACCATCGGGCATTTTCGGTCTATGCCGAAAATTGGTCTAATGTTTGGATTGGAACGGCGGGAGGAATTAATAAGACAACCGATGGCGGCAGTTCCTGGGTGAAGTTCAACCACAAGAATCAGGCTGCACCCATTTCCGGCAATTTTGTCGTCGCGCTTCGCTCGCAATCGTTCGCCGGACAGAAGATCATTTGGGCGGGCACCGTTAACGCTGAAGGCCTCACCGAAAAACGAGGCGTAAGCTTCTCCCAGGACAGCGGGCAGACCTGGAAGACCGCTCTGCTTGGCGAATTCTGTCATAATATCGGAATCAAAGATTCCGTCGTGTACATCGTGACCGACAACGGGATCTTCCGCACTTCCGATGTCGGACAAACCTGGACGCAACCCGGAACGATTTACGACAAGATCACCCGTCAACGCATTGCGTCGCAGAAATTCTATTCTGTCGACGTTTCATTTGACAATGTCTGGTTCGGCGGTAACGACGGTCTTGCTTCCACATTGGATAACAATAACAATCCTTTTGGGTTTACATGGAAAGTCCTTCACGCCTCCCAACCCCTTTCTTCAAATCGATCGACGTACGCATATCCCAACCCATTTTCGCCGGATGATGAAGTCGTGCGGTTGCATTATTCCACAGAGAACAGAACTGCGAAAGTGACGATCCGTATTTTTGATTTCGGAATGAACTTGGTTCGCACGGTAATCTCAAATGCAGATCGTTTCGGGGCTCCAGAATTTGACGAAATTTGGGACGGCAAAGACGACAACAAACGGCAGGTTGCTAACGGTCCCTACTTCTATCAAGTTGTGATCGGAAACGGCGAACCCATCTGGGGAAAAATCCTTGTTCTTCAATAATCGTATGCCAGCCCGCATTCTACTTATTATCTTCGTTCTTATTACGGCTCAGAGCGCATCATTGCGCGCGCAGCTCAGCGGATTGCCGGGTGCATTCGCGCGACTCGGCTTCGGCGCGCGAGGCATGGGTATGGGAAATGCAATGAGCGCGATGAGAGATGGCGAGCTTACAGGCTTCTACAACCCTGCATCGACACCGTTTCTGCCGGGCAGAGTTGTTGCGGCTTCGTATGGATTACTTTCGCTCGACCGATCGCTCAACACACTATCATACTCCCAAGCTGTGCATCCGTCTGCCGGATTTTCCGTTGGGATAATAAATGCCGGCGTTCGAAAGATCGATGGACGCGATGCCGATGGATTCCAGACCGAAGAGTACTTCACATCGGAAAACCAATTTTCTTTTTCTTTTGCCGATAAAGTTTCGCAATATGTCTCACTCGGCGTCGGAATGAAGATCTATTATTATCGACTTTTCGAAAAGGTCTCATCAACAATTCTTGGAGTGGACATTGGAACCCTTGTCCGTTTGACGGAGAGGCTGACGTTGGGAATCACAGTGCAAGACATTAATTCAAAATACAAATGGGACACCTCAGATCTGTACGGCGATCAAGGGAATTCCACTACTGAGAAATTTCCCCTCTTACGAAAAATTGGCGCCAGTTATTCGCTCAGCGACTATGGGGGAATTATTTCTCTTGAGTTAGAAAACGGCAATTCAAACACAAACATTATTCGTTTAGGAGGGGAAATAGATCTGAGCGACCAAATTACCTTACGAGCAGGCATCGACCATTGGGACGTCAAGCGACCGGAACAAGCATCTCCGACGTTCGGTTTCAGCGTCAGAACATCTATTGACGATTTCACCCCAGCGCTCAACTACGCGTACGTCGTTGAACCTTATAGTCTCTTCGCTATACATATCATTTCTCTTTCAACAAGATTCTAGCGAGAACAGTATGAAGTATAAAATCGTTTATGTCCTTCTTGCAGTTTGGTCTATCCCGATGCTTTCCGGGACGAACAATGCCTCGACCGGCCTTTCTTTTTTGAAGCTCGGAGTCGGCGCCCGCGCTATCGGCATGGGTGAGGCCTATGGCGCTCTTTCCGACGATGCATCCGGAATTTACTATAATCCGGCGGGAATCGCCTTCGGCGAAAACAATGAGGTCACCGTCATGCACAAACAATGGGCGTTTGGCACTACGACGGAATTTCTCGGTTCGACGGTTCATGTCAGCCCGTTCACTTTTGGATTCGGATTCAACTCAACCAACGTTAACGGTATCGAAATCCGCCAGCAGCCCGGCCCGGCGCAAGGAACATTCGGCCTACATGATCTTGCAATCTCTGCTACAGCAAGTTGGCGCATCGATACCACCTTGAGCGTTGGCGCAACCGCCAAATTCTTGTACGAGAAGATCTACGTCGATGAATCGAACGGAGCAGCCTTTGACTTTGGCGTGCAGTATAAGTATAACCATAATCTTGCGATCGCATTGGCGGTATCAAACCTCGGTTCAATGAGCAAGCTTGTGAGTGATCCGATTACGCTCCCGACCGGCCTCAGAGGCGGAGCGTCGTTTTTCAGTCCGCTTAATGACGACTTTGCCGTGACCATCGCAAGCGATCTTCTGAAAGTTGTTCACGACAATGGCGTTCGCATTCACGTCGGCGGGGAAATCGTTTATCGTTCGCTGTTGGCATTTCGTACAGGATATCAAATTGGGTACGACGCCAAGGGATTGTCAGCGGGCCTCGGTGTTCGATACAGCTTGCTCCAATTCGATTATGCATTCGTTCCGTTTTCGAATCAACTTGGTGATACCCATACGTTTGCCTTGACATTCAACTTGTAAATCCAAGGTTAACAATCGTTGACTGGGCAACCTCACATACTCTTCACTGCAACATTTCGTTCATCATTCATCGAAGAAGACATTCGAATACTCCGCAAGGACTTCATTGTAGCAACAGTTATAACGAGCGGTTGGACGACACCGTTTCTCTTTCTACGGGAGTTATTCAACGCCCACCTTTCATTTTCGTGGTTCGCGTCAGTTTATTCATCCGTCTTGGTGTTTATGACAAGACTCCTTAGGAAGAAATCTATCCTCGTTCTCGGCGGGGTTGATGTCGCCAAAGAAAAAGCTTTTTCTTACGGAATCTGGCTCAATCCGTGGAAATCGGTTTTAGTTCGCTACGGCTTAATCCACGCGAGCGTCGTGATCGCCGTGGACGATTTTCTGAGGTTGGAAGCGATGAAGTTAGCACGATACGATGGTGTTAACATAAGAACCATTCCAACAGGGTACGACCCGGAATTCTGGAAGCCATCGGGAAAAAAGGAACCACGCGTACTATTGGTTGCTTCTTGTCCTAATGAGGCTCGTGCACGGCTCAAAGGAATCGACGTTCTGCTGCGTGTTGCTCGCCTGTTGCCCGGTACACAATTTGAAATAATTGGTCTCGGATCGGATGTTATCTCTTCGTTCGAAATTCCGTCAAATGTCGAATGTAGTTCTTTCATCCCACAAGAATTGCTCTTACATTCCTATCAGAAATCGAAGGTCTACTGTCAGCTTTCGTACCGCGAAGGACTTCCAAATTCTCTCTGTGAGGCCATGTTGTGCGAGTGTGTGCCTATAGGATCTAATGTTGGAGGCATCCCTACCGCGATTGGCGATGCGGGTTATCTCGTGGAATACAATAACGACATTCAGATTGCGGAGGCGATCCGGCAGGCGTTGGCGTCTCCTCCGGAATCGGGGAAGAACGCACGCGATCGAATAGCCTCGCACTTCAATCTCCGCCAACGCGAAGAAGCGCTTAAAAAAGTAATTGCGGAGCTCTTGCCCTGAAATCACATGCACGAAATATTCTTTCGCTTTTCGGCTTTGATGCGATTGTTCGTCTGCTGGGATTCGTTTCAACTGCATACCTGGCCCGAGTCCTCGGCAATGAACCGTTCGGCATCATCAGTATCGGAATAGCGATGTTTTCGTACGGATTGATTGTGACCAGTCCCGGCTTGCACATTATCGGCACGCGCGCAGTTTCCCAAGAATCAACGGACGATAAAACAATAATCACTCAAGTCACTTCCTTGCGAATTGTTCTTTCTCTCATCGCAATTTCGATCATTGCTATCGGCTCCTGGTGGTTGATCAATGACATGACAGTTCGACTAGCGATTGTCCTCTATTCCGTATCGCTGGTTCCGTTTGCATTTCAGATCGCATGGTATTTCCAGGGAAAACAGCGCGTGAGCGTCATCGGCATGTGTCAGTCACTGTCGTTGCTCATCTTCGTATTCATCGTGCTGTTCTCAGTTACATCCCCCGCAGACGTTCTGATTGTCCCAATCGCTTTCTTCATAAATACCACAGTCAACTCCGCGCTGCTTTTTGTTTTATTCTTCAAAAAGGAAAAATCGACTACTAAGATATCTTCGCTTCTTGAGGCGGTTAAGGGGTGGAAAAAGCTCCTTCACCAATCCCTCCCCGTGGGGGCAGCCTCAATTGCCGGTCAATTCATTCTGAACTTTCCGATAATTCTCCTTGGTGCCTTTGGAGCATCGTCCGATATCGGCAATTTCAGCGCTGCGTCCAGGCTAATTTTCTTTCTCCTCGTTGTAGACAGAGCTATTTATGTATTGTTTTACCCTCTCGTTTCTCACACATTCGCAGCTGATCCTTCAAGACTAGGAAATCAAGTTCACCGTATTCTTGGATACCTCCTCATCGCAAGTTTACCGATTTGCGTGGGTGGATATGTGCTGTCGCGCCCCTTGATAACATTTGTTTTTGGCCCGCAGTACGAGGATTCTTCGCTCTTTTTTCAAATACTCCTCTTCTATTTTCTCTTTACAGTCTTAAATAGTATTTTTGCATATGTTGTTATCGCCGTGGGTAGGGAGCGTCGCTACTCGACAATCATCGTCGGAGTCTCAAGTCTTGTGATCGTGAGTCTGCTCCCCTTGACATACTACTGGAAGGGAGTCGGCGGCGCATGGGGAATGGCTGGTGGCGAATTGTTGATGATGGCCTTGATGTATCGCGAATGTTCTAAGTCTATTTCGCCCAGGCTGGCAGATGCCTCAAAGAAGCCGTTGGTGTGTTCGCTTCTTATGGGAGCAATTCTCTTCGGTTTCCCGCATATCGGACTTGCACTCTCTTTCGCGCTCGGCATATTGATCTACTTGCTTTGCATAATTCTGTTAAAAGGAATTACAAAAGCGGATCTCATTTTTCTGAGGGAGAGATTGATCTGAAACTCACGGTCGGAATATTATCATCGGAACCTGGGTGGGAGATCGTGCTCGATCAAATTGGCATTGATTGGAGGTCGATTTCATCGGGGGACGAACTGTCCATAGAGAATTATTCGGCGATCATCGTCAATGTCATCCCGACCTCGCTGCAAGTGCGCGCCCTTCATGATTTT
>JAGVPT010000138.1 GCA_020052095.1 Bacteroidota bacterium | reverse complement strand
GAGGATGACTTATAGACGTTTTGTGTTTAACTAAGATGTTGAGCAACGACAGTCGAATAATCTTCACAGAAACAGGGGGTTCTCGACCACGTCTCTAGGGCACCAAGAAATGCAAGACATCTTATTCAACACCTCACTCGGTAAAGGTACCTCTATGGAGTCTTTGAGTCTTCGTGGCAAAGTTTTCATTCTGTGCGTAACATGAGTTAACAAAAAATGTCTGATAGGCATAAAACAGGACAGGATAAACCGCTTCGAAAGAACATTCGAATGCTCGGCAACCTCCTTGGTCAAGTGATCCAGGAACAGGAAGGAAGCAGGATCTTCGATTTGGAGGAACAGATCCGCCTTGCGTCGAAGCAACTGCGTGATCGATTGCATTCATCCGACCGACGGAATCTGCAGAAAGTCATTCAGAGGATGAATCCCTCCGACATGTCGAAAATCGTCAGGGCTTTTGCGGCGTACTTTCAACTCGTGAACACTGCCGAACAGCACCACCGTGTTCAGAGGCGGAAAAAATACCTGCGTGCCCATCCGCGCTCAGGATATCCTGGATCACTCCGTCAAACATTCGAGAAGCTGAAAAAATTGAGTGTCTCAGAAAACGAAATTGCGGAACTTCTTTCCCGGCTTGCGGTCATTCCCGTTTTTACGGCGCATCCGACGGAAGCCGTCCGGCGGACAGTGCTGGAAAAACATTCACGCATATGGAAACTACTGGAGCAAATTGACGGCGATAGCTGTACACCGAGAGAAGAGAAAGAGCTGGAGATTGAAATCAAACGTCACATTACGAGCCTGTGGCAGACCGAGGAGACGCGTTCATATAATATTTCTGTTCTCGATGAGGTCTACAACGGATTGTATTACTTTCGGAACGTGCTCTACACAACAATTCCGAAGTTCTACCGCGAATTGGAACACTCAATCATGACCGTATATCCAGAATGGAGTTCAACGATCCCTTCGTTCATTCGGTTCGGGTCGTGGATCGGCGGCGACCGGGATGGGAATCCGCTTGTCACGGCCGACATTACATGGAAGACACTGCAGCGTCAATCGAAGACAATTCTTGAGCTTCATCTTCATGCGGTGGACGAACTTTTTGTAGAACATAGCGAGTCGATGAAAATCGCCGGGGCGAGCGATGAATTGATTCAATCGATTCATCACGATCGGGAGATGTTGGGAGAGCCTGCCCAGGTTCGAAATGACAATGAAGTCTATCGATTAAAGCTGGCGTACATCTATCGGAGATTGAAATACAGGATCGATTACATTGACGAGAATGCTTCCAATGCGCACCTGATGTACCAGTCGCCGTCCGAGTTGCTCCACGATCTCTCTCTTCTTGACGAGAGTCTGCGTGGGCACCAAGGGGAATTGCAGGCGGGGGGATTGTTGCGGGACCTAATTCGCAACGTCGAGACGTTCGGTTTTCATCTTGCGACGGTTGACATCCGGCAACACCATGCAGTCCATTGCATGACGATTTCGGAGTTGTTCGCGCAACGTGGAATGCCGTACTCGGATCTTGACGCTGAAGCACGCGAAGGGTTGCTAACCGGGGAGATTCTCAAGCCAGGAGTGCCATCGTTTGACGAATCGAGACTCTCCGCGACGAGCGCAGAAGTGTTGGCAACATTCAGAAAAATAAAGCGGGCTCAAACGGAAATTGACGAACATGCGATTCGTTCGTACGTTATTAGTATGACGAATTCAGCCGCTGATATGCTGGAGGTACTGTATTTGATGAAGTGCACGGGTTTGTTTTCGGCAAGCGACCGGCAAACAATAAGCGCCTTCGATATCGTTCCACTCTTTGAAACGATAAAAGACCTCAGCGCAGCGCCGTCGGTGATGGAACGGCTGTACCAAAATAACGCTTACAAGCTTCATCTCGAGAGCAGGGGACGCCGTCAAGAAATCATGATCGGATACTCCGACAGCGCCAAGGAAGGCGGCATTGTCGCCTCGCATTGGGCGCTCTATAAAGCACAACGCCAGGTTACAAAAGTATCGCAAACGGCGAATATAAATTGGATGTTCTTTCATGGACGGGGCGGGACGGTAGGTCGGGGCGGCGGACCGGAGTACGAAGCGATCCTTTCGCAGCCGGCGCATTCGCTTAACGCGAGGATTAAGATCACGGAACAAGGCGAAGTCATTTCGCTTAAGTATGCACATCCGGCCATTGCGCAACGCTCGCTTGAGTTGACGACGTCCGCGATGCTAACTGCAAATATTCCGAAATCACAATTTGATCCGGAACTCGACAGGAATCGCAAAGAGTGGTTCGATGCGATGGATGAAATCGCAGAGCATAGTTACTCCGCCTACCGCTGCACAGTGTATGGACAGAAAGAACTTATTCAATACTTCGCTCAAGCTACTCCAATCGAAGAGATCACAAAAATGCAGATCGGATCGCGGCCTGCAAGACGTGTCGAGACGAAACGCATTGAGGATCTCCGCGCTATTCCATGGACATTCGGATGGATGCAGAGCCGCCACGTTCTTCCTGGATGGTTGGGGGCAGGCGAAGGACTAAAGAAATTCCTGAATGGTGACGCGCCAACTCTTCATCTGAATCGATTGAAATCGTTGCGCAATATGTATCTCCGATGGCCCACATTCCGATCGCTTATCGACAAGATGCAGATGATCCTTGCCAAGGCGGATTTTGCAATCGCGAAGGAGTATGCATCGTTGGTTGAACCTGGAAAAACCGGAAGAGAAATTTTCTACCAACTGAAATCTCGTTTTGACCAGACACGCGAGATGATTTTGCTCGTGACAGATCAAAAAGAAATACTTGATAACAATGGAATGCTGCAGCGCTCGATCCAGTTGCGGAATCCATACGTCGACCCTTTAAGCTACATCCAGGTCGAACTCTTGCGCCGGCTTCGCACAAAAAACTTGTCCGGGTCGGAACGGGCCGATCTTGAACAGGCAGTATTTCTCAGCATTAACGGGATTGCCGCAGGGTTGCGGAACACCGGTTAATGAAGCATCCGCAGTGTGGCTCGTAGCGGGTTGATTCTTTCTTCAAACAGAGAGATATTATGCCGTGAGAAACTGGCGCCTTTTCGAAACAGAAATCTTGTGTTTCAATTTCCCGTGTGATGCTTCGACGCGGCCGCGTCGAAGCATGACTGGCTGTCAAGCAAGCACAAGAATATTAATTTAAAATGGCACTGGAAACGCGTGAATGTAACATGACAATCTCTGTTTTGTGTTTCACGTACGTTCTATTTTTCTCCGCACAAAGTCTTCATCGCGACATGAAATCAGCGAAAGGAGGAACAACAATGGAAATTACGATCACAAGTACAGCTTTCAAGGAAGGAGAGATGATCCCGGGAAAATACACATGCAACGGCGAGAACATCTCCCCGCCGTTAGCGTTGGCCGGAATTCCTAACGGAGCAAAAAGTCTTGCGCTAATCTCCGACGATCCTGACGCGCCGCGCGGCACGTGGGTTCACTGGGTCCTCTTCAATCTTCCCGGTAATCTGAAGGAACTATCCGAAAACATCCCGCAGCGATCAACACTCAGCAATGGCGCGCGCCAGGGGATGAATGATTCTCGCGAACTTGGGTACGGCGGCCCCTGTCCGCCCAGCGGGACGCATCGTTACTTCTTCAAGATTTACGCGCTGGATACAATGCTCGCGCTCGAAAGCGGTGCCGCAAAACCGCAATTATTGAAGGCGATGGAAGGGCATGTTCTTGGCGAAGGGCAGCTAATGGGAAAATACAAGAGGAGAGGATGAAAGTACAATTAGGAATTATGAATGCAGAAGCCCGACTACATGCATCAGTTCTTTTGCTTTCCTAATTCTTACTTCATCCTTCAAAGCATCCGGCGGAGGGAAAACGTGCTGGTGGTATTCTTACAACAGTTATAAGAAAGGGTCCAACGATGTCTGGCAGGTTCAAAAAGCATCTATCAGTTGCATTGATTTGCGCGCTGTTTTTTCTTCTCGGGGCGTTCGTCGCCGATCAGACAACGGCGCCGGCATTAACTCGTGAGATCGTTGCCAGCGCTGAAAAGTTGATCGGCTTGAATTTTTCGGATGCCAAACGCGACTCGATGATCGACGGGCTAAAAGATCATTTGACAAACTACCAGAACATCCGAAAAGTCGCGCTGCCCAACAGCATTCCCCCGGCAATCACGTTGAATCCTATCCCAGTGGGAATGAAATTTGAAATGGCGCGAAAGCCGTTCGTCATGAGCAAACCTGGGAAAGTTACCGTTCCAGCAAATTTCGAAGACCTTGCCTTCTATTCAGTCGGCCAACTCGCCGAGTTGGTGAAGTCCCAGAAAGTAACATCGGAACAATTGACGACGATGTATTTGAATCGGTTGAAGAAGTACGGACCGAAGCTCGAATGTGTTATCACCATTACGGAAGATCTGGCGATGAAACAAGCCAAAGCTGCCGACGCCGAGATCGCCGCGGGAAAATATCGAGGACCGCTTCACGGAATCCCGTGCGGCGTGAAAGATCTACTCTCGGCGAAACGGTACAAGACAACGTGGGGCTCGGTTCCCTTCAAGGACCAAGTGATTGACGAAGATGCGACGGTCGTAAAGAAGCTGAGAGAAGCCGGGGCAGTTTTGATTGCAAAGCTCGCCGTGGGCGAACTCGCATGGGGGGACGTTTGGTTCGGCGGGAGAACGCGCAACCCTTGGAATTACAAGCAGGGCTCGAGCGGATCTTCCGCGGGATCGGCCTCCGCGACATCGGCGGGATTGGTTGCATTCTCTATCGGGACAGAAACATGGGGCTCGATCGTATCGCCTTCGACGAGATGCGGCACAACAGGATTACGTCCCACATATGGGCGCGTGAGCAGAACCGGTGCGATGGCGCTCGCATGGTCCATGGACAAGATCGGCCCGATTTGCCGAACGGTGGAAGACTGTGCGCTAGTGTTTAATGCCATTTACGGTCCGGACGGTAAAGACCAGACGCTCCACGATATGCCGTTCAATTACAATCCAAAAATAGATTTGAGCGGGCTGAAAGTTGGTTATTTGAAAGACGATTTCGACAGTGTGAAGACGAACAAGGCGAACAACGATTCATCGTTCGCAGTTCTTAACCGCCTCGGCGCAAAATTAATTTCCATCTCGTTACCCAAGCTGCCGATCAGTGATCTCTCAATAATCTTGAGCGCGGAAGCGGGCGCTGCGTTCGACGACCTCACGCGAAGCGGAAAAGATGATCTGCTCGTTCGGCAGATTAAGAATGCATGGCCGAACTCGTTTCGCGAGTCGCGATTTATTCCGGCGGTTGAATACATCCAGGCAAATCGCGTACGATACCTTGCGATTCAGGAAATGGGGAAGCTGATGAGCCAGGTGGACGTGATCGTCGCGCCGCCGTTCGATGGAGACAATTCGTTGCTGACAAACCTCACAGGGAATCCGTGCGTTGTTGTACCGAATGGGTTTTCGAAGGAAGGAACGCCGACGAGCATCACGTTCCTTGGAAAATTGTTTGATGAAGCAACACTGCTTGCCGTTGCCAAGCAGTATCAAGACGCGACAGAGTTTCATTTGAAACACCCACGGCTCGAGGAATAGACAGCCATGACACGGAAAAACATTCCGAGCGGATCTCCATGGGAAGAAATAGTTGGCTATTCGCGTGCAGTACGAATCGGCGATCAGGTTTTTGTCGCGGGAACAACTGCGACCAATTCTGAGGGAAAGATCGTAGGAATCGGTGACTCGTATGCCCAAACAATTCAGACGATCAAGAACATCGAATCTGCGCTGAAGAAAGCCGGTGGAACATTGAAGGATGTAGTCCGAACACGAATGTTCGTCGTGAACATCGGCGATTGGGAAAAGATCGGCAAGGCACACGGCGAATTTTTTAAGAACATTCGGCCGGTCACGAGCATGGTTGAAGTAGAGCGGCTTATTGCACCGGAAATGCTCGTCGAAATCGAGGCCGACGCGATCATTCAAAAGAAAAAGAGAAAATGAAAGTACGCTGCGCCTGGAGCGGAACAGACCCGCTTTATATAGAGTATCACGACAAGGAGTGGGGGATACCGGTTCATGACGACAGGAAACTGTTCGAAATGCTGACACTTGAAGGAGCGCAGGCAGGATTAAGCTGGATTACGATTTTACGGAAACGTGAAAATTACAGAAATGCATATGACAACTTCCAAGCGAAGAAAATAGCGGGCTATGATCAGAAAAAAATCAAACAGCTTCTCGCGAATGAAGGAATTGTCCGCAACAAACTCAAGATCGCAGCGTCAATCAGTAATGCCAAATCTTTCTTGGAGATACAAAAGGAGTTTGGAAACTTTGATTCGTATATCTGGCGGTTTGTCGGAGGGAAGCCGATACGCAGGTCCCCGAGAAGTCTGAAGGATATTCCTGCCACGACTCAGGAATCAGACGCAATGAGTGAAGATCTAAAAAGGCGCGGGTTCAGATTCGTTGGCTCTACAATTTGTTATGCGTTCATGCAGGCGGTCGGCATGGTTGACGACCACATACAAGACTGTTTTCGTAAACGCCGAATTTGACAGCCTATTTTTTTTGGCGAAAGGATCCATTCACTTACATCTATTAATTTCGCATTAGATATGGAAAAAAACATCACAGGAAAAGTTTTTGTCTTAGGTAACGACATCGACACTGACCAGATCATCCCCGCCGTACATTTGGTGTACAAGCTCGACGACCCGGAGGAAAAAAAGAATTACGGCAAATTTGCGTTGTCCGGCGTTCCGCCCGAAGGATCGGGCCTTCCAGCGGGGAATATTCGGTTCATAAAGGAAGCCGAATGGCAATCTCACTACAAAATCGTTGTAGCGGGAAAGAATTTTGGATGCGGATCGTCGCGTGAACATGCGCCTATCGCATTGAATATCGCAGGCATTGAGGCGGTTGTCGCAGAATCGTTCGCGCGGATTTTCTACAGGAATGCAATCGATGGAGGATTCCTCGCGCCATTCGAGACCGGCAAACATCTCTACCAGGAAATCAAAACGGGCGACGAGGTGTCGCTCGATACCACAAAAGGCATTCTTACAAATAACACCCGGCAAACGGTGTATCAGTTGAATCCGCTCGGTGAGATCGAAGAAATCCTTCGCGCCGGCGGGATTTTTTCCTATGCACGGAAGACTGGAATGTTGAAGGAGTAAAAAATGGAGCAGAAAAAAGAACACCCATTCGTTACGAACGAAGAAGCATCAACTCGCGGCGAGAAAATCAGCCTCAACCGGGCCATCGCGATTATCGGCGCGGGAAACATGGGAACATCTCTCCTGCGCGGGATTCTGAACGCAAAACTGGCACCGCAAAACAAAATCATCGCGAGCGGAACCCACTCAGCTAAGCTGGAGATGTTCAGCTCAAAATGGAAAATCAACCACACGCTCGACAATGCAGAGGCGGCGCAATTTGCGGACATTGTGATGTTATGCGTGAAGCCATACACGATCGGAAAAGTGCTCGACGAAATCAAAACAGCGCTCCGGGAAGATCAACTCTTGATTTCGATCGCCGCCGGAGTGACGATCGAGTCGATGCAGCATCGCATCGGAAAAAATAATCCAATCGTGCGCGCGATGCCGAACATCGCATCCACCGTCGATGAGGGGGCAACGGCAGTTTCCTTCGGTCGCTTCTGCAATGAAGAGCATCAACGAATCGCGATATCCATCTTTGAAGCAGTCGGCGAAGTAGTTGTAGTGGATGAGCACCAGCTCGATGCAGTGACGGGATTAAGTGGAAGCGGCCCTGCATACATTTATATGGTCATCGAAGCTCTTATCGATGGCGGTGTGAAGATGGGATTGCCGCGCGATGTTTCAACGAAACTCGCTATTCAAACAGTGCTCGGCTCTGCGAAACTTGTCAAGGAATCAAATCTACATCCGGCCATACTGCGCGACCAGGTAACAACGCCGGGGGGAACAGCGATCAACGCCGTGCACGAACTTGAGTCGCACGGACTTCGTTCGATGCTCATCAATGCCGTCGCGACGGCAACGTTGAAATCCAAAGAGTTGAGTGAAACGATTAATAAGTGATTCAAAGCTGTAATGGAATGATGGAATAATGGAATAATGGAATGATGGAATGACGGATTAGCGCAAACCTCCCCAATTTGTTTCGTTCGTATTTCCTTAACTTAACGCGTCAAGTATTCGACATTCAAACATTCACTGGCCAATCGTAACAAAGATGTACACTATTACTGTAATTTCGGGAGATGGTATCGGACAAGAAGTTGTTGGTCGAGCGCTCAAAGTCTTAGATGCGGTGGCCAAGAAGTATCATCATCAATTTACTTTCAAGCATGCGTTGGCAGGTGGGGCGGCGTTGGATGCGGTCGGTGTTCCGCTTCCGGAAGAGACACTCGATAGTTGCCGTGCAAGCGATGCGGTGTTGTTGGGTGCTGTTGGGGGACCGAAGTGGGACAATAATCCGCCGCACTTGAAGCCTGAACAGGCGCTCCTCGGCCTCCGGAAAAATCTCGGACTATACGCTAATATTCGTCCCGCGAAGATCTACTCTGCACTTCTGGATGCATCGACATTAAAGCGGGAGGTCGTTGAAGGAGTCGATATCGTGGTCGTGCGAGAGCTGACTGGTGGAATATATTTCGGGACGCCTCGCGGCGTCGAATCGAAAAATGGCGAAGCTATTGCGACAAATACTCTTACGTACTCCGAATCAGAAATCAAACGTATTGCCGAGTCTGCTTTTGAAATAGCGATGAAAAGGAAGAAGAAGGTATGTTCTGTCGACAAGGCGAACATTCTCGAGACTTCGCAGCTTTGGCGGATAACTGTGACGGCTGTTGGACAGAAGTATCGCGAAGTTGAACTCTCACATATGTACGTTGACAATTGCGCTATGCAGCTCATTCGAAATCCGAAACAATTTGACGTGATCGTTACGGAGAACATGTTCGGAGACATTTTGAGCGATGAAGCGGCAATGTTGACCGGCTCCATCGGCATGTTGGCTTCTGCGAGCCTGGGGGGAAAAGTGGCACTCTACGAACCGGTGCATGGAAGCGCGCCCGACATCGCAGGACAGAATAAGGCAAATCCGATCGCGACCATCGCATCTGTTGCAATGATGTTGCGATTCTCTTTCAATCTTCAGAAAGAAGCTGAAGACGTCGAGTCTGCAATTCAAAAAGTTCTTGATAATGGTTATCGAACTCCCGATATTGCAACAGCGAACACAATACGTGTCGGCACAAAAGAGATGGCAGAACAGATATGCTCAATAATTCTTCGGCAATGAAAACGACAACAACCATAACGACCACGACCTTATCGACGCCCGACCTTCGAGCGCCTTCGTGTGTATAAATTTTTGATCCACCTCACGAAGCCTCGAAGAACACTCGGGGCTTTTTTTATTTTTAGGATGCAAGGATTATGATAACAATGAAATTCGGCGGTACATCCGTCGGCGATATTCAACGGTTGCAGGAAGTAGCATCAATCGTCCGCACCTATCTGCCTCAGCGTCCGATTGTGGTCGCATCGGCGATGGCAGGAGTGACAAATACCTTGTTGGAGACGGCGCAGCTTGCGCTCCAGCGTGAAACCGAGCGCGTGAAAAAAAATGTCGAGGCACTCAAAGAAAAACATTTGAACGTCGCGAACACGCTGCTTAAAGACGCGGTGCGGCACAGGGAATTGATTCAACGCCAATCGGCGCTGATCGACGAACTTGCGAACTTGTATCGCGGCGTAAGTCTGTTGAAAGAGTTGAGTGTGCGCTCTATTGATGCGATCGCTTCGTTCGGAGAAATTCTCTCCTGCCTTCAACTTGCCGCAATATTGAAGGACAACGGGGTGAACGCGGAATTTGTGGATGCGAGGACGATCATTCGAACGGATAGCCATTTTGGGGAAGCAGCGGTCGACTTCTCCGTGACGGATGAAAAAGTTAAAAGCGCACTGCTACCGCTGATCGGAAAGGAGATTGTGCCGGTAATTACCGGATTCATCGGGAGCACTGAAGACGGTTTGACGACGACACTGGGCCGCAGCGGCTCGGATTACACCGGATCGATCGTCGGCGCGGCCATGAATAGCCAAGAAATCTGGATCTGGACCGATGTTGACGGTGTGATGACGGCGGACCCGCGCTACGTGACCGGCGCGAAAGTGCTTTCAGAGATTTCGTATCGCGAGGCGGCCGAAATGTCGTACTTTGGAGCAAAAATCATTCACCCGAAGACGATGATGCCCGCGATCGAAAAAAATATTCCGATCAGAATCAAGAATACATTCAATCCTCCCCATCCCGGCACATTGATCTCACAATCGACGAACACAACGGATCGCGTTGTGAAAAATATTACATCGATCGACAATCTCAGCCTGATTGCGATTGAAGGAAACGGAATGGTGGGTGTACCCGGAATTTCCGCCCGGATCTTCTCGGCTCTTGCACGCGTTAGAGTGAACGTGATGATGATTTCTCAAGCGTCGTCGGAGCACAACGTCTGCGTTATCGTGCCGCAGAAGGATTGCGGTAAAGCAGTGAAGGAACTTCGCAGCGAGTTTGACGCTGACCTCGCAAAGAAAATTGTCGACGACATCGCCGTTCAAGAGAATGTCTCCATTGTTGCAGTTGTGGGGGAAGGAATGAAGGGAAAGCGCGGAATCGCCGGGAAGACCTTTACGGCTATCGCAAACGCGGATGTCAACATCGTCGCGATTGCACAGGGATCGTCGGAGCTGAATATTTCGCTCGTTGTCGAGCAATCTGAAGTGCGGAAAGCGGTGCAGGCAATTCACGATGCGTTTCATTTGACTTGAGAGCTTGACCGCCAAGGCGCCAAGGGTCTTCCGTTTGGCTATTTCCTGAACATTTTGGCGATGGAGTAGGGAGAAGTTGGCCATAAGCTATCTCAAAAACATGCTAATCAATCCGTCCCGACGGGTCGGTAGACCCGTGGGGAGTCTTCGACCGACGAAGTCGGGAGTGTCGAAGGGCGAACGGCATCGCATTTTTGAGATAGGTTCTAAGGAATCACTATAAAGATGCAATCGACTGAGAGTATGCAACTTTCAATTCTCAAATGTATTTCGTGCGGAAAAGAATATGCATTGACCGACGTCAGGTTCACGTGCATGTGCGGACATCTGCTTGATGTGGCACACGACGTGCACGAGTTAAAAAAGAAATTTCGGTTGTCAAAAAAATATTTTAACGGCAAACGGGCAACCATTCATAACCAGCCCTCCGGTGGCGTGTGGCACTTTGGTGAACTCGTCCTGCCGTCTGTGAAGGAAAAAGAAATCGTTTTCAAGCAGGAAGGCAATACGCGATTACATCAGAGCAAAAAGATTTCTTCCTGGCTCGGGCTTCGTCATTTCTACCTTAAGCACGAGGGAGAGAATCCGACGGGCTCCTTCAAAGACCGGGGCATGACCGTCGCTGTTACCCAAGCAAAGAGGCTTCGTCAAAAAGCGGTCGTCTGTGCTTCGACAGGAAACACCTCTGCCTCTCTTGCGGCTTATGCGTCGGAAGCGGAGATGACAGGATTGGTTCTGATTCCGAAAGGGAGCGTTGCTGTCGGTAAGATATCTCAAGCGCTCGCCTACGGAGCAAAGACGCTGATTGTCAACGGAGATTTTGATGACTGCATGCGATTGATTTTCGAAGCACAGGAAAAGCTTCAAGCGTATCCGCTTAACTCGATCAATCCGTTCCGGCTTGAAGGGCAGAAGACCATCGTGTGGGAAACATTGCAGCAACTTGGGTGGAAAGTACCGGATTGGTTTGTTTTTCCGGGCGGGAACCTCGGCAACACGAGCGCATTTGGCAAGGCGCTGCATGAAGCGTCCGAGCTTGGACTTATCGAGAAAATGCCGCGTTTTGCCGTCATCCAGGCAGAAGGAGCAAGTCCATTCTATAGAGCATTCAAAGATGGATTCAAAGAACTGCGGCCACAGAAAGCACATACCATCGCCACAGCCATAAAAATCGGGAACCCGGCGAATTACACTAAAGCAATTCGATCGCTCCAATGGACAAACGGGATAGTCGAAAGCGTGACAGACAATGAGATCCTTGAAGCGAAAGCGCATGTCGACGGAGCAGGTATCGGCGCCGAGCCTGCATCGTGTGCGACGGTCGCGGGATTAAAAAAACTGATCGAGAACGGAATCGTGAAGCCGAAGGAAACCGTCGTCGGGATTCTCACGGGAAATATTTTGAAAGACCCGCAAGCCATTGTTGATTATCATATCGAGAAACATGGAGAGCTTGCGAACCCGCCGGTCGATATTGAAGCAACGATCGAGGAAGTGAAGAGATTTTTGTAATTCACCGCAATGACGCAAAGGCGTTAGGCAATAGGCAACAGGCATTAGGCAGTAGGTGGTAGTAGGGAATAGGCTTAATCAATTAGAAAAAGGGGGGCAAAATGGAGTCTGCAAAGAACACAATTAGGAGCTTCAAGGATTTGATAGTATGGCAGAGGAGTATGGATTTAGCGGTGAGGATCTATAGGATTACCCAAAAACTTCCTGCGAGTGAACAGTTTGGATTGACATCTCAGTTACGAAGAGCGTCGGTTTCGATTCCCTCCAATATTGCCGAAGGATACGGAAGGCAATCGACCGGAAATTACAGGCAATTCCTTTCGATAAGTCGAGGCTCACTCATGGAGATAGAAACACAAATCAACATATGCGACAGATTAAAATATTTGGCACAATCAGATACGGAGAACATCTTCAAAGAGATTACAGAAATTAGCAAGATGCTTACATCGCTCATATCAAAAATTAAATAATGCATCAGATTTTCTATTGCCTAATGCCTAATGCCTAATGCCTATTGCCTATTGCATAATGCCTATTGCATAATGCCTATTGCCTATTGCCTAATGCCTGTTGCCTAATGACAGCTACGCCATTGCGGTGAAACGATGAAAGTAAAAATTCCTTCATCAACATCGAATATCGGCCCTGGATTTGATACGCTAGGACTTGCCTTGAATCGATATTTGTATATTTCCGCGACCCAGAGAACCGCAGATGCGCAGTCCCTACAAATTTCAGTCGAAGGATACGGCAAGGAACATATTGCGACGGATGAAACAAATCTTGTCTATCAAGGAATGATGGCGGTGGCGAAACGCGGGGGGACTGCGTATAGGCAGTCCCTACAGGGGATTCATCTTCAAATCAAAAATGAAATTCCTGCATACGGAGGGCTTGGTGGAAGCGGTGCGGCGATAGCCGGCGGCGTATTTCTCGCGAACGCTCTGCTGCAGACAAAACTGTCGCGTGAAGAGATGCTCGACATCGCAGTTTCACTCGAAGGCCATCCCGACAATGTATCTGCGGCGTTGATGGGCGGATTGACAGTCAATTGCTTCGACAACGGAAAACTCCATTGTCGCAGCATCAAAATCACAACCCGGCTCTCCGTAGTCGCGTGCAGTCCACAGTTTCAAGTGCTCACCAAGCAGGCCCGCAAGATCCTTCCCCAAGAAATTTCTCTAAAGGATGCCGTTACCAATATTGAAAACGTCGCGTCGCTCGTGGCTGCTTTCATTGCCGGCGACGTTGAAGCGCTTCGCTATACGACAATCGACCGGCTTCACGAGCCGTATCGGGCCGCGTTGATTCCGGGTTATAACGATGTGAGGAAAGCAGCACTTGACGCAGGTGCATTGTCCTTCAACATAAGCGGAGCCGGGCCGACGGTTTTTTCATTCGCCACAAAGGGTGAGAGGAAAATTGGCGAAGCGATGGTAAAAGCATTTCTGGCAAACGGAAATTCTTCGACGTACGAAGTCATGACGGTGGAAAACGACGGCGCACGAGTTGTGGAGAGATGAAATCACCCGCTCGAGAGAGTCCATTCGACAAAATCCGTCAGAATCTGACGATCGCAGTCTGACGACCGTCTTTTCGGCCGGAAACCTTCGTAAGGTTATTGTCAAAAAATTTCACTTGACTTCCATCCGTAAACTATGGTGGGTATCATCCTCGATTAAAACCTTCTGAAAGTTTTTGAATTCCTTTTCCGGTTTATTTGGCACTTTCTCGCAAGCCAACGCGAATAACAAAGAAATAGCTTGACTTTTACTCCCCCCTTAGTTATACTTCCCTCAACAAAAGAACAATTTTAGTTACAACAGTCGCTAGGCTTCTGGGGCAAGCAATGGCGAGTGAGTAAAAAAAATCCCAGTTCTCGCACGCACGCCGCAACGGGCGTATGTGGAGGGCTGGGATTTTTTTTGTTGTGTTTAGGAAATAAAAATGGGCACGAAACTATTTCAATTCTTCTTCTTGGCGCTATTACTCCAACAGCCCTCACTATCTTTTCAGTGGCGGCTTGCCAACGGACCTTATGAAGGCAAAGTGCTTTGGAAAAACCGCATGGTCGCCTGATAGCAAAACAATCCTTGCTCAAGTTTTCGTTGATAAGGATATTACACAAGAAAATATCGGCATAGAATTGTTTTTGATAAGCGCCGATGGAACTAAAATCGGAAAAATTGATATTCCCGGGTTAAACAATGTATTTCCTGTATGGTTGAATGAACACGAACTGCTGTTTCGCAATACTCTACGCGGGAATGTTTGGAACAAAGCTATTGTAAGGAGCATCGAGCAATTAGAACACTAATTCAAAAGGATATTGAAAGAATAACATCCTCTTTTTTATTTCAACCACTAATTTTATGGAGGCTATATGAAAACTAAATTATTTTTGAGATTGACAGTATTTTTTTTACTGGCAAGCAGCATCGTTACCGGGCAAGAGATTAGTAAACGCATGCTGCATAAGAACCAACGATTCGAAGTCATGGGAGAAAGCACAGCAGAGATTGTTCAGGTTTTACCAGGAGAAAAAATAATTGAGAAAACAACACTTGATAATAAAGCAACTTTGTTTTTTACCGATAAGAACGGAAAGCAAACAAAAATATATGACGGTAACTTAGTTGACCATTTTAGCCATTCTCAAGCTGGTGAACGATTATGTTTTCAAGCTGGAGGTGAATTTATAGTAAAAGATGTTAACACGCTTCAAGAATTCAGATATCAGACATTAGATCCTATTTATCTTAGTTCGTTTGCGACTATTTCGCGAGATGGGAATGAAATTACCTTCCACAAATCGGCGCGACTATCAAAGGAAGGTGAAACGATTAATGATGGTGTAATAATGGTGAGAAATGTAATTACACAAGAAGAGCGTGTAATTGGAAATGGCGGTTGGCCAAGATGGTCGTCAAACTCATCACAAATTGCTTTCAGCAGAGTAGAAGGTAGTATTGGTGACTGGACGAATTATCTTTGGGTAGTAAATTCTGATGGCACGGGGTTGCGAAAACTTGAAAGTGCTATTCATATGGGAGGAGCACACGTAAAATGGTCGTCTGATGGAAAGTACGTGATGGATTCTGACAGGGAAGAAAATCTTCGTATAGTAAATGTACTTAAAGATGAATCAGTTGTTGTTCCTGTCTCACGGTTAGGGAAAATACCGAACGCCAGAAAGTATTTTGGAAAGACAGCATGGTCGCCTGATAGCAAAACAATCCTTGCTCAAGTTTTCGTTGATAAAGATATTACAGAAGAAAATATCGGCATAGAATTGTTTTTGATAAGTGTTGATGGAGCTAAGATTGAAAAAATAGATATTCCAGGGTTAAACAAGGACTTTCCTATCTGGCTAAATAGTAGTGAATTGTTATTTCGCAATTCTCAACAAGGAAATCTTTGGAATAAAACTATTGTAAGGAGCGCAGAATAATGAAAACACTAATTCAAATATTTACTTTTATTTCTCTTCTTTCAATAGCTACATTCGGTCAAACACAATATAGTATCTTGATTGATCCTGGCCATGGTGGAAGTGGTCAAGGTGGTGATCCGGGTGCGTTAGGTACAGATGGTGCAGGGTATCCCAACGAAAAGGATATTACACTAAAACTTGGCAATGATTTGAGAGATTATCTCACATTATACAATATTACTCCCAACTTAAGAACATACATGACACGAAAAACTGATGTTTATGTCTCTCCCGAGAATCGTGCAAAAATGGCAAAAGGTGAAATAAACGACGCATATTGGGTTACATTACCTAAAAATGGTGATGGAACAAAAGATGGTGTTGATTTTTTCTTTAGCATACATTGTAATTCTTCGACCAACAGTTCCGCCTTTGGCACAAGTGCACATATATATGATGCTACTGATTGGAATCATTCTGTGAGTCAAAGCAGCAATGATTTCAAGTTTGGGAAAAGTTTGGTTGACGAATATTTAACTTCTACCAAAACGGTTTTTATAGATGCGAAGAAAGCTTATGAAAGTACAACAGGTGTTGTTGGCAGAAGCGGACTTGTGATTTTAAATGATACACATATAAAAAACAGCTTCAATCTGCCTCGTGCGGTAGCACTTCTTGAAACTGAGTTTGCATCATATTCAACAACATGGGCTTGGCTGCAAAATGGCGGGTATCAAATTAAAGCAGTAGAAGGAATGGCAACTGGCATTAAAAATTTCAAAAATATTGTTGTCGGTGTTGGTCCTCCTGGTTCGCCACCCGTGCCCGGTGATTACGTCGCGACCATTTCCGGTCAGGACGTTGTCCTGAGTTGGACTGAGCCGCAAGGTATATGGATCTGGTACTTCCATATTTACAAGAATGGTTCGCTTCTTACATCGGTAGATGGGGCAGTACGAACTTTCACAAACCCCAACGCCGCGAATTCTCTTCCAGCTGAGTATTATGTCGGCGCATATAATGGTTATGGCGAAAGTACAACAGATCGAATAAAGATTGTTGGTCCTGCGACTATTACTTCTCCAACTTCTTGGTCTGGCATCGTGCAAGTTGATGGAACTGTGACAGTGAATGCTGGTGCCTCTCTTACAATTAATCCTGGAACAGTTGTATTAATGAAAAGTGGCGTAAGCATAAACTCCTATGGACTGCTCATTGCAAATGGAACGATTGATAATTCAATAATGATTCGCTCCTTCAACAATAGTAGCATTTCTCCCGGTAGTTGGGGCTCAATCGTGATTAGTGGTTCTGGAGCAAATGGTTCGAGTCTCAATTATGTGGACATGCAATACGGCACGGAGATTAGGATCCTCGACAATGCTCAGAACATCACCATCCAAAACTCGACGATAGAAAATACGATCAATGGCATCTACGCTTACAACGCAAGCGGTTCTATTCTGAACAATACAATCACAAATCCCCGCGACCACGGTATCAATCTTATTATTGCACCTTTCACTTGTAACCAGAATATTATTTCAAAAACACCCGGTTCTATCAACTACCAGTCAGGAGGTGGTATTATTTGTCAGAGTGGTTCGTCAGGTAATCTGTGGCAAAATCAGATATCTGGTTACAACTGGGGTATCGGAGCAATCTGGGGCTCGTCGCCACAGTTTATGAATACATCAAATAACTGGAAAAACAACAGAATCATGAATTGTTTGTATGGCGTAATGGTGTATCAACAGAGCTATCCCACGATCTGCCCTTCTCCCCCCGGTCCCCCTTTATGGTTATATTATGTGGGAAACAGTATCTACAGTAATGCCTACTATAATGTCTCCTTTACATCCGGGGGTACGTTGTTTGCCGAATTCACTTATTGGGGAGGAACTCCTACCTCTTCGATGTTCGATCTTGGTCCTGGATGCTCTGTCGACTACAATAATTGGCGCACAAATGATCCTTGGAATCCGCCCCCGCCCCCGGCCTCTAGCAATGGCCCAACACAATCGATGCAATCTTCAACGCGTCAAGGCATTGTGCAATCAAATCCAAACGAATCGCTCTTTGATGGAATTGAGTTACGGATGAAGAAGAAGTATAAGGAAGCAAAAGACTTTTTCATATCGTACATCGCAAAACATCCAAGCGACCAAGCTGCGTACGTCGAACTCTATAACAGCTATGATGATGTAACAGCGGACGAAATAACAAAATTTTTCACTTCACTTCCCAAGTCAGCCGCGAAGGAACATAAGCTGCTTCTCTCTTATTTGTATCTTAAACAAGGCAATGCTGAGTTGGCAAAACAGACAAATAATAGTCTTGCAGTTGATAATCCGAACACTCGGCTTGCAACCAAAGCAAAACTCAATAATTTCTACATTGCATTGTATAACGAGAACAACCCTAACGTCGCGTCTGCGATTCTTAATGAAGTTTTAAGCAAAGCAGAACTATCAACACCAATGGAACTCTCAATTGCTCAAGACGCGCTTGAGGCGTACGGCAAGGGCAGATTTGGCCAACCAGGGAAACAATCTGTTTCAGTTTCACCTGTACAATTCGGACTTTCTCAGAATTATCCGAATCCATTCAATCCAACAACCACAATTGCGTATCGTGTAACTCAGCCGGGGAAAGTTAGCTTGAAGGTGTTTGATCTGCTCGGTCGTGAAGTTGTAACGCTTGTCAACGCAGAGCAAGCAGAAGGCGTTTACACGCAACGGTTGGACGCGTCGCATCTTTCGAGCGGCATGTATTTCTATCAATTGCTTGCGCCGGGCGTGAATGAAACACGGAAGATGTTGATTACGAAGTAAGATGATCTTTTTGTAGGAACGGTCGCGAAACTGTTCCATTATATTTCAGGTACCATAACCTTCCAAAAGTTTTTTGAATCTTTGGAAGGTGTGCGATCAGGTGTCCGGCACTTAAGAAGTGTCGGACACCTTTTCATTTCGGAGGCAATATAGTAATTACCTTGTATGGTTCTCTGTTTCCTCACCTTGTTTCCCTTCTAAAAAACCGCTATCTTTCTCACCAAAATCGTTTTCATATACCACGATTGAAAGGCGGCCAGGCATGAGAAACGTAGTTGTTACAGGTATTGGGTTGATCACGCCTATCGGCTTGTCGACCGAAGAGTCGTGGAGGCGTTGTATTGCTGGCGAATCGGGCATTGGTCTGGTGACGCGGTTCTCTGTAGAAAAATATCCTACGCGAATTGCAGGAGAGGTCAAAGGGTTTGATGTAACCAAATATTTTGAACCGAAGGAGGCCCGGCGATTCGACCTCTTCAACCATTACGCCGTTGGTGCGGCTCTCGATGCGCTGAAAGATTCCCATCTCGAAATTTCCCCGGCGAATGCTGAACGCGTGGGCGTGATCATCGGCTCGGGCATCGGAGGTCTTATCAGTATCAGCGAAACGGCAATCAGCGTTGCGAAAGATGGACCGCGCTACGTTACGCCGTTTTTTATTCCAGGCGCTATCATCAACATGGCGTCCGGGTATCTCGCAATTCGCACGGGAGCGAAAGGACCGAACTACGCCGTTGTTTCAGCGTGTGCAACGGGCAATCACGCAATTGCCGACGGCTTTCATATTATCAGACGCGGTGAAGCCGACGTGATGCTTGTCGGCGGAGCAGAAGCGTCCGTCACGGAAGTTGCATTTGCCGGATTCTGTTCTGCGAGAGCAATGTCAAAGCGAAATGACGAACCACAGCGTGCGTCCCGTCCATTTGACAAAGACCGCGACGGTTTTGTGCTAAGCGAGGGGGCAAGCGTTCTGATTCTTGAGGAAGAAGAACATGCGCGCCAGCGCGGCGCACATATGTACGCGCGGATGTTGAGCTGCGGGATGACCGCGGACGCGTTTCATATTACCGCCCCGCCCGATGAGGGGGAAGGCGCTCAACGCTCAATGAAACTCGCCGTCGAATATGCCGGATTGAAACCGGAGCAGATCGATTACATCAATGCGCATGGAACTTCTACCGGACTTGGCGACGTAGCGGAGACGAAAGCTGTAAAAAAAGTCTTCGGAGCGCACGCAAAGAAGCTCGCGATGAGCTCTACGAAATCAATGATAGGACACCTCCTCGGTGCGGCGGGTGCGGCGGAGGCAGCGTTTACGATTCTCGCGCTTCGCGACGGAATTCTTCCGCCGACAATCAATCTGGAAAATGCCGACCCCGAGTGCGATCTGGATTACGTAGCAAATACCGCACGTAAGAAAGATATTCGCTATGCACTTTCGAACGGCTTTGGATTCGGCGGAACGAATGCGACGGTATGTTTTGAGAAGATTGTGCAATAGCCTTGTCCACTCTCGGTGAGAGGATCTTCCGGCGGAACCACTTGGATTGGCACAGGGATGACACATCGATAGACGTTTCACACAAACTCCATCCCCCAGGGAAAAGAAGGCGAAGAAAAAATTATGGTAGAACGAAAGATCGTTAACGTCGGACTTGTGCAGATGAGCTGCTCGGAGAATCCGGCAGAGAATATGAAGAAGGCTCTCCGGGGCATACACGACGCCGCTGTCAAAGGTGCGAACATAATTTGTTTGCAGGAATTGTTCCGCTCACTCTATTTTTGCATCAAAGAAGAATACGCCGCCTTTAGGTTGGCCGAACCAATTCCAGGCGACTCTACAAAGCAATTCCAATCGCTCGCGAAGGAGCTTGGCGTTGTGATCATTGCGCCTCTGTTTGAAAAGCGCGCCGAAGGGGTGTATCATAATTCTGCAGCGATCATCGATGCAGATGGAAGTTTTCTCGGCAAGTACCGCAAAATGCACATCCCCGACGACCCGTCATTCTATGAGAAATTCTATTTCACACCCGGAGATCTCGGATTCAAAACATGGAAGACGAAGTTTGGAAATATCGGTGTGCTGATTTGCTGGGATCAATGGTATCCCGAGGCGGCCCGGCTCACGGCGCTCTCAGGTGCGGAAATACTTTTTTATCCTACCGCGATAGGGTGGGCCGAAGATGAGGAGGCGAAAGCCCGCGAGAATCAATTTCAGGCGTGGCAAACAATTCAACGCTCGCACGCAATCGCAAATGGAATTCCGGTTGTCTCTGTCAATCGAGTCGGCAAAGAAGGAAACCTCAAATTCTGGGGAGCTTCATTTGTCGCGAACACATTGGGGGAAGTCCTCTTTCAATCGTCGCACGATAAAGAAGAGACGAGCGTTGTGGAGATCGATTTAAACCGCTCGAATACCACGCGAACGCATTGGCCGTTTTTACGCGACCGGCGGATAGATGCGTACGGAGGGCTTTCGAATCGACTACTGGACGATCATTGAATAAGACTCCAAAGCAACTCGGATACCGCTTTCCCGCAGAGTGGGAGCCACAGGCGGCAACTTGGCTCTCATGGCCCCACAACAAAGAGACATGGCCTGGTAGGTTCGAGCCAATCCCCGATGTTTTTACCAAGATCGTTAAGGCAATCACCCCGTACCAGCAGGTGAATATCAACGTCGCTGACGCTGCTATGCACGATGATGTTCTGACCCGGCTGACAAGCGCCAAGATCGATCGTTCACGGTTCACCCTTAATAAGATCCCAACTAACGACACATGGTGCCGGGATTATGGACCCGCCTTTGTCGTAAATTCTGAATCAACAAACCCGCTCGCGATTATCGATTGGGGATACAACGCGTGGGGAGGAAAATATCCCCCGTACGATTTGGATGATGGCGTTCCGACGCTCATTGCGGAAATGCAGGGCTTACCCGTTTTTTACCCCGGTATTGTCATGGAAGGGGGATCGATTGACGTCAATGGAGAAGGATGTTTGCTGACGAGCAAATCTTGTTTGTTGAACGAGAATAGAAATCCTGCCCTCACACAGGAAGAGATAGAAGAATTTCTCGCTGATTATTACAACGTGACAAAAATATTATGGCTCGACGACGGCATTGTCGGCGACGACACAGACGGACACATCGACGACACAGCACGATTTGTTAATCCGAACACAATTGTCGCCGCAGTGGAAACAAATCCCCGCGATGAAAATTACGCCATTCTGCTGAACAATCTTTCGGTGCTTAAAGAGATGACCGATGTGAAGGGAAGACCTTTCCGAATTGTCGAACTTCCAATGCCGGACCCGATCGTGTTCAAGGACCAGCGCGTCCCCGCGAGCTACGCAAACTTTCTCATCGCGAACAACCTTGTGCTGGTGCCGACATTTCGAGATAAAAACGACGCTATCGCGATAGAAATCCTCCAACGCGAGTTTCAGGACCGCATTGTGACCGGCATTGACTGTGTTGACCTCGTGTGGGGGCTTGGAACGCTGCATTGCATAAGTCAACAGGAGCCCCTGGTGAAGAGATAGGATGGAAGAGATAAGAGGTGAGAAGGAAGAGGTAAGAAGTAAGAAGTAAAGGCATCTGAAAAATTGTCTTTAAGCCGACAAAAGTTACAGTGAGCGTAGTCGAAGTGTGAAATTCAAAGCGAAATCATGGTTCGACTTCGCTCATCATGACTATCTCAACAATTTTTCAGATGTCTCAAGTATGAAGTAAGAGGTGAGAATTAACGGTGGAGGCGCCATGAAGAGAAGTATTCTGATCATAAGCGTGACATGTTTTCTTGAATTCCTGAATTGGGGGCGCACCTGTTCTCAGACGAGTGCCGATGTGTTGTACAAACAAAACCGCAACTACACGGTTCAGACGGAGCTCTATGATATATACAAGACGGAAAAAGCAGATGTGGTGATGCTCGGAAATTCGATTACGTTCGGTGTGAACTGGAACGAATTGATGGGCAGAACAAAGATCGTAAATCGGGGAATCGGGTCCGATAACACGTCCGGAATTCTGCAGCGCATGGAGTATATCTACAAACTTCACCCGCAGCTTTGTTGCATCATGGGGGGTATTAATGACATTTATCAAGATGCGCCGGTCGAAAAGATTTATGAAAACTATAAGAAGATTATAGAAGGGCTTCAGGCGCATAAGATCGTTCCCATCATTCAATCGACCCTTTTTGTTTCGACAAAATGGAAAAGATTTGCGGAGAAGAACCTGGCAGTTGAGAAACTCGACTCGATGCTGGCAGACCTTGCCCGACTCAAGGGCATTGAATTCGTGAATCTCAACGCAGTAATGTCGAAAGATCATCTCTTACTTGAAGAGTTGACAACCGACGGCGTTCATCTAACCGCAAAAGGATACGCGCTGTGGCGCGATGAGCTTGAAAAAATTCTAAAAAAGCATGGAATCTAGGATTCTATGAGAACAATCGTTCGCGTTACCAGCATTATATTCTACCGTTCCATTTTTCTCGCCGTGGCACTCATTATCGGTTGTGCTGTCAGCGCACACTTTCTGCAGAAGGAAAACCGGATCATATTTTTCGGGGACTCCATTACTCAGCTAGGCGTTGAACCGAAAGGATATGTGACGATTATTCAAGACAGCCTCCGCGCACTTCGTGGCGAGATCAACGCCGACGTGATTGGCGCTGGCATCAGCGGCAACAAAGTAACCGATCTGCAGAAACGACTTCAACACGACGTGCTCGACAAGAAGCCGACAGTGGTTGTCATCTATATTGGGGTCAACGACGTGTGGCATTACTCCCTTCCGAATTTGAAAGGGACGCCGAAAGAAGAATTTGAGGCCGGTTTGAAAGAAATCATTGCCGCGGTTCAGAACACGGGAGCGCGTGTCATTCTTTGTACGCCGAGCGTCATCGGAGAGAAGCGCGACAGCACAAACCCGCATGATGCAATGCTGGATGAGTACTCTCGCATCAGCCGCCAGGTTGCGCGAGAAACCGGGAGCACACTGTGCGATCTTCGTGACGCCTTCACTCAATACCTGAGATTGCATAATCCGAACAATGTGGAGAGAGGGATTCTGACGTACGATAGAGTGCATCTTAACGACGAAGGCAATCGTTTTGTGGCGGAACGGTTGCTGAACATTCTTAAGGAATAGTCTGCCCACCGCAGACAAAACACAAAAGCTTTGCCACGAAGGCTCAAAGTCACTAAGATTTCTTATCTTTGTGCCTTCGTGCCTTTGTGGCAAATGTAATTACACAAAGGCTCTACGTCACAAAGACTTCATAAAGAAATCCTTGCCTCTTTGGCCCGCCACCAAACCCACCACCGTGGGCAGATGACCGTACTGACGCGCCGGGCAGGGCTAAATGTTCCAGGTGTCTGGACCGTCGCGCGAAGAGTGAGCGCGATGGGGTATGCCCGCAATGAAATAACACGCTATCGAGGAATTACTCGCTCATTGGCACGATCTATTCGAATAGAAAGCGCGACCGAGAAAGACGTCCCGTTAATTCTTACCCTTATCAAAGGGCTGGCGGAATACGAACACTTGTCGCAGGACTGTGTTGCAACGGAAGAACTTCTTCGCGTAACGTTGTTTGGGAAGAAAAAATATGCGGAAGTGGTTATTGCGTACTATGATACTCAACCTGCCGGCTTTGCGCTCTTCTTCCACAACTATTCGACGTTTCTTGCGCGTCCCGGAATTTATCTTGAGGACCTTTACGTTTTTCCTGAATTGCGCGGAAAGGGGATCGGCAAAGCTCTCCTCGTTCACTTAGCGAAAATTGCAAAGAAAAGAAATTGCGGCCGATTAGAATGGGCGGTACTGGATTGGAATGAATCGTCGATCGCATTCTACGAAGGACTCGGTGCCATTCCGTTGGATGACTGGACCGTCTTTCGCGTGACCGGAAAGGCGCTGGATACGTTGGCAGAAAAGTAAAGCCAAGGGATGCCATTACCAGTCGTGGCATCACCATAACGAGCTATCCGATTGCTTAGAGCAATCGGATAGCCCCTAGTTCCGTTGTTTCTGTTTCCAAATTTTCGCATATTTAAGCCGCGGTCTTGAAACATTTCCTCCCGGAAATGCGTTTTAGAGTCAATCCAAAGCACACAAATCGAAAAATGTCATCTGAAACACAAAAAGCGGATCTCTCATCGCTTCGTATCAATCGGAATGCCCCTGAGTCGAACGGCTCCGGCACACCGAAACGGAACCTCATTCTTTATTCGTCTCTTGGAGGTGTGTTGATCATTCTCGCCGCCTTCTTTGTTTTTGGCGGAGGCGTGTCCTCGACGGAACAAGTTGAGACAGCGACAGCATCGATTACATATCCATCACAGGCAAACACGGTGCTTACGGCGAACGGTTATGTAGTGGCGCAGCGTAAAGCGGCGGTCGCATCAAAAGGGACCGGTCGGCTCGAGTACCTCGCCGTAATAGAGGGAGACCGTGTGACGAAGGGAAGCATCCTCGGTAGGATCGAGGACAGCGACGTTCAAGCTGCTCTCGGGCAGGCGAAAGCAGGTCTCGTTGTGGCCAAGGCAGTATTGGACCAATCACAAGCCGAGCTTGACGATGCGAAATCGAATTTTAGACGCCAGAAAACCCTTTCCGATCAGGGTCTTGTATCGAAGGCCGAGTTTGACGTTGCAAATGCGCGATACAAACGTGCAGTTGCACAGGTAACATCGAGCAAAGCCTCGGTGACTTTTGCAGAAGCCGGTGTTCGTTCCGCCGAGGTGCAGGTGGAGAATACGATTATCCGCGCACCATTTGACGGTACAGTGTTGACGAAAAGTGCCGATGTCGGCGAAGTGATCACGCCTTTTGGCGCGGCTGCCGGTTCGCGCGGTGCGCTCGTCACACTTGCCGATATGTCTTCGCTGGAAGTCGAGGCCGATGTTTCGGAATCGAACATCGAAAAGATCACGGTTAACCAGCCGTGTGAAATTACGCTTGACGCAATCGCCGAGAAACGCTATCGGGGATTTGTCCATAAGATAGTTCCGACTGCGGACCGCGCTAAAGCAACCGTATTGACAAAAGTGCGATTCGAAAACCGCGACGACCGTGTTCTTCCCGAGATGAGCGCCAAAATAATCTTCCTGAGCAAGGAACTTGAAAAGGACGCCGAAAACGTAACCCCCAAGATTTCTGTGCCCCTCTCTGCCGTGACATCACGAAACGGAAAAAAGGTAGTCTTCATCCTTCGAGGCGAAAGGGTTACCGAAGTCTCCATCGTCACGGGCGACCTCATCGGGAGCAGCGTTGAAGTACAACAGGGACTCTCCGTCGGCGACAAGGTAGTACTTCGTCCGTCGGAGAGACTTTCGTCCGGTTCAAAGGTCGCACTTGCAAAATGATCGTTTCACGATAAATTCCCAACACCACCACTCAATCTGCGATGTAAATAATTATGGCCGAAGCAATTGTTCAAGTACACAACGTCACCAAGATTTACAAACGTGACAAACTGGAAATTCCCGTGCTGCAGAATATCACCATCGATGTTCCCGAAGGAGAGTTTCTCGCATTGATGGGCCCGTCCGGATCGGGAAAAACCACCTTGCTGAACCTCATCGCCGGCATCGACCGGCCGAACAGCGGTTCGATCGTCATCGCGGGAACAGATATCTCGACGCTGCGGGAATCTGCGCTTGCAAAGTGGCGATCGCGTCACGTCGGGTTCGTGTTTCAATTCTACAATCTGCTTCCCGTGCTGACAGCGTACGAAAATGTCGAGCTGCCACTCCTGCTTACGCATCTTTCAAAAAAAGAGAAACGGGAACATGTCGAAATGGTGCTCAACGTGGTCGGACTTAGCGATCGCATGAAGCATTATCCGAAACAACTTTCCGGTGGACAGGAACAACGTGTTGCAATCGCACGCGCGATCGTTACCGATCCAACCATCATTGTTGCCGATGAACCGACGGGCGACCTCGACAAAAAGTCTGCCGACGAGATCCTGCTGCTAATGGAACGCTTAAACACCGAATTCAAAAAGACAATTGTTATGGTGACGCACGACCCGCGCGCAGCGGAAAAAGCGCACAAAGTTCGTCATCTTGAAAAGGGCGACCTACTGGAAAACTGATCCCTTCATCCAAGTGTTTCAATTTGGAAGAAAAGATTTATGCATGTCTTGAAACTCGTAACAAAAAATCTCCTGCGGCATAAACTCCGCACATTCCTGACGATTCTCGGCCTCGCGTTCGCAGTCTTTGCGTTCGGATTTCTTCGCACTATCGTAACGGCCTGGTATTATGGCGTTGAGGCGTCCTCGACGAGCCGGCTTATCACGCGGCACGCAGTCTCGTTTATCTATCCTTTGCCGTTGTCGTACCGGGATCAGATCGAAAAAATACCGGGTATTACGAGTGTCTCTTATGCGTATTGGTTCCAGGGCGTCTACAAAGACAACTCGTTTGACAATTTCTTTCCGCGATTCGCCATCGATGCGGAAACTTTTCTTGAAATATACCCGGAATATGTTGTTCCGTACGAACAGCTCGAGATATTCAAGAAGGAGCGTAACTCGTGTGTTGTCGGAAAGAAGATCATGGAGAAGTACGGGTGGAAGTTAGGTGATGTCATTCCTATTGAAGGCGACATATTCCCGGGCCGCTGGGATTTTGTGATCCGCGGGGTCTATCAAGGCAGAGACAAAACGGCGGACGAAACGCAGATGTTTTTCCAGTGGTCGTATCTCGAAGAGCAATTGAAACAAAGGACACCGTACCGTTCCGGACAAGTCGGCTGGTATGCAATCAAGATCGCTAATGCAAATGATGCGGCGGCTATTTCGGAAAATGTGGATGCGCTGTTCATCAATTCGTCTGCGAAGACAAAAACGGAAACCGAAAAAGCATTTCAGCAGAGCTTTGTGTCGCTGTCGAGCGCAATTTTGACGTCGCTCGAAGTCATTTCATACGTCATCATCGGGATTATTCTCCTCGTGCTTGCCAATACGATCATCATGTCGGCCCGCGAACGCATCCGGGAGTACGCTGTATTGAAGACGCTGGGATTCACATCGGGACATATCATCGGATTGGTGGCGGGAGAATCATTGATCATCGCGGCCATCGGCGGTTGCCTCGGAATCGCCTTCACGTTTCCTATGGCTGCTGCTGTTGCAGCAAGTTTCCCGACGATGTTCCCGGTGTTTAGTGTTGATCTGTCGACCATTGTGCTTGCGATGACGTTTTCACTTCTCGTCGGCGTGCTCGCCGCGATCTTTCCCGCTGTTCGTGCAGCACGGATAAAAATTGTTGATGGCTTGCGGCAAATTGGATAATTCAACGCATTGCCTAACATAACGTAACTACATCGTGCTATGAAAATTCCTCTTTCTTACAATCTTCGAAATCTCTGGACGCGCCGCCTGACAATGTCGCTGACCATCGGAGGTATTGCGCTTGTTGTTTTTGTCTTCGCGGCCGTATTGATGCTTGCAGAAGGTGTGAAGCAAACTTTGGTCTCGACCGGGTCTGACGACAATGTTATCATCGTCCGGAAATCGGCTCAGAGCGAACTCGTGAGTGCGATCGGGCGCGAATCGGTTTCCAACATCTCCACCTTTCCGGAAGTGGCAGCAGGAACAGACGGTAAACCGATGGCGACTGCGGACGTCGTCAGCATTGTGAATTTAAGCAAGAAGGGTACAAAAGGCATGGCGAATGTGCCCGTGCGTGGTGTCTCCTCCGGCTCGATCGCGATGCGCCCTCAAGTAAAAATGGTGGAAGGGCGCATGTTTCAGCAAGGCTCTTCCGAAGTAATAGTGAGTACTACCGTCGCCTCGCAGTTCGAAGGCGCGGGGGTCGGGCAAACGCTCCAGATTGGAACAGGTCATTGGATGATCGTGGGCATTTTTGATGCCGGGAAGAGCGGATTCTCCTCCGAGGTTTGGGCCGATGCAGAACAGTTGATGCTCGCCTTCAATCGGCCGGTGTATTCATCGCTGACGGTAAAACTAAAAAGTATAAATGACTTCGAGGGATTCAAAAACAGGCTCCAGGCCGATCAGCGATTGAATGATCTAGAACCGAAACGGGAAAAAACATTCTACGAGGAACAATCGCAGGGAATGGCTATTTTCATTCGTGTTCTCGGATTAATTATCACCATCATCTTCAGCGCCGGCGCAATGATTGGTGCAATGATTACAATGTATGCGGCAGTGGCAAACCGAACCGTCGAGATAGGCACCCTGCGCGCACTCGGATTTCAACGCCGGAGCATTCTTGCCGCGTTTTTGATCGAAGCATTGTTTTTGTCTCTTATCGGCGGAAGCATAGGACTCGTTATCGCTGCCTTCTTAGAATTTGTTTCTTTCTCCACGACAAACTTTTCCTCGTTCACAGAGCTTGCATTCGGATTCCATTTAACCCCGGAGATCGTCGTCTCCACTCTTCTGTTCTCCCTTTTTATGGGATTGATTGGAGGATTCCTCCCGGCAGTCAGAGCTTCACGATTAAACATTATCAGCGCATTGCGGGCGTCGTAAATACTTTCTTCTGCGAGTCAGTAAACGAATACCCCTCAGAGTAGTCCAACTACTCATATTGCATCTTCCTCCTTCATTGCCTTCTACTTTGACATTTACGAATTATGATCTGATGTTACACGCGGCATAAGAACTACGCCACGAAGGCTCGAAGACACAAAGAATTTGTAATAATATCGATGAGGATGACAAATAAAAAAATTCAAATGTTTTCTTAGTACCTTTGTACCTTTGTGACTTTGTGGCAATTATACCTGCGTTTTGCGTAACGTGAGTTATGATGATATTTAGGCCAGTTTTCTTTATTGCATTTCTTCTTCTCGCCTCCGTGGCGTTGCCCATGATATCGAGGGCACAAGCACCCAAGAAGGCCGCCGTCTTCAAAGAAAACAAGGCTCCCACACTCAACCTTATCAGGCGCTCGGACGAATCATATCAATTGTGGGAAGAGTTTATGTTGATGCAGAAGGCGAACAATGGCGACGTCAATGCGCAGCACGAGCTCGGTATTCGTTACCTGATCGGAAGGGGCTTCGGAGTCGACACAGTAAAAAGCGCATATTGGATACAAAAAGCTGCGGATCAAGATTATGTGATCGCGCATTACAACATCGGCGTTTTTTTAAACAACGGATGGGGCGTTCCATGGAATCCCTTTAAAGCGTTTGAACATTTTCAGTTTGCGGCTCAACAAGAAATGCCTGAGGCGGAATATGTCTACGGCTCAATTCTCACGGACAATTTGGTCGTGCCTCAAAACTTGGACGAGGGAATTCGCTGGATAAAAAAATCGGCAGATGCCGGATATGTTCCTGCCCGCGATGCGCTTGTTGACTTTGAAAAACGCGGCGTTGTTGCACATGCCGATTCAGCGGAGACTCCGCCAAAACATCTCTCGAAGAAAGATTCATCGCTTGCGTCCTCCGTTCCGTTATGGAAGGCAGTGCTTCTCGATTTCAGCGATGAAACAGTGTCCGAAGAGGACGAGCTCGCATTTCTCAAGGAGATGCTCCGGAGCGGAAGCCCTGAATTGAAGAATGCACTGGGACTAGCGAAGCTCAGTGCCGATAATCTTGTCGCCGATTCCACTCTTCTGCGAATGATCGAGGATGCGGCCGATGTTGGAAGTCCGGAGGCGCTTGCTGTGCTCGGACGATTCTACGAGAAAGGCATTATTGCACAGAAGAATTTGATGCTCGCAGCGACAGAATATCTCCGCGCAATCCGGCTTGAGTTTCCTCGCGCCCCGGCGCTTCTCTGGAACATGCTTCAGGAGAAAAAATTCCTCCAACAGGTCCATGCTCTCGCGCTTCAAGGAAATGCCAGCGCGGAATTCGTCTCTGCAGGATTGGTCTCAGTCGGGTTCGATCCCCAGTTGCCGCCGCAAGAAGCATTTCGGTTGCTCCTAAAAGCATCTTCTCAAAACCATGTACAATCGCTTATCGAAATCGGGATTTGTTATTATTCGGGCCGATGGGTTGAAGCGAACAAGGAGAAGGCGGCCGAACTCTGGATGCGGGCAGCACTGTTGGGAAGCCGTGAAGCGCAGGTTCGTCTCGCTGCGACAAGCGTGATAGGCGAAACGAGGATCGAAAATTATGGCATCCTGATTGCGGAGCTTGATTCAGCATCACACAAAGGATCGCTGCTCGCCCATGTAGCGCTTGCGCATTGTTATGAGACGGGTGTTGGCGTTGGCCGGAACAAAAGCGAAGCGGTGCGTTTGTATCGCGAGAGTGCCTACCGCGGAAGTCAGATTGCATACTACGCTTTGAAGAAAATGTACGATGAGCTACGTCCTAACTCGGAGAAATACCGCGTCAAAGAGGACTAGAAGTCCGGTCGAAAAGCGGTGCCACGAGACACAAAGTCACGAAGTTTGATAAAAGGTAACAAAATTAAATTATTTTTCTTTGTGTACCTTAGTAACTTTTCACAAAATGATGCCTTTCCAAGGGAACCCTTTGGGTTGGCAGTGGCAAATACTGGTTTTTCGTCCGAGTCTCTACCAGGGTAAGAAATTAATTGTTCAAACTACTCCGTTTTATGCTTCGAATCCTCACTGATCCGCAAGGCTATAAAGAGAAGGAAGATCTCTACCTTGCCGTTCGTCGTAAAGAAGAACGGGTAATGTCTGTTGATCAGATCCGGTTGCTTCCCAATATGCCATCCGGAACGCCACACGCGGCCGAGTGGTTAATACGGAAACGGTCATACCAGCGGCTTCACGGATATTTGCATATCAGATTTTCTTCTCCTGAGACGTCTATTCTCGATGTTGGTTGCGGAAACGGGTGGATGACCAATGCCCTATCGCAAAATGGAAGATTCCATGCAACAGGAATCGATCTTAACATGACTGAGCTGACCCTGGCGGACGAAGCGTTCAGCGGAAGTCCACGTGTCCGGTTTGCCTATGGAGACATTCTTGGAGGAGCATTGTCGGGGAGGACTTTCGATGCGATCGTACTTGCCTCTTCATGCCAATATTTTTCAAACCTTGCTGAATTAATGGAAACACTTAGGGATTTACTCCAACCCGGCGGTGAGATTCATGTCATCGATACGCCATTTTATATGGATGATAAAATTCCGCAAGCCAGAGAACGCTCACGGGCGTACTATCATTTGCTTGGCTATCCGGATATGGCAAATTGTTATTTTCATCATAGCCATAATGAAATGCGCCGGCTCGGCGGCGTCGATTTGAATGCAAAGAGGATTCCTTTTTTGGCAAAGTTGCTTCAAAGGCCACAGTTTCCGTGGTTCAAAATGAGCCGAGAAGTTTTCTCCGACGGTTGAAGGAGATTTCGACGCCCACTGGAAATCAAAAAAGAAATCTTAAAGAATGAAACTGTCACTGTAGTCTAACAACACTTGAACGTCGGTCGACGCTTTTTCTCCTCGCTAATTCTATTTTTTCCCATGCCATTTGTTTGTGAAGTGCAAACGGATGCACGATACCTGCTATAAAGGCTATGCCTACGGAACGCAGGTTGAATACAATCCACTCTCCCTTCTCATGAACGACTCGTTCGACATCGTGCAGTCGAATAACAGAAACAACAAGATACTCTCACTTCAGTATGGCACGGGTGCGCGAAATGTCTTCGAGAACATCACGAACCCACTGCGGGGCGCCAACAGTTATCAGTTTCAAGTTAAAAGTGAAAAGTTCTGTACGGTTGTCGGTATGTGATTTGCTCGGGCGAGAAATTGCCACGCTTGTAGGCGACCGGTTATTAGCGAACAGGTGTTTATTTGTTCCGTCTGCAGGTTGATAATATGCCGAAAGTGATTAAATTGGTACTCATGAAATGAAGTTCCGCTCTGTCGGCTCATCTAAGGACAGCAAAATTGAAATGAATAAAGCCTCAAAACTTCTCGTACTCCTCGGCATCCTCCTTTTGGTATGTTCTTCCTTTTTCATAGCCGTTGTTTCATCAGGAGGAGATTTATCTGCTCGCTCCGAGTTTTTCAGAGAGGGAATGCAAACCGAAAATGACGCCGATGCGGTTGACAATGACTGGTTCATGCTGCAACGAGTGTACCCGTACGATGATGTGAATCCGGTTCTGTATGAGAATGCGCGTCAGAGCCTTCGAGAGCGGGCGTTGAGCAAAACCAGTTCGCTCGTTGCTCAGTGGAAGAGCATCGGCCCCTCGAACGTCGGCGGACGAATCACTTCTCTTGCGCTCCATCCGACAAATCCAAAAATTATTTATGCGGGGGCTGCTGCCGGCGGCGTTTGGAAATCGATGGACGGCGGTGTGACCTGGACAAATGTCTTCAATGGATCGGCATCGATCGGGTCACTGATTCTTAGCCCGGCAAATCCGGAGATTGTGTACGTTGGAACTGGCGAAGGCAATCCCGGCGGCATAGCAATTTACCCGGGCAACGGAATCTGGCGTTCGACGAATGGCGGGCAATCATGGACAAACCTCGGTTTGACCAACACCGGGCAGATCGGGAAACTCGCGATTCATCCCACATCTCCGAATAGAATTTTTGCCGCGACGCTCGGTCGCTACCGGAGCAGAACACAAGACCGGGGCGTTTATCGCTCGGTTGACAGTGGTGCGACCTGGCAGCGCGTTCTCTTCTTGAATGACACAACCGGGGCGTGCGAAGTATTGATTGATCCGTCAAATCAAAATCGAATTTATGCTGCACTGTGGAATCGCTACCGTCCTCTTACATACAGTATCATCGGCGGAGTGAACAGCGGATTATGGATTTCGACAGACGGCGGCGACAATTGGACACAAGCGACGAATGGATTTCCTTCGAACGACGACAATCTTGGCCGCGTGAGCCTCGCTATCGCGCCATCTCAAACTTCAACTGTATATGCGCTTGCATCGAACGGCATAGGGGTGCGCGGTGTCTACAAATCGACCGATAGTGGAAATAGCTGGACGCAAGTTGCGGCTGGCACTCCCTTCAGCAATGAAGGGCAGGTGTGGTACAACAATTTCGTTGCCGTTCATCCTACGAACCCAAACATCCTGTTCGCCGGGATGACGGAAATGTACAAATCGACCGACGGTGGAGTAACTTGGGCAGATGTGACCTCCACGATGCACGTTGACCAACATGCAATTCTCTTTAACCTGAACACGCCGGCGGACATTGTTGTTGGGAACGACGGCGGCGTATTTCTTTCGACCAATACCGGCTCATCGTGGATAAAGTCGTTCCATCTTCCCATCTCGCAATTCTACGCCGGTACAGTCGATTTTTCGAATCCACAACACTACCTCGGAGGAACACAGGACAACGGAACACCGCGAACGATCACAGGGTCGGACTCAAACTGGACGTCGATCTACGGTGGCGACGGGTTTTACGTTCTTGTTGATCCGAATAATTCGAATCGCATCTATGCAGAATATCAGAACGGGGGGCTGGGATATTCCACAAACGGAGGCGCGAGTTTTTTCGGAGGCACAAGCGGGATTTCCTCATCTGACAGGAAAAATTGGTGCACTCCGATCGCGATGGATCAGAATAATACGTTGACGCTCTATACAGGAACGCACAGAATGTATAGAACCAAGAACGGAATGCAGAACTGGACGGCAATCAGCGAAGACCTGACCCGTGGAGCGAATGGCCGCATCGGAACGATTACAGCAATCGACGTCGCGGTGACAGATTCCAATGTTGTGTATGTTGGAACGGACGATGGAAAGATCTCCGTGACAACAAACGGTGGGTCCACGTGGAATGATATAACGGGTAATCTGCCTGTTCGATGGGTGACGCGTGTGACGATTGACCCCGATTCCGCAAACGTCGCGTACGTGACGCAGTCTGGATACCTCGAAGATATCCTTTCCTCGCATCTCAACAAGACGACAAACTTCGGACAGACGTGGACGAGCGTCGGAGGAGACTTACCGAATATCCCCCTGAACGACATTATCGTCGACCCGGTGTACAGAGGAAATCTCTACGTGGCAACAGACGTTGGAGTGATGGTTAGTTCCAACGGTGGCAAGAATTGGAATGCTCTAGGAACCGAAATGCCGGAAGTCCCGGTTCATGATCTGGCGATACATTCACCCACTCGAAAACTCCTTGCGTTCACGCACGGTCGGTCGGCCTATTCATTCGATTTGACGTCGTTCGTATCTGTTAATAATGCGCGGAGTTCGGCAGTGAGAGGCTTTGCACTCGAACAGAATTATCCGAACCCGTTTAACCCGACAACGGATGTACGATTTACGATTGCCGATTTACGATTTGTGACATTGAAAGTGTTTGATGGAGCGGGAAGGGAAGTTGCGACGCTGGTAGATGAAGAGATGCATGCGGGAAGCCACATGGTGCAATGGAACGCTTCGGCGTATGCGAGCGGAATCTATTTTTACACGCTGCACGCCCACCAGAAAGATGGTCGTCAGACTGCGACGACTCTGTCGAGCGGGCAAGCAGGAAGTTTTGTTGAAACGAAAAAAATGCTTCTATTAAAATAGTGTCCATCACAATTGAAAGGAGCATAACAATGAAATTGATACGAGTGTATTTGACTATTCCCTTTCTGATAGTGAGTGCACTTCATGCTCAGGCGATCGTTAACGGCAATTTTGATTTAGGCCGCAATAATGGCTGGACCGAGTATAGCAAAGGGGGCTTTACGCTGATCGGAACGGGAGCGTTGTTCGCTTCCACGGATATTACACCTCCTGTCACTCCTTATTCGGAACAATATATGGGCCGAATAGGAGGTTACAGTTATGAAATAAGTTCACTTTCACAAACGGTGATCTTGCCAAGTACGACCCCTTTGTATCTTAAACTTTATGTCCAGGACCGCAACGCTACAACTTCAGAGTGCGCCGGATTATGGGTCGGGGCGCAGATCCGAGTATTCGTAGCAGGGCAAAAAATTTATGACACCTACTTATGCCTTTACAACCAGCTCGAAACATGGACTCCGATCTATTTCGATCTTAGTGCCGTAGCGGGACAATCTGTTCAAATCATTTTCCAGGCAGATGCGGCAAATTCGGTCTGGTCGTTTCTTTATATCGACGATGTAAGTTTGACAAATCAGATTACCGGCGTTGAAAAAGAAAAAGGCCTGTTCCCCATAAGGTTTGAACTCAAGCAAAACTATCCTAATCCGTTCAACCCGAGTACACAGATAGAATTCTCTCTGCCAAAGAAAGAACAAGTGTCGCTAAAAATATTCAATAGTATCGGGGATGAAGTAGCAACGTTGGTGAACGAAGCGTTGCCTGCAGGAATTCACAATAGAACATGGAACGCTGCCGATGTTGCGAGTGGAGTATACTTCTTCCGTTTACAAGCCGGCGGTTTTATTGAAACCAAAAAGCTTGTGCTCATGAAATAGTTGCTAAATATATTACGGAGAAAAGATGGCGGCACAATCGTTAGTCGGGCTCATTATGGGATCAAAATCGGATTGGGAGACACTGCAGCATTGTGGTGCAACGCTCGATCAGTTGAAGATTCCGTACGAGGCGCGCGTTCTCTCTGCCCATCGCACACCCGATATGCTTCTTGAATACGTCGCATCGGCTGAAAAACGAGGTCTTGAAGTTATTATTGCGGGAGCGGGTGGGGCCGCGCATCTGGCGGGAGTTACCGCCGCCAAAACGCTGCTGCCTGTCCTTGGCGTTCCGATGGAATCGAAGGCGCTGCACGGAATGGATTCGCTTCTCTCTACGGTGCAGATGCCTGCTGGAATTCCAGTGGGAACGCTTGCCATTGGAAAGGCCGGCGCGATCAATGCCGCACTCTTTGCGGCGGCGATTCTTTCCGGAAAACATCCCGCGTATCGGGAGGCGATCAAGGTCTATCGCGAACAGCAAAGCAAGTCGGTATTAGACCATAATGATCCTCGAGAAACATAATCTATTGTCTCCGCAGAGAAATGGTTTCACCAAGTTAGAAAATCTGTTCCACCTAATTCAATTAATCTGATACGAAAGGTGTGGAAGTTCAAAGATGAGGTCGGCGGCAAGTGGGTGAATGAAATCGTGTTTCTATCGAGTGGCACGCGAGAACGGTCAATCGGTGGTGAGAGATAAGGACAACAACATCCTTGTTCGTTGCATTGCCGGAGATAACGGCGGAATAACCTTGCTCGATGCGCGGGGAAAAGTGCTTCACTCATACTCCCGCACTCAAGTAGAAGCATTGGCGATGAACTAAATATTTTGAGCTGCGGCGTATAACGATAAACCCGTCTTGATATTCTGAGACGGGCTTTGTTGTAAGTATCCGGGACGAATGAGCCCACGATTCAAAAGAAGGAATTTCCATTGCTTCGAGACGGGGCAGTGTCTCATTTTGACCAGACTTCTCGACTCTCTTCTTTCTCGCAGACTGTATAAAAAGTAATTATTTCCGATGCACGATTTGGAAAATGTAATCGCTGTGGGGAAAACGTTGCACCAATATCAACAATTCGTGATCGGGGACAATTGAAT
>JAGVPT010000094.1 GCA_020052095.1 Bacteroidota bacterium | reverse complement strand
TTTGTTGTGGGTTTTTGGTTGACACTGAAATCTACACAACTGCTTTGAGGCTTGCACTATTTTAAACATAAGGTCTGAGCGACGTTCCGACAGTGCTTCAACTCATCCTAAAAAGCAGGATTCGCTCAGCATGACTGTCGGAACGGAGTCGAAGTGTTCCCTTAAGTTGACAGCATTGCCCCCGACCCTATCGTTTCCCCTCCTCGATGAGGAGGGGACTAAGGGGCGGTGGCTTTTCTCCCGATCCGACGCTCTTCCCTGCAACGACTCCCCCACTTTTTTTTTACCCCGAAAATAACTAAATTGTTCCATGGCGCCACTTACAATACAACTCGCGTCGGCGTCTGAACTCTCTGTGGAATGGAATGACCGGCACTTAAGCCGCTACAGAGTGCAGCAATTGCGCAAGCGATGTCCATGCGCCTCGTGCAAAGTGGAGCGCGAGACTCGAAAGGGAAAGGTGGTCCTGCCGATATTCCGGGCAGGCGAATTCGAGGTCACGTCGATCGTCCCGGTGGGAAGCTATGGAATCCAATTCACGTGGGGAGATGGACACAACACCGGTATCTACACCTATGAGTACTTGAGAAGTTTGTGCGGGTGCGGTCAGTGTGCGTTCACAATTTCCCCTGATGCCGGCGAATGAAGATTTTCTTTTTGCTCTCTCTAACTCACGGTACAATTACGGAATCATTTATTTTCGGAATTATGATGATGAAATCAGTCTCCTTGTTCCTCGTCGGTTTCATGCTTCTCTCTGCAGCGGCGACGGTCCGCGCCAGCGACGGTGCCAAACCGAATGACATTTTTCCGTACCCAGTTACTAAAACGGTCTTGGATAACGGCCTCACCGTGTTGACAATTCCCTATGATAGTCCCGGACTTGTCGCATACTACACGGTTGTCCGCACGGGTTCGCGCAACGAAATCGAACCCGGCCACACTGGCTTCGCGCATTTCTTTGAGCATATCATGTTTCGAGGAACGACGAAGTTCCCTGCCGATAAATACAACGATGTCCTGAAGCAGCTCGGCGCGGATTCCAATGCCTTCACGACCGACGATTGGACCTGCTACCACGTCGTCGCGAGTTCCGATGCCCTCGCGACCCTCGCAGATATCGAGAGCGATCGCTTCATGAATCTGAAGTATTCCGAAGAGGCGTTTAAGACCGAAGCTGGTGCAATTCTTGGAGAATACAACAAGAATTATTCTGTCCCTTTTCAGTCGATGTTCGAAACTCTCCAGAATACCGCCTACACGACACATACCTACAAGCATACGACGATGGGCTTCCTCGCGGACATCAAAGATATGCCGAATCAGTACGACTATAGCCTGAAATTTTTCGACCGCTTCTATCGGCCGGAGAATTGCACGGTGATTGTTGTGGGCGATGTCAAGAATGACGATGTCGTGAGAATCGCAAAGAAATATTACTCCGGCTGGAAGAAAGGGACGTATCAGACGGAAGTTCCTTCGGAACCGCCGCAGAAGGAAGAGAAGATTGTACGGATGCCGTGGAAAAACAAAACACTTCCATATCTTCTTATCGGCTACCATGTGCCGGCCTTCAGCGACACGGACGTCGAGCGTGTAGCTCTCGACATTCTCTCGCAGCTTGTCTTCTCCGAAAGCTCGCCGTTGTTCCAATCTCTTGTGATCGAAAAACAGAAGGTCGAATTTGTCAATGGCGGCGCGGATGATCATCGCGATCCGTACTTGTTCACCGTCGTCACGCGAATCAAGGATGTGAAGAATATCGATTCTGTGAGAGACGATATCTACGCCGCGCTCGAGAACGCAAAGACTATCCCGGTGGACGCGAAGAAATTGCAGGATATCAAATCGCATGTCAAGTACGGCTTTGCAATGCAATTGAACAAGCCGGATAACGTTGCGGTGACTGTCGCCAGCTATATCGCTGTAACGGGAAATTATGAATCAATGAACAAGGTCTACGCAATGTACGACAAAGTCACGGCCGAAGACGTCATGCGCGCAGCAAAAAAATACTTCGCGAAAGAAAACCGGACAGTTGTAATACTTGAACACGAGGCATTCAAATGAAACTTCGCGCTAACTCAATCACTGTGTATCTACTTCTGACGCTTATGTTGACCACTTTCGCAAATTCTCAGCAGACCCCGCGAATCACCGAGGTCTATCTCCCAAATTCTCCGCTTGTATCATTTCGCGTTGTCGTCCGAACCGGCTCGATCAACGACCCCGCCGGCAAAGAAGGACTGAACGCCCTCACGTCAGCGATGATCGGTGAAGGGGGATCGAAATCCCTGACCTATCAGGAGATCGTCAGCAAACTTTACCCCTGGGCGGCCTCGATTGATGCGAGGGCCGATAAAGAGGTCACGACGATTATCGGCGAAGTGCATCGAGATCAGCTGCAGGCCTTCTACAAAATTTTCTGGGAATTGATCGCGTCGCCCCGATTCGATGCGGAGGATTTCGCGCGCATCAAGGACGAGCACCTTAATTATCTCAAAAACACTCTCCGGGGAAACGATGACGAGAACCTCGGCAAATCAGGATTGAACCTGCTGATGTATCCGAACCATCCGTACCGGACGGTGGTCGCAGGAACAGTGCAAGGATTGACGGCAACGACCTTGGAAGATGTCAAAGCATTTCATCGCGCAATGTACTCGCAAAACCGGATCGTCTTCGGCATTGCAGGAGGATATCCTAAAGAATTCATCGACCAAGTGAAAAAGGACCTCGCGTCTCTTCCGGCAGGAACATCACCCGACGTCCCGCTGCCTGTTGCATCGCAGCCCTCTGGCGTGGAAGGGATGATCATTCAAAAAGATAACCGCGCCACGGCAATCTCGTTCGGATATCCGATCGACGTCACCCGTGCGGACAAAGATTTCTATGCCCTGCTCGTCGCAAATTCGTATCTCGGCGAACACCGCACATTCAACGGCGTGTTGATGAACCATCTTAGAGGCGACCGCGGGTTGAATTACGGCGACTACTCGTACATCGAAAACTTCGTTCAAGACGGAGGGTCGACCTTCCCCAATCCTAATACCCCGCGCCGCCAGCAGTTCTTCAGTGTCTGGATCCGCCCGGTCGAGCCGAAAAACGCACACTTTGCAATTCGCGCTGCGATGCGTGAAGTCCAGCTACTCGTTGACAATGGATTGACGAAAGAACAATTCGAATTGACCAGAAACTTCGTCGTCAATTATTCCAAACTCTGGGTTCAAACGCAGAGCCGCAGACTCGGCTACGTCATGGATTCCGAATTCTACGGGATCCCGTATTACGTCGACTACGTCGCCAAGCAGTTGTCGACTCTGACCGTCGATGATGTCAACACAGCGATAAAAAAGCATTTGCAGGCGAAGAACTGCTATCTCTCGATCGTGGCAAATGATGCTGAACCGTTGAGGGACGCGCTTGTCGCAAACACGCCTTCGCCGATCCAGTACAATACTCCGAACGTCCCGGCAAATATTCTTGAGCAGGACAAGGCGATCCAGGTATTGCCGGTCAACATTAACAAAGAGAAATTTCGGATTGTCCCGTCCAGTGAGTTGTTTGAGAAGTGATTGGACATTCCCGAAGATGCCTTCAATTCATCCTTGAGGAGGACGGTATGAGCAGTCACGAGCTTGATGATGAGATGCAGGAGATGTTTGAGCACGAGAAGAAGCCGAACAAGGTTCTTTCTAATGAGACTATTCGGCAGCCGATCAGGACACTCGAGCTCGGTCGGGCCGTGGTTATCGAAAGTTCAGCGAATGTGGGAACGACGATTGAATTGATGCAGCAAAAAAGGATTGGCTGTGTTTTGGCCACTCGCGACGGAGTGCTGGCAGGGATTTTCACCGAGCGCGATATCCTGATGAAGCTCATCAACAAGAAGATTGACTATACGAAAGTCGTCGTGAGCGATGTGATGACTCCGTCGCCGGAGGTGCTTCATCTCGACGACACCATCGCCTACGCGATGAATAAGATGTCTGTCGGGGGGTACCGGCACCTGCCTGTTGTCGACGAGCGGAGGAAGCCGCTCAGCATCCTGTCGGTGAAGGACGTCGTTGCATACATCGTCGAACATTTTCCCGACGAGATCCTAAACCTTCCGCCGAAACCGCTCCGCTCGACATCCGAGCGGGAAGGAGCCTAAGCTCTCTGGGATGAAGATACAAAGCACAATTACTCACGACACTATCGACCCCGAGCTCTTGCTCAATGCCTACCGGTGCGGAATATTTCCGATGGCGGAGAACAAGGAAGGGGAGATCCATTGGTATGAGCCGAAACGCCGGGCGATTTTTCCTCTGGATCGACTAATTATTTCCCGGAGCCTCGGCCAGACGCTGAACAAAAAAATATACGAGGTGCGATTAAATTCTGAGTTCGAGTCGGTCATGCGATGCTGCGCTGAGCGCGAAGAGACCTGGATCTCGGAGACGATCATTCAAAGCTACTGCGACCTTCATCGACACGGTCATGCATTCTCGGTAGAATCGTGGCACGACGGAAAACTCGTCGGAGGATTGTATGGCGTCGCATTGGGAGGGGCCTTCTTCGGAGAATCGATGTACAGCAAGGTGAAAGACGCTTCGAAAGTTGCACTCGTCGCCCTTGTTCGTCAGCTTCGCCGGCAGCAGTTTGTATTGTTGGACGCTCAATTTATGACGCCGCACTTGGAAAGTCTCGGGGCGATCGAGATATCGCAATATGAATATTTGAAACGTCTGAACGCAGCACTTCAACTTCAACGAACATTTTTGTAACTACTTAGTCAACCCGAGAACATAAATAGCCACCAAGACTCGAAGGCACAAAGAGAGACATAGACCCTTCAAATTTGATGTCCCTCTGATAAAAAAAGGTATCAAGAGGATTATTTTCGAAATCTTTTGTGCCTTTGTGGCTGAGTAGCTACATTTTTTTAATAATCTCTCTCCGTTGATGACTTCCACATCGACCGTTATTATTGAAACAAAATTTCCTGCGCTTCATTTTCTTAAACGTGGAAAGGTCCGCGATATCTATGAAGTGGGGGAGTATCTTCTCATCGTCGCCACCGACCGCCTCTCGGCGTACGATGTTATCATGCCCCAGGGCATTCCCGGCAAGGGAAAAGTCCTTACCCAAATTTCACACTTTTGGTTCGACAAGACCAAAGAGATCATTAGAAATCACGTCGTTTCGACGGACGTGAGCGAATTTCCCGCTGAATGCGGGCCGTATGCTAGTGAATTGCGCGGACGCAGCATGCTGGTGAAGAAAACGAAGCCGCTCGGGGTCGAGTGCATCGTGCGCGGATATCTTTCGGGCTCCGGTTGGTCCGAGTACCAAGAGAAGAAGAGCGTCTGCGGTGTGAAGCTCCCCGCCGGATTGGTGGAAAGCTCCCGTTTGCCGACGCCAATTTTCACTCCTTCGACAAAAGCGGAGTTAGGCGTTCACGATGAGAATATCCCCTTTGGAGAAATGGTGAGGCTCGAAGGCGAAGCTGTCAGCAAGCAGGTCAGGGATGTCGCGATTGCAGTATTCAACAAAGCGACCACAATTGCAGAATCGAAGGGAATCATCATCGCCGATACGAAAATGGAATTTGGCATCCTCGACGGCGAACTGATTCTCATCGACGAACTCCTGACGCCCGACTCTTCGCGATTCTGGCCCAAAGAGAAATATCGACCCGGCGGCGCTCAGCCGAGCTACGACAAGCAATTCGTGCGAGACTATCTCACATCGATAAAATTCAACAAGCGTCCCCCCGGACCGGCAATGCCGGAAGAGATCATCGTGAAGACCTCAGAGCTATACCGGGAAGCATTGCGTACGCTCACCGGTAGAAATGTTGACTAGAACCCATCCCAAAAATGCTCTGCCATTCGCCCTTCTGAGCCATAGGCTCATGCGCCTCTGGCGCAGACGCTCCTCGACTCGTTGAGGATTGCTCAGGGTGAACAGATACCGTGTTCATCCTCAGTAAGTAAGCGAAGCGCCCTTCGATGCGTCCCGATAAAAAGCATCGGTCGAAGACTCCCCACGGGTCTACCGACCCGTAGGGTCGTAGACGACTCGGCGAGGACTTACTCAGACCTTATGTTTAAAATAGTGCAAGCCTCAAAGCAGTTGTGTAGATTTCAGTGTCAACCAAAAACCCACAACAAAGCTCGGAGGCTTGCGATGAC
>JAGVPT010000227.1 GCA_020052095.1 Bacteroidota bacterium | reverse complement strand
TCCCTCAACGATGGCACGTCCAGCAATCAATGTTCGCCTTATTTTCCCGATGACAGTCTACACAGTACGACATATTTGCCAGCTTGAACGGAGGCGTCGCCTCGCTCATCGTCTGAATTTCGCCGTGACATTTCTGACATGGAATATTCTTAATGATGTGCGGTTGATGATTGAAATAAACAAAGTCTGGCACAACATTTACTTTCGTCCATCGAATTGGCTGTTTCTGGTCCCACGCCGCCCGTATTTTTTGCACTTCCGGCTTCGTCGCCGCAATAAGTTGATGGCATCCCATGCAGGTTTGTACCGACGGGATCATCGCCGCCTTTCCCCTCCGCGCTCCGCTGTGGCAATACTGGCAGCTCATTTGATATTGTCCGGCATGAATCTTATGGCTGAAGGCAATCGGCTGACGCGGTTTGAGCTCTTGCTTCTGGCAGCCGTTCGCGATCACAAGAATGGTCGCGATCACTACGTAACAATGCGCAGGAATAATAAATGACAACACATTCATTTCTGTTTCTTTCTGAGATTTTCCAATTCTGCAGCGCTCCACGCCATCCTGCCAGTGTAAGTCCTACGCATGCTGTCTATCTCTACCGGGGTTACGGCAGGTGCCTTATTGCCAAATGCCGACCGAGCAAAAGAGATAGCAGCGGCGATTTCTTCATTTGAAAGTTTATCGTGGAACTGAGGCATTTTGTTGTTGAATCCCTTCCCCTTCACCCGTATTTCTCCTTCCAGGCCGTACAGCACGATGCGAGCAGGAGTGAACGAGTCTTGTAACAGCCATTCCGAACCTCCAAGCGGCGGATATTTTCCTTCTACACCCTTGCCATCGGCCTGGTGACACGCCTGGCAAACGCCCGCGTAGACCATGTCTCCCTTCACTTCAATTTTCACTTCGCCGCTGCCGGGCAGTTGCGGCTGCTCGACTTGATGCGCGATCGTATCGAACGATCCACCGTACTTTCCCAGATAAAATCCCATGGCAAAGAGGAGCAGCACGGAGACGGCCCACACCCACGACGGCGTCGGCTCGAACCCCTCCTCGGGTTCCCCTTGCTCGCGCGATACGATCCGAAAATGGATTTTGTGAACATCCGAAGAATCGGAATCGATAAACGAATCTCCCTCATCCGAAAACGCGGGCTGTTGAATTGGCTCGACCGGTGCCGGTACCGATTGGGGAGCGCGTTTGTCGCCCTCGGATTTCTTACTTTTTCTTCGTTGTGTCATTGTGTGCAGGGACTTGACTTACAGGGTACGTATGGTTCATTCCTATCAGATATGCAGTTAACGCGCGGCCTTCGCGTGTCGCGACGACAACTTTTTCTCTCGGAGTAATGGAATCCGGAAGAACAATCACCTTGTCATCTGGAGCCGCGGATATTTTTTCTTCAAACAACCACGGGAATGGGGGCATCACAGAACCCGGAGATACGATGCGCGGATTGTAAAGATGTAACAGGTGCCAATCCTCACTCGACTGCCGCGCGCCGATGTTGAAGAGATCGGGACCCGTCCGCATAGTCCCCAACAGGTGAGGTTTGTCGTACACATAATCTGCAGGCACCGACGGCCGGCCCCAGAAGCGCTCCTGGTCAGCGCCAAATCCGGCCGGGCGGACTTGTTGACTATGGCAATACAAACATCCTTCTCGGATGTAGATTGAACGGCCATAGGACTGTTCGTACGTGTAACGTTCCAATCCTTTCGGTGGTTGGACTTCCGAAATCATGAAATTGGGTATTCCAACGAGCCCTGCCCAGCCGAGGAGGAGTGTGGCGAGGACGCCGAGAAAGAAGATGAATGATCGGATAAACATCATACCGGCTTATCCTCCTCAGTTGTCTTTCGCAATTCAAACCACGCCGGGACGTACCGCGTTGGGCCCGATCGATAGATGATGAGCAAGAATTGATACGCGAACGCAAGATGACCAACGAGCATCATCGTGCCTCCTAAGGAGCGGGCCCACAAATACGGTTTTGTCGCGTTCACTGAAGCGATGAAAGGAAGCGATGGATCGTTCATCATTGTTCCCTGAATCCACCCACCCATGTTCAGCGCAACAACGTAAAGCGCGATGCCGACTGCGCTCATCCAAAAATGCAGTTTGATGAGTTTTGGGTATGGCCATTCCCATTTCGCAATGCGCGGCATAATATAGTAGATAGCCCCGAACAAGATCATCGAAAGAAATCCGTACACTCCAAGATGCGCGTGACCGATCGTATATTGCGTGAAGTGGGCGACTTCACTGAACGACCGGAGCGATTCTATCGAGCCTTGAAAACTCACCGCCGTGTAGCTCATCGATCCGAAGACGACAAAGCGCAGCGTCGGGCTGTACTTTAGCATTCTGAAATGTCCGATCGTGGTGAGGTGATGATTGACTGCAACAGCCATCACCGGGACAAACATCATCACGCTCGCAACGATTGACACCGTCACCAACCACGTCGGCAATGGTCCGCCCACGAGATGATGTATACCGTTCCAATTATAGAAAAGGGCGAACGCCCAGAATCCGAGGAGGCCAAGATAATAGCTATAGATAGGACGGCCGATGACCTTTGGAATGAAGTAATAAGCCCCGGCAAGACCGATCGGCGTAAACCAGACCGCGAGCGCGTTGTGACCGAACCACCAATTCATCGCAGCTTCGGTCACGCCATGATAAATTCCAAGGTTCGCGACAACATATAATAGAGGAAACCAAATCAACGAGGCTAGAATGTACCACAGGCTGACGTACAGATGTTCGACCTGACGTTTCCGGAAAGTCTGCACAATTGAGTACGCAAAAAAGAGGAATCCTAAAGCAATCAGGCCGCCCGCCGGTTTTGGAAATTCGAGCCACTCCATGCCCTGATTGTATCCGAAAAAAAGGGATACGAGACCGAATGCCACGCCGATATTCCAAAGTACGGCGGAGACGTAGAGAGCCCATGTCTCCTTTATTTTAGCACGGCACAGACGCGAAGTCAGCCACACAATCATGCCGGCTCCGGCGAGAGACGCCCAGCCGTACATAACAGAATTCAGGTGAACGGGCCGAATGCGGCCGAAAGTGAGAAATGGCGTACCGCCAAGCCAATCCGGCAAATTGAATTTCAATGCGGCGAGAAGCCCAGCGAGCGACCCGAAGACGAGCCAGCCAATGCCGGTGAGAAAATATAATACAACGGGGCTAGTAACGGAATCGTCGATCTCGACGCGATGCTGTTTCTCGGAGACCTCTTCAGTGGTGTGCGAGGCAAACGAAATGAATTGCTCTTTAGTGGTGGTTTGAGCTGCCATTGGTGGATTTTTTGAAAATCAGATCTTGCGGAGTTCCAACCGGTTCCTCGTCGTCAAAAATTATTTTCGCCCCCTCGTTCAATTGTTTGATGGAAAATTGCTTCGTCTGCACAGCCCAGACAAAACCCGAAAGTGCAAGAGCACCGGCGACGACGATGATAGACAAAATGATAATGATCGCAACCGGCAAACTCATAACTGCATCCTTTCCATTTTTGATTCAACCGATCGGAACCATCGCCCTACAATCAATCTAAAATTACGTTCGCAAGATAGCACATTGGCACAACTTTTTCAATACGCTGATAAAATAATTTCTCGTTGGAATGGGAGAAACATTTGAGTATTTTAATTTTACCGTCTTGCAAAAGATTAACCTTGTATCATCTCACCCCAACTGATAGTTAATGGATCTCGCATTAGTCTTTCTTACCGGCCTTTTCGGAAGCATGCATTGCGTCGGCATGTGCGGCGCAATCGTCGCCGCCTATTCAACGCAGGATGGCTTCCACAATCCGAGTACTGGCGGAAAGTGGGGCGCGCTCATTAAACACCTGTCATATAATTTCGGTCGCATCCTATCCTATACGATCGTGGGGGCAATGCTGGGTGCAGTCGGTGGGAGTTTTGCCGGAGTGAAAATGGTCGGAGAGTGGTTTTCTGCGCTGGCGGGAATGGTGCTGATCGTCTCGGGATTTTGGATGTTAAGGATCTTTCCTTGGATGGGTTTCACGCAGAAGATTTCGTTAGTAGAAGAAAAACAATCATTCCTTCTTTCATTATATACCAGATCGTATGGCGCGTTGCTCGGATCTCCAACCATTGAGAGCAAATTTTATATCGGCTTTCTGACGCCGCTTCTCCCCTGCGGCCTGCTCTATTCCGCGTTTATGATGGCTGCGTCGTCCGGAAGCGCAGTCAACGGCGCCCTTACCATGGCGCTCTTCGGGAGTGGCATTGTCCCTTCGCTCGTCATCGTCGGATATGTGTCGACCTTTTTCCGATTTCGACTCCGGTCGTGGGGAGACCAACTTGCCGCACTAACGATTATTTTAATGGGTGTGATGATGCTTTTGCGGGGACTTGGAATGCAATTGCCGTGGATGATAATAGGCAGCGGAGGAGAACACCTTCATTAAATTATGAATTGAAGACAGGTGATTCCTAATTCATAATTCCTAATTCATAATTCATAATTGTGCTCTCTTCAATCGCAGCGAGTTGCTCACGACGCTCACCGAACTAAACGCCATCGCCCCCGCAGCGATCACAGGATTCAGCATTCCCATTGCGGCCAGCGGGATACCGATAATATTATAGATGAAGGCCCAGAACAGATTCTGCTTAATCGTGCGTACCGTTCGCTTGGACAATTGTATCGCTTCCACAACGCCGTGCAAATCTGATTTCATCAACGTGATATCTGCTGTTTCCATGGCAACGTCCGTTCCCGTTCCCATCGCTATTCCCACATCTGCTTGCGCCAGGGCGGGAGCATCGTTGATGCCATCGCCGACCATCGCAACGATTTTCCCCTCCGTTTGAATCGCTTTCACGAGCGCGACTTTGTCCTTCGGCAGCGCCTCGGCGAAAACGCGTCCGATGCCGGCTTGTGATGCAATGGCTTCCGCAACAAGTCGGTTATCTCCCGTAATCATCACGACCTCGATGCCGAGATCCATCAATTCTCGTACGGCCTCCTTTGCTGATTCCTTTATCGTATCAGCGATGGCGAATACTCCCCCTAACCTACCATCAATTGCGGCATAAACGCTGGACTTCCCTTCCGACGAAAATTTTCGTACAGCAAAATCCGCCTCCATTGTGTTGATGGAGAATTCTTTCATCAAAGAGAGATTACCGGCGGCGATCGCCCTATTTTCGACAACTGCGAGCACACCGCGTCCAGCAAAATTTTGGAACGACGCAATATCGTGTTTCAGCACGACGTTCTGTTTCTCCGCGTAATCGACAAGTGCCGTACCAAGCGGATGCTCGGATTTCTTTTCGACGGATGCCACAAGTCGCAGCAACTCTTGCTTGTCAATTCCTGCCGATACAATGACATCTGTGACCCCAGGTTTACCTTCTGTGATGGTTCCGGTTTTATCAAAGATGATGGTCTGGATTTTATGCGCACGTTCTAGACTCTCACCGTTTCTAATCAGCACACCGATCGCCGCGCCCCTTCCTGTTCCTACCATGATCGCTGTCGGTGTCGCGAGCCCGAGCGCGCACGGGCATGCAACGATCAACACAGCGATAAAATTTATCATTGAAGGAGTGAAGCCGATTCCACCAATAAAATACCATAGCGCAAAAGTCACCAAAGCGATCCCGATGACCGTCGGAACAAAGACAGAAGCGATTGTGTCCGCCAGATTCTGAATCGGCGCCTTCGATCCCTGGGCCTCTTCGACCAGTGCAATGATTTGAGCAATAACGGTATTCTTCCCAACCGCGGTTGCACGGAATTCTATACTGCCGTTCTTGTTGATGGTGCCGCCAACGACTTTGTCTCCTTCATTTTTCTCAACGGGAAGGCTCTCCCCCGTCACTATCGATTCATCGATTGCCGTGGAGCCCTTCGTGACTCTTCCGTCGACAGGAATTTTTTCTCCAGGCCGCACGAGCACAACGTCGTCGACCACCACATCTGCGATAGCCACGTCGGCATCGATACCATCGCGAACGACACAAGCAGTTTTCGGCTGCAGTTGCATAAGTTTTTTGATTGCGTCGGAAGCTTTCCATTTCGCCCGAGCTTCGAGGAGCCGCCCCATCAGTATCAGCGTGATAATCGTAGTTGCAGTATCAAAGTAGACATCGTGCATCTCGCTGCGCAACCCAAGCCAGCCGGGAAAGAGGACGACGACTGTGCTGTACAGAAATGCAGCACCGGTGCCCACGGCAACAAGCGTGTTCATATCCGCCGAGAAATGTTTTCCAAGCTGCCATGCAATCGTGAAGAATCTTTTCCCCGAAATAAACATTACCGGTGTTGCAGCAACGAGCAATAGTTTGTTGATCTCCTCCATCGAAAGCGGTATCCACAACATAAACCACTGCGTCATACTTATCATACTGACAAGCATTATCGGCACCGCAAGTGTGATGCTGAAGTTGAAGTCCCTCTTCAATTGTCGGTAGGCTTTTTCCTGATGAGAATTGCCGGAGATATCGGGGATTTGTAAAATCCCCGATGTCTTGTCTGTTTGCTCCGGAAGGATTAGTTTGTAGCCCACCTCTTCAACCGCAGCGGCGAGTTTGTGCAGGTCTGTCTTCTGCTCATCAAACGACAGAGTAACCTTCTCTGTCGCCAGATTGACATTCGCTTCTGTCACGCCGTCGACTTTTTTCAACGCTTTTTCAACGCGCGCTACGCAACTCGCGCACGTCATTCCTTCGACGGGAATGCTGACTATGTTTGATTGGAGGGTGCTCATCTATTCTTCTATTTTGCGGTGACCGTCACTCAATTGTTAATTCATTGAGACGAGTTTATATCCTGCCTCGTCAATCGCCCGAGCGATCTCTTGTTCTGTTACTTTCGATTCGTCATAATGGATTCTTGCTTTACCGATTTGCACATCATCTACGACAATACCGGTAACCTTGCCGAGTTCGTTTTTCACGCTCATCACGCAATGTCCGCACGACATTCCCTCAATTTTTAGTTCCTGCGTCTTCATTCTGATACCTCCTGATTGGATATTACTGGCACTCTTACACGACATAAATATACATCATCCAAAGCTCGTTCGCGTTACATAATTTTATGATTTTGTTATAAGATTTTAACGCGCATTGGCAAGCCGCGGATGACATTAGGGCAACTACGGTTAGATTTTGGTGTGGTTGCAAAAATTCGGGAACTCTGGCTGGAACATTTCGTTTTGAGCAGTCACGAGAGCGCAGTTGCTTGACACGGGCTCTTCAGATCCCTTGCGCCTTGGCACCTCTGCGGTGAACAATTCATTCCCTCGACTACATCATTTTCCAACCTTGTCCAAAGGTTTTCGCTTATTCTCTTTGATGGTCTTGAAGTAACTCGCTGTGAATCCCGTTACCTTCTTGAATTGATTGGACAGGTGCTGTACACTGCTATAACCCATCTGGTATGCGATCTCACTCAACGTCATCTCATTATAAACAAGAAGTTCTTTCACGCGCTCGATTTTCTGAAGAATCAAGTACTTCTCGATAGTTGTGTTTTCGATTGATGAAAACAATCCGCTGAGGTAGCGATAATCCTGGCCAACCTCTTGCGCGATATATGCCGAGTAATTGATGGCCGGGAATTTTCCGGAATTGCCGTGATGGACCAGGTTAATGATCAGTGTTTTGATCTGTTCGATGATCTTCACTTTCTTGTCATCAATTAACTCGAACCCGTTTTTTTCCAGCGCGCTCCGTATTCTGACCACGTTCGGCATATCGTTCGCAGCAATGACGACCTCTCCCAACTTAATGCTGCGCACATCAAGGCCTATCTTTTCCAGTTCCTCCTTTACGATGCGGATGCACCGGTCGCAAACCATGTTCTTCACATACAATGTCTCCCCAAACACGTTCCCTGATGTACTTTTCTTTTTCATGCTTCCTATCCTGTCATTGAAATGTCTTGTTCATGTAAAAATACAAGAAATCTACTAGACTAACAATCTTGTAGAGTCTGACTTTGAATTCACTCTATGAATTTAATCCCATAAAGTCCGTCATTCCGTGATTTTCATTGATCATTGTTCATTGCTCATTGTTCATTGATGATCGCTCATTGATCATTGATGTTGCTTCCATTGAATCTCTTTCTTATTTTCTTTTAGATTTTTTTCAGGAAGATCGCATAATGTCGCTAATGGTGAGCATATCGGGAATTCGCGGAATCGTGGGTGAGAGTCTCACGCCGGACGTCGTAGTAAGATACGCGGCCGCATTCGCCGAGTACTGCAATCGGGGAACGATCGTCATCGGACGCGACGGCCGTATCACCGGCGCCAGCATCGGACACATCGTCTCCTCCACGCTTCTTCAGATGGGTTGCAACGTCATCGCAATCGGGACGTGTCCCACGCCAACTGTCGCACTCGCGGTCGAAAAGATGAAAGCGGCGGGCGGGATTGCCGTTACCGCGAGCCACAATCCGATGCAGTGGAACGGATTGAAATTCATGGCGCCAAACGGAATGTTCTTGAACGGCGAGGAGAATAGAAAATTTTGGCAAATCGCTGAGCGCGGGACATTTCATTATGCAAAGTGGGATACTCAAGGGAAACACGTGGCGGATTCCTCATTTATCGACAAACACATCGCGGCGGTTCTTTATCTGCCGTATATCAAGGTCGAGCAGATCCGCGAACGTAAATTGAAAGTTGTGGTGGATTGTGTAAATGCTGCCGGCGGGGTGATCATCCCGAAACTTTTGCGAGAATTCGGCTGCGAAGTCATTGAAATGAACTGCGATGTCAACGGAATCTTTTCACATATGCCGGAGCCGATCCCCGAAAATCTCACGGACCTTGCCGCCGAAGTGATCGCGCACAAGGCCGACGTAGGCATTGCCGTTGACCCCGACGTTGATCGTCTTGTACTCATCGACGAAAAAGGGAAGCCGCTTGTGGAAGAATACACGATCGCCACCGCGGTGAAGTTCGTGCTCGATGCCGAAAAGAAGCTCGGTCGTAATAACCAGACGGTTGTTGTCAATTTGTCGACAACCCGGGCGGTCGAAGATATCGCCGCGGCGTACGGCGCAACAGTTGTCCGAACACCCGTCGGAGAGATCAACGTTTCCTCGAAAATGAAGGAGCGTAAGGCTGTGATTGGCGGCGAAGGAAGCGGCGGCGTAATTTTGCCAGAAGTCCATTTGGGGCGCGACGCTATTGTCGGCATCGGACTTTTCCTGCAATTGCTGAGTGATTTTGGAGGGAAGACTTCGGAACTCAAATCAAGTCTCCCTCAATACATAATCGTGAAAAATAAGATCGATCTTGGTATCCTTAAACCCGACGCGATTCTTCAGAAGCTGAATGAAAAGTATTCCAAAACGGAAAAAACAAACAATGAGGATGGTTTGAAGATCGATTTCGAGTCTTCGTGGGTTCATCTCCGAAAATCGAACACAGAGCCGATTATTCGCATAATCGCCGAAGCGAAAACAGAAGGCGAAGCTGCAGCACTGGTCGAAAAGTTCAAGAAGGAAATCAGCGAGTAATCGTTAAGGAGAAATGTGGCTTGACACTCTGCACCGTAACCGGAACAATCGTCTCGACCCAGAAGAATCAGACGCTAAGAGAGTACAAGCTGCTGATTGTTCAACCGATCGATCTCAATGGCAAGCACATCGGCAAAGATGTTCTGGCGATTGACACTGTCGATGCCGGAATTGGGGACACCGTATTGATCATTCAAGAAGGAGCGGGCGCGCAACAAGCGCTGAAGAGAAAAGACGCTCCCGTGCATACTGTTATTATCGCCGTCGTCGACGGCCTCGATATTGTGGTTCGTTAGGGGTTCTGAACAGCTCGCCTGTATCTAAAATTCAACAATGCTCGATTCAAAAGTGCAAAAAGAGATCGACGTTTCCGATCTTCTTCGTCTCTCAGCAGTTCCCGGCGTTGGGGCAAGTAGATTACGCCTCCTTGTGGGCCATTTCGGCTCACCGACTGCCGTGCTTGCGGCAACTCCGCGTGAGCTGATCCGTGTCCAGGGTATCGAAAAGAAGCTTGCCTCAAGCATTGCCCATTTCAAGGGCGGGAATAAATTCGTTGACGACCAGCTTTCGCTCATGAACAAAGTCAACGGTCGGATTGTGACGCTTTGGGATGACGAATATCCAGAATATCTTCGGAAAATCTATGACCCGCCGCCGCTCATGTTTGTTCGCGGAACAATCGAGCAAAACGACAAGTACGCGATCGCGATTGTCGGAACGCGGCACCCCACGGCCTACGGAAAACTTATGGCGGAACGATTTGCAAAAGAACTGGCGGAGAAAGGACTTACTATCGTCAGCGGATTGGCACGAGGTATCGACACCATTGCTCATCACACTGCGGTGAAACTCGGCGGCAGGACGTTAGCGGTCCTCGGATCGAGCATCGACATTATTTATCCCTCAGAAAATAGAAGAATCGCGGCCCAGGTTGAAGAAAACGGGGCCGTCGTATCGGAGTTCGTGATGGGAACCAAGCCCGACCCCGGAAATTTTCCCAGGCGCAATCGCATCATCAGCGGAATGTCGCTCGGAGTCCTCATCATTGAAACAGCCGAGAACGGCGGGGCAATGATCACTGCCTCGATCGCGCTCGATCAAAACCGAGAACTGTTCTGCGTCCCCGGAAACATCACGGAAAAGTACAGCATCGGCACCAACACGCTCATCCGCGATGGCCATGCGAAGCTCGTTCAATCCGTTGACGACATTATCGCGGAACTCGAAGCATCTCTCCGTCCGATTCTCAAAGAAGCACCCTCCCATTCCCTTCCCCAACTTTCCGTGTTCGAACAGAAAATTTTCGACACTCTCACCTACGAGCCGACGCACATCGATGCATTGTCGGAACGGTCTGCCTTGTCGATGTCGGACACGCTGGTGAACCTCCTCAGCTTGGAATTCAAGGGCATCGTGAGACAACTTGCGGGAAAAATGTTCGTGAAGATGTAATGCGTTCTTGATAGCTTGTCCCTTCCTTGCAAAAATCACGCCAAAAATCCTTTTCTCTTTACGCAAAAAAGTGTATCTTTTAAAAGGAAGATATGTTCACAATCGACGAAATATTGGTTGAGAAGAAGGTCGCAGACGTTCACTTCGTATGCGACCTAGTTCAGTGCAAGGGCGCCTGCTGCACTCTCAAGGGAGGCCGGGGCGCTCCGGTTACTGATCTGGAAGTCGACGAGATCTACGAGGCACTTCCGATCGTGAAGAAATATCTCCTGCAGGAGCATCGTGACTGGATCAAACGACATGGTATTGTCGATGGATTTTCCGGATTTTACGCGACACAATGTGTGGACGAAGGGGCATGCGTTTTCGTGCATTACGAAAACGGCGTCGCAAAGTGTTCCTTCGAAACTGCGTTCCACAAAAAAGAAATCCAATGGCGGAAGCCGCTTTCCTGCCATTTGTTCCCACTACGAATTAGTCATGGCATGGCAAAAGAAATGCGATTTGAATTCTTGCCTGAATGTGAACCGGCGCTCGAAAAAGGGAGTCGCGAAAAGGTCCCCCTTTTCAAATTCTTGAAAGAGGTGCTTGGTCGCGCTTTCGGAAAAGAATGGTATGAACGGTTCGCAAGCGAATGCGAAGAGCGTTCATACATTTCGCAAAAAGGCCATTAGAATTATATGCTTCATCTTTCACAACAACAGCGACTGCTCCAAAAGCTCACACCGCAGCAGATCCAATATCTGAAGCTCCTCCAACTTCCCACCATCGTCCTCGAACAACGGATCAAAACTGAACTTGAACAGAATCCTCTCCTTGAAGAAGGGATAGAAGACGAGATCGATGTATCGCAAGAGGATGCAGAGTTGGAGGTCGACGAACCGGTGGAAGCGATAGAGGGCGAGCCGATCGCCGAAGTCAAGAAGGACAAGAATGATGAATTTAGCTTTGAAGACTATCTGAGCGATGAGGCGACGTATGCACCCAGATCGAGCGTCCGACAGAACGACGAAGAGAAGGACGAGATTCCGATATCCGCACCGGAACACCTCACGCAAAAACTCCTGACCCAACTTCAACTGGCCGATCTGACGGACATCGGCATGCTGGTCGCGGAAGAGATCATCGGCAATATCGACGAGGACGGCTATCTACGCCGGGATTTGGATTTGATTATTCAAGACATCAATCTCTCCCACGGACTTCATTTGACTGCAGCGCAGGCCGAGACGGTATTGAAAAGGGTACAACGGCTCGAGCCGGTCGGCATTGCTTCCCGCACTCTTCAAGAATGTCTTATTCTCCAACTCGAAGCCCGCGAATTTGACCCACGGATGAAGGAATTGGCGCGCGTGATGCTTGAAAAATACTTTGATGAATTCACCAAGAAGCATTTTGAACAACTGGCAAAATTGCTCTCTATCTCCCTCGGTGAAGTGAAAGAGGTGTTGGCAATTATTTCCCATCTGAACCCGAAACCGGGCGAAAGAGAAATTTCGGCACAGGAAAATTACATCACCGTCGACTTCATAGTCCATTTCGATGAAGGGGAGTTCATCATTCAGCTCAACGACAAAAACGTCCCTCCCCTGCGGATCAATAAAGAATACAAAGAGATGATGTCGCGGAGGAAAAAGAACGGCGTCAATTCCGAGACGAAGACATTCATACGGCAGAAATTCGAGGCGGCAAAATGGTTCATCGCGTCGATCTACCAGCGGCGCGATACGATGCTGCGCGTCATGCGCACCATCGTCGATAAACAGCGGCAATTCTTCGAAACCGGCGAAGGACTGAAGCCGATGATCTACAAAGATATCGCGGAAGTCATCAAGATGGATATCTCTACCATCAGCCGCGTGGTCAACGGGAAATACGTCCAAACCGATTTCGGCGTGTACGAACTGCGCTACTTTTTCAGCGAAGGAATCAGCATGCAAAACGGCGAAGACGTGTCGAACAAGGAAGTGAAGCTCCGGATCAAAGAAATATTGGAAACCGAAGACCCTCAGAAACCGTTGAGCGACGACCGCATTGCCGAGATTCTTAACGAACGGGGCTTCAATATTGCACGGCGAACCGTGGCCAAGTATCGCGAGTCGATGATGATTCCCGTCGCGCGGTTACGAAGAAAAATCTCCTAATCACTCACCAACATTCCGGCCTCAGCATGGAAAACACCCTCCACTCTACAACGATTGTCGGACTCTCGCGAAACGGCAAAGTTGCGCTCGGCAGTGATGGACAGGTTACTCTCGGCACAACCATCGTTAAGCACACGACAAAAAAAGTTCAGCGTTTATACAACAATTCAGTCCTTGTCGGTTTTGCTGGCGCATCGGCAGACGCCTTTGCGCTGATGGAACGCTTCGAAGAAAAGCTCCAGAAGTATCAAGGGAACCTGGAACGCTCTGCGGTCGAACTCGCCAAGGATTGGCGCATGGACAAATATCTTCGCCAGCTCGAGGCGATGATCGGTGTGTTGGACAAAGAACATGCCTTCATCATTTCGGGAACGGGCGACGTGATAACGCCTGATGACGGCATCGTGGCGATCGGTTCGGGCGGCCCGTACGCTCTCGCCGCAACCCGGATGCTCGTTAAATACACAAAGCTCCCATCACGGGAAATCGTGAACGAAGCGCTTCTGGCCGCGGCCGCAATTTGCATCTATACGAATCAGAATATTTCAATTGAAGAATTGTGACCCAATGAAAACTCATACCACGACGGAGAAGAGTGAGATGGCACGTCGCCAGATCGATATCCGCAAGACCTCTCAAGAACTGACGCCGACGCAGATAGTCCGTGAACTCGATAATTACATTATCGGACAGCACGAGGCCAAGAAATCGGTAGCTATCGCTTTGCGGAACAGATGGAGACGGCTGCAGGTGCCGGAAAACCTGCGCGAAGAAATTATGCCGAATAATATCATCCTGATCGGACCAACCGGTGTCGGCAAAACGGAGATTGCACGGAGACTCGCAAAGCTTGCAAACGCTCCATTTATCAAAGTAGAAGCGTCGAAGTTCACCGAGGTCGGATATGTCGGGCGCGACGTCGATTCAATGATCCGCGATTTGACGGAGCTTGCGGTCGTTATGGTGAAGAGCGAAAAAACCGGGGAAGTGCAGGAGAAGGCGGAGCACCTCGCGGAAGAACGAATTCTCGACATCCTCATTCCGTCGGTGCGCAAATCAAAATCCGAAGGGAACGCCTTGAGCGCGGAAGCGTCCGATGAAGAGCTGAACGAGAAAACACGGGAGCGGTTCAGAGAAAAAATCAAGGCGGGGCAACTCGACGACAGGATCATCGAACTCGACCTGCCGACCGATCAATTCCCCGCAATGCAAATTCTCGGTCCGATGAACCTTGAGGAAATGGGTGTGAACTTGCAGGACGTGTTCGGCAACATCATGCCAAAGAAGATGAAGAAACGTAAAATGTCCGTCGCCGATGCAAAACAGATCCTTATTCATGAAGAAGCCCAGAAACTGATCGACCAGGACGCCGCCATCAAGGAGGCCATCCGGAGGGTCGAGAATTCGGGCATCGTATTTCTGGACGAAATCGACAAAATTGCAGGGAGCCGCAGCGCCTCGGCCGGTCCCGACGTCTCACGAGAAGGCGTTCAACGCGACCTGTTGCCGATCGTCGAAGGTTCGACGGTGGCGACGAAGTACGGCATGGTCCGGACGGACCACGTCTTGTTCATCGCTTCGGGCGCGTTTCACGTATCAAAACCGTCCGATCTGATCCCGGAGTTGCAGGGTCGGTTTCCGATTCGCGTTGAATTGAAAAGCCTGACGGAAGAGGACTTCGTGAAAATTCTGACGCTTCCCCAGAACGCGCTCATTAAACAGTATGTCGCGCTTTTGAAGACCGACGGCGTTGAAATCGATTTTTCCGACGGCGCGATCCGAGCGATTGCCCGAATTGCAACGCAAGTGAACGACGAGGTTGAAAATATCGGCGCACGCCGCCTGCACACAATCATGACGTCGCTGCTGGAGGAGATCCTCTTTGATGCACCGGAAAAGATTTCATCAGCCACGATCTCCATTACGAAAGAGCTGGTCGAAGAAAAGCTCAATTCCATCGTGAAGAATAAAGACTTGAGCAGGTTCATACTGTAAGCTTGCTCTTCGATCACATTCCCCGAAGCAAAAACAGAGAAGCCCGGCGGCACAACAGGTCGGGCTTCATAGTATGAATACCAATTCGCTTACAAGACTTTGAATAAAACCTCATTCGAAAAAATATGAACCGCAAAGGCGCGAAGGACGCCAAGATGAAAGTAGGGCTTCTGTTTCCTACTCATTCCATCAATTGTTCTTTGCGTTCTTGGCGTCTTTGCGGTTTATATTTCAACAGCCTGTTATATCCTAAACCTCATACCCAGAGTAAATGATCCGCTGCGGAAGCTGCTCGGATTTGTCAACAACGCGATGCTCTCCGTGGCAAAATCTAAATCCCACACCGGCGTGTTGATCCCTAATCCGAGCGACCATTGGAAGCGTTCCCGCCCGCCGATGGAAATTCCTGTCCGGATGGGGATTGCATTAATGGGGCGGTATTCCGCGCCGAGCGCAAAACGAGGTGTTTTCGTATTGCCCGGCTCTTCATTGAAGCCGAAATGGAGATCCGCCGCAAGCACTAATTGTCCCGGAAAATTAGTAATGAACGCCGCCTTATCCAGTTGCAGCGAAGCACCGATGTGCAAAGCCATGGGAAGGCTGGACGTAAAGGCCGTCGTGTCGTGTGTGTCGCCCTTGAATGCGTTCTTGACGGAATCTTGTTGACTGATGTCCGATACTTCGAAGTGTCCGGTACCGACTATCGCTTTGGTATTTTGGTCCCATGTCACCTTGCCGATATCCGTGATGCTCATGCCGACACGGAACGCCTGAAATAACTCCGCCGAAACTCCAAAATCAAAACCGAGACCTGTTCCAGCCGGATTCATGATATTATCCACATAGTTCGTATCCGGGATATGGGATTGATACTGGAGAAAGTCAAAATTTCCCGATAGCGGTATGCCTGCCAGCACCGTGCCATCCCGGGTCACGACAGTCTGAATTTTGCCAAGATAGTGGTCCGTCCCGAAATATCCAAAGCCCTGGATGTATTTAATGCCAATGCCGACACTAATATTCTTCGCCCATTTTAATTCGAACGGAAGAACGCGCGCGTACGAAAGATTGAATTCGCGCAACCACGACGCTGTAACCGATGTATTGTCAAGATTGTACGTCGCACCAGTTTCAGGAAACGCCTGCAGCAGCATTTTCAGATATCCCTCCGGAATGTCAAGATTGACCCCGACTCGCTCGCTGACGGAAAAACCGATTCCGCCGATAGTAGCGCTTTGAACGGTGAAACCAAATTCCGTGACGTCAAAATTGAACTGCGTGTGAGCGATACCCCCGGGGAACAATTCAAGGATCGCATCCTTATCTGATTGGGAGAGATCTTTCGCAACGCGCACTGTTTTTCCATTTTGATCAACCGCAGGTTGACCGTTCACATCCAGGCTGTCCTGGCCGGTAAAGTAGTCTTGATAGATCTGGTAGTTGATGAAATCGCTCCCTGCTCTGAAACCGAACGGCACGAATTCAAATGTCACGGTGCTTCCCCGGTCGTCGAGCGCTAGGTTTGCGGGGTTGAGGCCGAGCGCATCGAGTCCACGCGAAGAAGCAGTAAACGCCCGCGACATGCCGATCGTGCGTCCGGAAACCCGGTCGTTCCCGGCGTTGGAAGTGTTCGTCATAACCACACCCAACGCAAACACTATCATCATTCCGATGTAATGTCTTTTCTCATTCAAGCTGATCATTGTTTTGCTCCTTTGAATCACTGCTTATGAGTGGTGTGGTTATTTTAGTTTGTCAAAATTGACGTTGAATCGGACGCTGACAAATGCCTTCAGCCGCACATAATAATCTTTCCTAAACTCAACCGGCATATCGTTGCCAGCGGTTTTCAATTTGATGGCAATGGCAACAAAGCTCGCCGGATTGATCTTATCGACATCGTCCGTCGTGAGAGGGATGACAGTCCCGGTTACTCCAACGGGCGCCTCAGGCTTGGAGGCGTAACGAGCGCTGTCTGCCCTGATTTCTCCGACCTTCGGTAGAAGGAGCAGCACCGTGGAAGTATCCGGCTTCGATTTATCTGTGGCAAGCGCCGGAAGCAGTTTCGTCCCAACATCGAGCTGGAAGGGGAAAGCATTATTGATCGTGAAGATGACCTTGCCGCTGTCAATTTCCGCGAGGCTCTCCTTGTCAATTTTGTTTCCTGATGTGTCCGAAATCGTGATGGTGTCTTTATAGGTGCCGTTGATAATTCCAACCCGAACCGGAAATTTGAACTCAACAGAGGTAAAGACGCTATCGCCGACTCTCACTGTGCCGGTGCTCTCCGGGTATTGATAGTACGACGGGGGATCGACAAGAGCCTGTCCGGTAACAATGAGCTGCTGAGGCAGGCTGCCGCTTCCGCCCGAGAAGAAACTCGAGAGAAATTGATCGATCCCACGGCCGCCTGTACTCGTCGATTTGTCAAAGACGATTTTCTTTTCAACACCAGGATTGATCCTGAGCGTATCGCTCAGAACGCCGCTACTACGTACTTCCCGCGCGATCAACGAATCACGCCTCACTCCATTCTTGTCCAAACCGACGATCTTCATCGCCAAATCGGTCGGAAACGAACCCGTGCTCAAAATTTTGAGCGTAATGGAGACGGAATCGAACTTTATGCTGTCCGCCGTGAATTTGGTGCCAATGTCTCCGACTGATGCATCGACGGTCTGACTGATCGGAACAGGGGTCGGTTTCACTTTGCCGACGACTTTTTCGAGCACGTAGGTCTTTGCCGGCGGTTGCTGATTATTGAATTGCGGGTTAATATCAACGCGCACAGAGTCATCTTTGGATATGACCACCCTGCCTTGAGTCGCAGCAAGTGTCTTGATGTTGATCGAAAAATGCACATTTGGAACCGCGAGTGTGTCTTTTTTGCCTCCAATAATTGTGTCCTTCTGGGATTGAATAGCATAGTCAACCATGTTCACGGTTTGTGTGAATTTGCTCTTTGCAGGAATGACTCCCGTCGTATCCTGTGTAATATCATCTTTCAACTTGAACGGTGCGCCGTTTGATCTTTTGACAAATTCGTTCAAGGCGAAGCCGACGACGATTTTCGTGTCGATCGAGTTGGTTATTTCAATTTTGAATTGACCGTCTTTAAACTCGGCTCTTTTTATTTTTGTTGAATCGTCGATAAGTTGCACCGCGGAATCGGGGATACTGCTCACCGGATAATCCGTATCCAATTGAACTTTCGCGCTTTTCAAAGTGGCGGTTGACCCTGTCGATCCCCCGTCGATACTCAATTGTGCGGTGACCTTATCGTTTGCGGTAATGGTCTTGCCGTTGATACCCGAAGTCTGGATAACGAAGCTCATTTTCAGGTTCGCACTCATGAGCTTTCCCGAAACGTCGGCAGTTTGAGTGTTGCTTTGTCCTGCATTGATCGTCGGAAAAGAAAACGTTGCGACAACGGCCAGATCCTGGTCAATGTTGATCAACCTCACTCCCGGGGCTTGGAAACTGATTGCAAAAGGGAACGTGTTTGTGATGGTCAACGACATTCGTCCGTTTTCGAACACAAGGTAATCGTACGTTGCACCAGGATTTGCAATGTTGTTGTTCATTGTAACTGAAGTGTCCGATCCGGGGTACGGGAACGCGGGCGGGTCAATACCAAAAATGTCTTTGAACCCCACAGTTACGTTTGGAATAATGGGAACGCTTAGTGGAACGAGTCCGAGCTTGTTCGATACGGAACTTGACGTTGGTGTCAATTCCGGAAGGAGTATCGCCGTCGGGCTGTTGACGATGGACGACGGCCGATACTCGACGTGGCTCGACGTCGAGTCGACAATGAATTTAGGATCTTTCTCAATCATCTGTTGAAACGTGAACGTGCGGTCAATCAACTGAATGTTCAGAGGAACTGACCACTGAGGCGCTTTGAAGTCCAGCGGCGTTTTCACGCACTGGAACGAAAACGGAAGCAGCAGAAAGAGAAGAAAGAACAGAACGAAAGTTCTTGTTCTCTTGCTCTTCAATGTTGGGCGCAACGTCATACGATCCTCCAAAATGAAATATTATCATGAATATTACAGCCACCGGGAAGGTCAGATTGCTGAACTCGCCTGGCCGACCTTCTTTTAATGTAGCTGATTCGCCCCCGGATGACATTGATACGTGTCATACGTTTGGATGAAGCCCCTAGAGACTCGGACGAAAACCCAGTATTTGCCACTGCCAACCCAAAGGGTTCCTTCGGAAAGGCAACACTTTGTGAAAAGTCACCCCGCCTGCCAAAGCGAAGCCTGCTTGCCGAAAAGGCTGTTCAGCAGGCAAGCGGCGGGCAGGCAAGACACGAAGAAAAATGTTTTGATTT
>JAGVPT010000099.1 GCA_020052095.1 Bacteroidota bacterium | reverse complement strand
ATTGTATCGTGGAGCTGATCCCGCCATCGGCGGGACGAGCCATCCTAAAAATGTTCACTGTGCCTGTGGAGCTGATCCCGCCATCGGCGGGACGAGCCATCCTAAAAATGTTCACTGTGCCTGTGGAGCTGATCGGGATCGAACCGACGACCTATTCGTTGCGAACGAATCGCTCTCCCAACTGAGCTACAGCCCCAAGTTTATATATGTGAGATTCTGATCCTGTATCCTATTCGTTGCGAATCCGCCTGAGGCGGACTCTCCCAACTGAGCTACAGCCCCAGATGTATAATGAGCAATGAGTAATGATCATTGGTCATTGTTGATTGCTCATTACTCATTGATCATTGTTCATTGTATTTAAATATAAGAAACCCGCAATGCTAAGGCAAGAGCATTGTCATTTTGCTAGTGTTTCAATTTGAAATTCTCCATCAGTGGGACAGTCCCGAGTCATCGGGACTGTCAAGAAAGACATTCTTGCCTGTCAAAAAAGGTCAGAGAAGAATGTCTGACCCACCCACAGGATTGTTTGCCACCACCCCTGTCGCTTCGCGACTTCCCCTCCTCAATGAGGAGGGGACTAAGGGGTGGTGCTTAACGAGAAGATGGAGCCCACCCATGCAGGGTAACTGAGGCACCACCGTCATTTTGCATCGATCTCAATCCGTTCCGGAGATATCCTCGTGATCAATGGGCTAAAATCCATGCGGAGGTGGAGTGGTGCGTACGACCAAGAGCTAAAGGTCGTCGCGATTCAGCAAGATATGACTCTTGAACTTTGCCCGGAATAAGTGTACACTATCCACACTTCTTTCCAATACCAATTCATGCCAAGGAGACACACCGAGATCCTGCAATATATGCCAGTACTTCACCCATAAATCAAAATCCCTGAGGAGGACGCCGTGTATAAAAAAATCTTCTTCGCTCTACTGCTTGTTTTCGCTGCGCGAAACGTGCTGAACGCGCAAGTGAACCTGAAATTCGTTGAGTACAACCTGCCCAACGGCATGCATGTTATTTTACATCAGGATAAATCTGCGCCGATCGTTTCGCAGGTCGTCGTCTATCATGTTGGATCAAAGAATGAAAATCCCGATCGAACCGGTTTCGCCCACTTTTTCGAGCATTTGATGTTCGAAGGCTCGCCGAATATCCCGCGCGGGGAATTCTTCAAAATGGTGCAAAACGCCGGCGGTGAACTGAACGCGTTCACGAGTTTCGACAAAACGGTCTACTTCATCACCATGCCCTCCAATCAATTGGAGCTTGCAATGTGGATGGAGTCGGAGCGGATGCTTCAGCTCAAGATAGATTCCATCGGAATCGAGACTCAGCGCGGAGTCGTGAAGGAAGAGAGGCGGCAGGGCATAGACAACCGTCCCTACGGCTCTATTCTGGAACAGACCTTTTCGCATTCGTACAAAGTTCATCCGTATCGCTGGACTCCCATCGGTTCTTTTCAATACATCGACCAGGCGACATACGATGAGTTCCGTCAGTTTTACAAATCTTTCTACCTTCCCAACAACGCCTGCCTCGTCATCGCCGGAGACATCGATATCGACAAAACGAAAGAGATGATCAATAAATACTACGGCGGTATTCCAAAGGGAACCGGCGAGATATTTAGGCCAAAAGAAGTCGAGCCGCCGCAGAAAGCCGAAGTGAGAGACACGGTGTTGGACAATATTCAACTCCCGGCGGTGATAGAGGCATACCATATGCCGGCACAGGGCACCAAAGACTATTACGCACTGAGCATGTTGACGACGCTTCTTTCCGGCGGAGAAAGCTCCCGGCTGACCAAACGCCTGGTCGATAAAGAGAAGATCGCGTTGGCGGTTCAGTCGATCCCGTTCGATCTTGAAGATCCTTCCCTCTTTCTCCTCTTTGGCATTGCCAACTTCGGAAAATCGCCGAAGGATATCGAGGCAAGCATTCAGGAGGAGATCGAAAAAGTGAAGACCGGCACAATCGCCGACAATGAGCTGACAAAAATACGCAATCAGCAAGAAACCAGCTTTATCGAAAAAAATAGCTCGGTGCAGGGCAAAGCCATTGAGCTTGCAAATTACCACGTCTTCTTCGGCGATGCGAATCTCATTAATTCCGAAATCGACAAGTTTATGGCAGTGACGAAAGAGGACCTCCGGCGGGTAGCACAGCACTACCTAACGGAGAAGAACCGAACCGTTCTCTATTATATACCGAAGACAAAAGTGCAGTGAGGCAATCTGACGACAATATTTGCCACGAAGACACAAAGGCACGAAGGTTTTTCAATAATTATCTTTATCCTTTCTTTTTTCGTGTCTTGCCTGCCCGCCGCTTGCCTGCTGAACAGCTTTTTCGGCAAGCAGGCTTCGCTTTGGCAGGCGAGGTGCCTTCGTGGCTGATCAGTGGACGTATTAGAATTTTTGAGTCATCTCCCAATAAGTAAAAAGGAGTCATCACAATGAAAAAGAATTTATGTGCAGCAATAACATTGTTGCTTTTCATTTCAACCATCGCACCCGCCCAACTCGACAGAAGCAAGGTGCCGGGACCGGGTCCCGCCCCCGCCGTCGCGTTCCCCGATTACGACCTCATCACGACAGCGAACGGAATTCGCGTTATCATCGTAAAGAATGCTGAGCTCCCGACAATTAACATTCGCATGTTGATCGACAGGCAGCCTGTTCTCGAGAAAGAGTGCGTTGGATATATTGACATCGCCGGTCAGCTTCTGCGGACAGGCACAACGAACAGGACAAAAGACCAACTGGACGAGGAGATCGACCTCATAGGCGCCAATATGGGATCGGGCGGGACAAGCGTCTACGCCTCGGGTCTCTCGAAAAACACCGACAAGCTGTTCGAGTTGATGGCAGACGTTGTGCTCCACCCTTCATTCCCGCAGGATGAGTTAGACAAACTCCTCACGCAAACGAAATCGGGATTGAAATTCAGAAAGACCGAGCCAACGATGATCGCCGAGGTTATCCGAAAAAAACTTGTCTACGGCGATACACATCCCTACGGCGAAATTGAAACCGAAGAGACCATCGGCAAGATTACGCGCGATAAATGCATGGATATGTACAACACGTTCTTTAAATCGAACTACGCGATGATGGCTGTGGTCGGAGACGTCGACAAGGAGAATGTGCTGAAGCTGGTCGATAAATATTTCGGAACGTGGAAACAGGGCACCTTGCAGGCACTGACATTCGATATGCCAAAACAACCCGGCAAAGTGCAGGTGGCATTCGTCGACAGGCCAAGCTCCGTCCAGTCGGTCATCAGAATCACTCAGACAGTCGATCTGCAGAGGACTGCACCCGACGTAATGGCAGTTGAAGTGATGAACACCGTGCTCGGCGGCGGTATTTTCCGCCTTTTCGTCAACCTGCGGGAAAAGCATGCATATACTTACGGCGCCTACAGTTCCATGGGTCCCGACGAACTGATAGGACATTTTACGGCGTCCACGTCGACTAAGAACTCCGTCACCGACAGCGCGATCACAGAAATTTTCTACGAATTGAATCGCATCCGCAACGAGAAGGTCGACGCAAAAGAGTTACAGATGGCGAAGAACTTCCTCAGCGGCGCTTTCGTCAGAAGCCTGGAGGAGGCCAGCACCATTGCGAATTATGCGATCGATATCGAGCGGTTCAAGCTGTCAAAAGACCATTACAAGACCTACCTGAAACGCCTCGACGCAATTACTGCGGAGGACGTGCAGCAAGCCGCCATGAAGTACCTCGCACCGGATAAAATGCTGGTCGATGTGGTCGGCTCGGCAAAAGAAGTGAAAGACAAACTGGCGAAGTTCGGCGCTATCGACACCTACGACGAAGACGGCAACAAAATTGTCGAGAAACCCGCCGCGCCTATAACGATCACTGCCGATGAGATCTTCGCCAAATTTATCGAGAAGACCGGCGGCAAGGCGAAAATGAAGGCCATCAAAGACAAAACGATCGAGATGAGCGGTAAGATGCAGAATTTCGATATCAAGTTGAAAACTGTGCAGAAATTGCCGAACAAGATTTATATCAATATGAACTTCGTCGGAATGTTAGAGCAGAAGCAGGGATACGATGGTCAGCATGGCTGGGCGGTGACGCCGCAGGGGACAGTAGACCTGACCGGAGATCAGCTGGAGGGAATGCAGATTGAAGCGGTGATGAACTTTTACGATCAGTACAAAACATTGGGACTCAAGGCGGAAGTGAGTGGGATAAAGAACCTAAAAGGAAAAGATTACTACGAAGTCACGCTGACCGGTTCTTCGGGAACCTCAATGCGGCAATATTTTGCCGTCGACGATTTCCTGAAATTCAGGGAGGTTAAGTCCACAAACACTCCCCGCGGCCCAATAGATCAGGTGACCGATTATTACGACTACAAGGATTTCAAAGGGTATCTCGTTGCGACGCGCATCGAGCAAAACGTGATGGGACAATCCCTGGAATTGAAACTGGAAAAATTTGAAATCAACAAAGGCGTGAAAGACAAGTTGTTCAAGAAGCCGTAGTGATTACTCAGATTACGCAGATTTAGCGCAGATTGCAGATTGCTGAGATTGCGCAGATTACAGATTGCGCGGGATGGAATAATGTGCGCCAGTCCGAAGGATCCCTTCGGGGACGCGCATGCGCGCTCGGGGTGACTGGGGAAAAAATATTGCACTTGGACCCATTGAGCGACCGCACTATCGCAAGTCATCCTTTTATGTTAAAATGCAAGAGTCATAGAGTGTGTAGAGAGGGCACGAACGTAATTCAATCTTTTATCAGCAGACAGGATCAATGCGATGAT
>JAGVPT010000277.1 GCA_020052095.1 Bacteroidota bacterium | reverse complement strand
TCTCCTCGACGCAAGCGTCGAGGTATCTTGGTTGAATAAAAAATCCGATCGTACTTTATGACCCCGATGCAAGCATCGAGGAATTCTTTAGATTAAAAGTGCCGGGCGCGCTCCGATACGAATACAAATGCCAGCGTTCCTGCGGCAATCCTTTGTCGTACTTCAGTTGCTTCAATTCCACGTAGAATTCTTCCTTGTAGAACTGGAGCCGCTCCTTCTCAACAGCAGTCAATTGATCAGCGTGTTCTTCGACGACCATGAGGTACCGTCCTACATCTTGACGCGTAATCGGCTTCACCGCATCGCGATAATCTGTGAGAGTATGCTTCCCTTCCATCCTCTTCAAGAAATCATAGACCTCGTGAGAAGGATCAAGATACACCGACTGTGCATGCGACTGTTGCAGCACAATTGAAAACAAGAGAAGAAGAACTGCGGATTGTTTCATCATGTGTTTATGCGTAATTCTGGACGGCATTTGGGTCTGTCCGGCACATTCTTACGTTGTGGAAGGTGCTTGCCGGGGCTTGATGATGTACGACAGCAGCACCGAAAGTGCCAGTACACCGCCGACGATAAAGAGAGAAACGACAATATCAATTTTATAAATATCCATAAGCAGCATTTTCATTCCAACAAACGCAAGCACGATGCCGACGCCGTACTTCACATAGCCAAACTTGCGTTGGCTTTTTTCAAGGACGAAGTACATTGAGCGCAGTCCCAACACAGCCATGATGTTGGATCCATAGACAATAAGCGGGTCTGTCGTAATCGCAAAAATAGCGGGGATAGAATCGACGGCAAAAACGACATCCGTCGTTTCAATAATCAATAAGACGGCGAAGAGCGGCGTCGCGTATAAGATTCTATCCTTGCGTACGAAAAAGTCACCATTTTTGTGGTCATCCAGGACCGGCATCGCTTTTCGAAACCACTTGAGCACTATATTATTCTGCGGTTCATATTTTTTCTCTTTGCCAAACGTCATCTGATACCCGGAGACGACCAGCACGACGCCGAAGAGATACATAATCCAATGAAATTCCTTTATGAGCGTCGTCCCCAGCAAAATCAGAATGCCCCTCAGAATCACCACGCCAATGATGCCATAATTCAACACGCGGCGTTGTTGCTTTGCGGTAGTTTCAAAAAAGTTGAAGATGAGCAAGAAGACGAAGAGATTATCGACGCTGAGGGACTTCTCAATGATGTACCCTGTAAGGAACTCCATTGCTTTCTGCTGACCATACGCGAAGTACACTCCCAGATTCACCAGCAGGGACAGCAGCACCCAAAAAATAGTCCAATAAATGGCTTTACGTGCCGACATAGATCCCTTTAAAAACTCGGAGGCTTCTCATATTCTCAATGTGCAGAAGACGCAGATTTGTGATGAAAAGATTCGAACGCGCGGGCGACCGTGGAACGAGACTCTCGTCTAGCGGCCCGCGAGGGATTGGTAGTCCCAGTTCATTTTCAAACTGATTGGTGTATCTTTTGTGGATTTTTTCCAGGTCGGGACGCACCATCAATTTATAAAGATACAAAAACTCCGCCTGAGAACAAACGAAAAACTGTAGTGGTACACTTTCGCTTTTTTCAAGAAGATGTAGGACATCTTACGTAACAAATCGTATCAATTTGAATAATTTTTCTATGCCAATTCCCAAGATGTCCTACATCTCGCTAAAACGTACCACCACCCGAAAAACTTGTATATTGATTTTTTGTCAGGCGTGTTGTATTATTTGTTGTTCAGGCTGCATCCATATATTCAATTCGGAAATTAAATGCGTATTATTTTCGTGTGTACTGCCAATATATGCCGGAGCGTTATGAGTGAAGGCATTCTGAAGAAACTCTTCCGTGAACACAAGCTCCAGAAGCGGGTGACAATTGAATCAGCAGGGACTGACGCCATCCCTGGAAAGAACACAAACAATTTTACAAAGGAAGTGTGTAAAGAGCACGGCATCGATGTATCGCAACATCGGTCGCGACAACTGACCAAGTCAATGCTTGAAGAAGCGACATTGGTGATTTGCCTCGCGGAGAACCATCACGAGGTCATCCATCGCGCGTATCCTGAATTTAGGATGAAGGTGGTACTGCTGAAAGAACTTGGCCGGTCCCAGCCGCCTAAGAATCTCTCCGTGGCAGATCCCATTGGCGCGCCGAAGAAACAGTACGCAGCTTGCTTCAAAGAAATCGAGCGGGAACTTAAGAGGATTTTTCCGTTTCTCGAACAGCGCGTGCGCACGTCGCAGGCCGTGGATTTCTGATGTTGACTCCTGATGTTGATTTGGGCTGCGCATTTTTGTATCTTTATTTCAGTTACACGCCCGAGTGGTGAAATGGCAGACACACTGTCTTCAGGAGGCAGCGCTCGCAAGGGCATGGGAGTTCAAGTCTCCCCTCGGGCACAAAATAGGTTAATTTCGCTAAGCAACCGCTGATTTCTGATTCGGATCCCATCGAGTGGTAACCAATTTGGTAACCTTTGATGGGATTTTTTTATGTTCCTGCATAAAAGAGAAAACGGAATCTGGTGTGTCTGGTACTAAGATGCCGACACACGAAGCATACGATGTATGCGGTGGCGAATGAATCAGTAGAGGAGTTGGAGTGGTTTGCACCGTCTACAGCACACGAGGTGATCCAATTTGAGCAACTGAAAACTTGATCGGAGGCCATCGCGATGCTCACCGGGAAGAACAAAGTCGAGGTATTGATACTAGGCAAGGCAACTGAACCAGGGCGCGCTCCCCGGTCATCGGACAATCTCAAAGACGTGTTGATCCAATCGATGCGCGATTCCGCCGAGATCGTTGCCGCGGCACCTGAGCTTGGATTTCGTGCAGAAGATGCGGGGCGATTGGGATCGATCTGTTTATGGCCCGCACATTATTGATTCCGGTCAGGATACACAAGGACGCCAAAGAGCCAGCAATGGCTCTTTTTTTAGCTTGACAAATCCCTCCTCCCGCTTCCTTTCCATGGTTGATACATTCACATCCCACTAGAAGGGCCTATGATCAACGAATAGCCGCTTGCTTCTTTCTTTCGATTTCTGTAACGTTGCCGCTGAAATACCCCCCGTCGGTTGTGCAAAACGTTTCTGTGCGCAGGAAGCTTCGCGTTAGTTGTCAATTCCTCCTCGGTGCCATTAATGAAAAGTGCTACTAAGCGCAAACGTGGGCTCCCTGCGAAATCGCTCGCTCTACGGAGGCGAATGTCTCCACAGAAGCGAGTTGAACGGCTGCGACATAATATCCTGTTTGAGAATATCGACGATGCCACTTTCGCGCGAATAAGGAAAGTATTAATCGAGCGACATTATCGCGCCGGAGAATTGATTCGAAAGGAGGGCGATCCGAGCAAATGCCTCTTCCTGATTGTGGCAGGACGCGTAAAAATTGTGCGCACGGACAAATCCAATCAGGAGGTCTTGCTTGCCCTGCTTCATGAGCGCGACTTTTTTGGAGAACTGGAGCTTATCGATGGACGTGAGAGCAACTCTCATGTCATTGCAGTGGAAGACTGCATCCTGTATGAGTTACCGAAGCTAGCATTCGATCAACTCCTGTCCGAGAACCATCCGTTCGCAGTTCGTTTGTTGCAGGTCCTCAGTGTGCGATTACGTGCGCTCAATCATCACCATGCGCAGCAACTGGAACATTTCGCGGAGCACAGCCGGGCAGAGTTGGAGAAACTGCGGCGCCTCATCAATGCGACAGAAGTAGTGAATTCTACATTGAATATCGATGAGTTGCTTCCGCTGATCATCGACACGGCATTAGGCATTGTGAACGCAGAAGCTGGAACTCTCTATCTCATAGACCCTGAAAAGCACGAGTTATGGTCGAAAGTGTTAAGAGGGTCTACCTACGTTGAGATTCACATGCCCCTGGGGAAAGGCATTGCAGGCTACGTCGCAGCCACACGGGAGACGATAAACATTCCCAACGCTTACCTTGATACTCGTTTTAACCCCGAAATCGATGCGAGGACAGGTTATCACACTACTTCGATACTGTGTACACCTATCATAAATAAAAATGGGCAAATTATCGGCGTGCTGCAGCTCTTGAATAAGCGTGATGGTGAGTTCGGCGGAGACGATGAAAGCTTCGTGAATGCTCTTTCCATACACAGTGCATTGGCCCTTGATAACGCTAAGACGTATGAGTTAGAGCGCCAGAGACAGGCGATAGAGAAAGAACTCCATGCAGCCCGCAATGTCCAAATGAGCTTGCTTCCGCAGTCTCCTCCGCTGATTGAGGGGTACGATATCGCCGGCACGACCATTACCGCCCAGCTTGTCGGCGGTGATTATTTTGATTTCATCCCTGTTGATGAGCAACGCACGATTATTTGTTTAGGCGACGTCTCTGGAAAAGGTCTTCCTGCCGCTCTGCTGATGGCAAACCTTCAGGCAATTCTGCGTAGCGAACTGATGTTGAAGGCCTCGCCTCGAAGAACGATGCGTCGGACGAACAAGCTGCTCTGTCAAAGCACCGCAAGCGATAAATTCGTCACCCTTTTTTACGGCTTACTCGACAACCTTAACCATACATTTAGGTACACAAACGCGGGACATGAGTGGCCCATTCTACTTCGCAAAGGAGAAGAACCGTCGCGCCTGTCGAAAAGTGGACTCGTTTTAGGGATCCAGGAAGAAACTGCCTACGAAGAAGATACTGTTGTCCTTCAACTGGGTGATACACTGGTTATATATTCCGACGGTGTTAATGAGGCCATGAATTCAAACAATGAACAGTTCGGTCAACAGAAACTTGAATTATTCCTCAGAAGCCACACCCACCTTCGTGCAGCGGAAATGATCGATCAACTCGTTGCTGCGGTGAAGCATCATGTAGGTGATGCGCCTCAAGCAGACGACATCACAGTCGTAGTGGTCAAACGGAATCAATAACCAACTTGTATTGAAGCTCATTTAACCACATTAGTTTCTTAAGACCTGCGTGAAAAAATGTTGATTTGTTCAAATATTGCTTATTCTATTGGTTGTTATCATGAAATTGTGTTGGTAAATGAAGCTAACC
>JAGVPT010000042.1 GCA_020052095.1 Bacteroidota bacterium | reverse complement strand
CGAAGCCTTCAGCACCGCGGTAGAGACAGAAGCCAAAAAGTGTGCCCCCGTTCCCCATAACGACACCGAATCCGGTCTCGCCGGTCGCGGGATCGCGGACGCCAATGAGGTCTGTGTCATCCAACATCTCCCACGGCCGAAGCGCGTGAAATTTCTGAGCGGCAGAGTAGAGATCTTTCCAGATGGGAAGTGGAACGGCGGGAACGGTCGGTTTCATGGGATCATGTTGGAATTTTGACGGGGTATTGAAAAAATAAAAAATGCTGCGACAGACATTCTTGCGAGTCCAATGCTGCCTGGTCAGGTCAGACAAGAATGTCTGACCTACCGTACGCCAATCTTCAACGGTCTTTGAGGGAGAAAATGAGTCGCGAAAGGTTTGATCTGTCGTGAAACCTGCGGTTCTATGAAAAGAGCCTTTCAGATTTACTTACCCCAGTTTCCCCACAGCTTTTACAACGTTACGAAGAATTACTCCGTCAAGCAACAATTTCAGCGCTTCTTGGATATCATTGTTCAGTGATGCCATGACCTGAATTCATGGCATCACTTGCGCATCACCCCAATTCCCCCACAACTTTTTCAACACTACGAAGAATTTCCCCGTCAAGCAACAATTTCAGCGCTTCTTGAATATCGTTGTATAATATACGGTCTTGATCTAAGTGTTGAATATACGACCGGATAGTCTTGTGTGCTGCGCCGGTTCCCTTGCCGCACTTCAGCGGTGCGTGAAAATCAATTGCTTGGGCTGCTGTCATCAGCTCGATCGCGATAACAGTCTGTGCGTTCCGAAGAATTCGCCAGCACTTTTGCGCGCTGATCGATCCCATGCTGTTGTGATCTTCCTGATTGGCGGATGTCGGGATTGAATCGACGCTTGCGGGATGAGCGAGCACTTTGTTTTCGGAAACCAGCGATGCAGCGGTATACTGCGCGATCATCAGTCCGGAATTGACACCGCCATCGTTGGTTAGGAACCGGGGGAGTCCGCTGAGCGAACCGTTCACCATCCGTTCGATGCGCCGCTCGGAAATGTTTGCAAGCTCCGATAACGCGATCGCCGCAAAGTCCATTGCAAGTGCAATTGGCTGGCCATGAAAATTTCCCCCTTCGAGATGTTCCTTATCCTTTGGGAATATGAGCGGATTATCGTTCGCAGAATTAATTTCTATTGAAACGACATTCTCGACGTACTCCAGCGCGTCGCGCGATGCGCCGTGCACTTGCGGAGCGCATCGAAGAGAGTAGGCATCCTGCACGCGGTGGTCGCTGTGCCGGTGCGATTCGCGGATCTCGCTTCCGCGCAGAAGCCTGCGGAGATTTCGTGCAGACGCGAGTTGACCTTTGAAAGGACGCAATCGGTGAATGCGTTCATCGAATGGCGTGTCGCTTCCCTTTAACGCCTCAACGCTCATTGCAGCCGAGATATCCGCAAGCGAGCACAATTGCCGCGACTGGTGAGAGATCAGGGCGGCGTATGCCGTCATCATCTGCGTGCCGTTGATGAGAGCGAGTCCCTCTTTCGCGGTGAGTGTAAGAGGAGAGAGGCCAAACTTCTTCAAGGCGATCCCCGAGTCAACCCTTGTCGAATTTCCATTTTCCATTTTCCAATTTTCCATCACCCCTTGCCAATCGGAAATGACTCTTCCCTTTCCCATCAATGTGAGAACTAGATGGGCCAATTGAACAAGGTCGCCGCTTGAACCGACCGAGCCTTGCGATGGAATAACGGGAATAAGCCCGGCGTTGAAGAATTTGGTGATACGTTCAACCGTACCGATCCGAATGCCGGAGAATCCTTTCGCCAGCGCATTTACACGTAAGATCATCATCGCCCGGACAACCTCCGGAGGCAACGGCTCGCCTGTTCCTGCTGCATGGCTCACAATAAGATTGTGCTGCAATTCTTCAATCTTTTCAAACGGGATCTGAACGTTGCTGAATTCCCCGAATCCCGTTGTGACGCCGTAAATGCTTTCTTTTCTGGCAAGCCATTCTTCCACAAGCGCGCGTGAGCGACGCATCGACTTTTTAGATGATTCGGCGAGTGAAATCTTGGAGGGCCGGGTTGCTGCGTGGAAAAGGTCTTCTATCGTCAGAGTGGAACCGTCAAGTCGGATATGTACCACGGGAGAGTCTTCTTTTAGTGGAGGCGAATTTTGCTTCCAATGTAGCAAGCTATTTGGTTATTTTCAACCGGCGTAGTACCAGCCATCCGATAGCTTGGAGCTATCGGATGGCTCGAAGCTATCGGATAGGTCCCGGGAAAAAGAAGATTGAAACTCTCTCCAAAATGGACTATTTTAACCCAGCCGAGAGCATTGCCTAACATCATCCGACGATGAATATTTCATCCCTCTTTCAAAAAAAACAACTGAAGCCGGCATGGTCGTACACGACGGCGGGTGTATTGTGGCGTCTCCTCTTTTCAGAGACGAACTTCATTGTGGGCGAAGACCGGGATACGGAAGAAAAACAAGTCTCATTTTTTTGCCTGAACGCCTCGAATGGTGATGTACTGTGGAAAGATATTTCATTCGCCGAAGCATGGTGGATCGGTATCGAGGGGATCGTTCATGATAAAGTGTTCCTTCACGGATTCAAAAAGCCCGACATGCCGGAGCATGGGAGGATTATCGCCGTCGATTTAGGGACTGGCCGGGAATTATGGCGAAACAACGACTACGCTTTTCTCTTTGCAACTGCTGACCGCGTCTTCGCGTTTCGCGATTTTTTTGAGAAGCGGCTCTACTATGAACTCGATGCGTCGAGTGGAGCATTCATGCAAGAGATCCGCGAGCCGCCTCCCGATATGATCGAGCGCAAAGGGGCCGGTCACGGTCGGAGTGATTTTCTGTTCCCGGAAGTGTTGAGCGATGGCCTCGCCGAATATCCTCTCCTCGCTCCGAAAATCGAGAAGTACTGCAACATGGCGGATCTGCGCGGCTCGATCGAGTTTGTCCAATCGAACGGCCGGATAGCGTTCAGTTATCACTCTTATCGCGGGCGCGATGAGGAACGAAAAACCGACCTTCTTGAGAACCGTTTGTGCGTGATCGACGAAACCAACGGCAAGCAGATGTACTCCGACGTCCTGAATTCGTCGACTCCGGCTGTAGTGCCCGATTCTTTTTTTGTGGATGCGGCAACTATCTATTATGTCAAAGAGAAAAAAACGGTCGTTGCACTGCCTTTGTTGGGTGAAGCATAATGAAATCGATGGCTATCAAACATGTCGATGCGTTTACATTAAAACCATTTTCGGGCAATCCCGCGGCGGTGGTGCTTTCGGCGCAGGGACTGAGCGATGAGCAGATGCAGAATGTCGCGAGCGAAATGAATCTTTCAGAGACGGCATTCGTTCTTCCGTCGTCCACCAAGCAAGCGGACCTGCGTATCCGTTGGTTCACACCGACGAATGAAGTCGGATTGTGCGGCCACGCGACCATTGCAAGTTTTCACGCCCTAGCTGAAGAGGAGATGCACGGCATGAAGAAGTACGGCTCCTACTCGTTCCGGCTGGAAACCGCTTCGGGAATTCTTCCCGTGTCCGTAATGAAAGAAAGCGGCGGCGCGACGGTCAAATTGACGCTCCCGATGACGCAGCTCGTGAAAGCGTACAACTTGAAAACGGATTTTTTTGGTGCGCTCGGAATTGACGACAGCGATTTCGACAAGCGATTACCCTGCGTTGTGGATATCAACGGGTACTTGCCCGTTCGTCGGCTTTCAGTTTTGTTCGATATGCGCCCGGATTTCGATCTCTTAAAAAAAGTTCTGCATCACAAAAAACTTCTTGGGGTATGCGTTTTTTCAACAGAGACAGTCGAACGTGCGTCGACGTTTCATTCCCGATTCTTCGCACCGAATGACGGCATCAACGAAGATCCGGTTACCGGCTCTGCGAACGGTCCGCTCGGCGTGTACATGGTGGAGCAGGGACTCGTGGGAAAATCTGATGGCTTGATCGAAATGGTCGGCGAGCAGGGAGATGTGATGGGGAGGCCCGGCCGCGTAAAAGTGGAAGTGCAGGTTGCCCGGGGAAAACCAAAATCGGTCGCAATTGTGGGGAATGCAGTCACGGTGTTGGAAGGTACGTTGCGAGTGTAAATATCTAATCAATCAACCGCACCTCGATGGCATTGACAAACATACTCTTCGCTCTCGTCCTTTTTGCGTCGTTCGTTTTCTTCGGATTCAGCGCGCGACGTTTGCTATCGTACTTGCAGACAGCGCGACCCGAAAATCGATTCGACCATCTCACCGAACGTGCAAAACGTGTGGTGAAAATTGCGCTGTTGCAGACGAAGCTGATGCGCGAGCCGGTTGCCGGCGTTATGCACCTGGCAATCTTTTGGGGATTCATGGTGCTTGTGGTCGCGGTTCTCGAATCTATCGGCGAAGGAATTGCAGGACGCTTTTCGTTTCGCTTTCTCGGCGGCATTTACTCGCTTATCACGTTCTCCCAGGAATTTTTTTGTCTCCTCGTTGTGGTTGCTATCGCAATGGCACTCTGGAAGAGGTTTGTATCGAAAGTGCGCCGTCTTCAAGTAGGCACACGCGGCAATCTCGACGCTGCACTGATTCTGATTTGGATTTTCTTCATCGTAACAACGCTGCTTTTTCAGAACGCAGTCCGCATTTCGCTCGGGCAATACGCGGCAGGGCTACACTACCCCATCTCATCACATCTTGCTCCAATGTTTTCCGGAAGCAATGCCGCTTCTGCATGGAGCCTCGGCTTTTGGTGGGCGCATATTCTCCTCGTGCTCGGTTTCTTGAACTATCTTCCGTACTCAAAACATCTGCACGTATTGACATCCATCCCCAATGTTTTTTTCTCCAACCTGGAGCCCCGCGGAGCTTTAAAGCCGATCAATTTGAACGACGAGACGGCGACGAAATTTGGCGTGGCGGATGTGGAGGACTTGACGTGGAAACAATTGTTGGACGGCTACACATGTACCGAATGCGGCCGTTGCGATTCGGTGTGTCCCGCGAACCTCACCGGCAAGCGGCTCTCACCGCGGAAGATCATGGTCGACACAAGGCGGCGTACGATGGAAAAAGCTCCAATGCTCGTTCAAGGAATGCAGAGCAACGAGAATCCCGAATTGTTTGCCCATACACTTGTCGATCAATTCATCACCGAAGATGAATTATGGGCGTGTACGACGTGTCTGGCGTGCGTGTATGAATGCCCGGTGATGATAGAACATGTGGACGAGATTGTGGATATGCGGCGGGGTTTGGTACTGAATGAATCACGTTTCCCTCCAGAACTTCGCGCAACTTTCGATAATCTTGAACGCAACTTTGCGCCGTGGGGCTTCAGTCATTCCTCCCGTGCTGATTGGGCGGAAGGAATGGAAATTCCCCGAATGTCGGATGCCGTCGAGGTCGACGTCTTATTCTGGGTCGGCTGCGCAGGGGCGTACGACGCGCGATACAGGAAAGTAACGCAGGCATTTTCGCAGTTGATGAAACATGCTGGTGTGAAGTTCGCGATCCTTGGGCTTGAAGAAAAGTGCAACGGCGACGCGGCGCGGCGCATGGGAAACGAATATCTCGCACAGACACTCATAAATGAAAATGTCGGGACGCTGAACCGGTACAACGTAAAGAAAATTGTGACAACATGTCCGCACTGTTTTCATTCACTGAAAAAAGAATATCCGCAATTCGGAGGGAATTTCGACGTCGTCCACCACACGGACTTTCTTCTCGACCTTGTGAATCGAGGCAAAATAAAAATCGCCGGCAGTCAACGCTCGACGATCACCTTTCACGATTCATGTTACCTGGCGCGATATAACGGCATCATTGATTCTCCCCGCGCGCTTCTGAACTCTCTTCCCCTATCGAGCGTTATAGAGATGCCGCGCTCGAAGGACAAAGGATTGTGCTGTGGCGCCGGCGGCGGCAGAATGTGGATGGAAGAAAAAGAAGGAAAAAGGATCAACATCGAACGGACGGAAGAGGCGCTGTCGACGAACGCATCCACAATCGGAACTGCGTGCCCGTTCTGCATGACGATGATGACCGACGGTGTGAAAGCGAAGGAAGCAGGCGAGCGTGCCCAGGTGAAGGACATTGCGGAATTGTTGTGGGAAGCTGTGGAGGTGAAACAGTCCTGAGTCCCGAGTCTTTGGTCCTGAGTCCGAGGTCCTGAGTCCAAAGTCATAAGACCCCGGACCCAGGACTTCGGACCTTGGACTTTGGACGTTGGACCAGAGAACAAATACTTTTTAATTGGCCCTACCATTTATTATTCAGCCGAGGCATTATGACCTACAGAGTTTCCGTATTCAAGTACTTGGAGGTTCCCAAAACTATCGCGCACGAAACAGTTCAGGGGACGGAGGAGGAAGCGATCGCGCTGTCAAAAAAAATATTATTGAGCAGCGACGGCGATGTTGTCGTTGTAGCACTCGTGAGCGGAGGCGAGACGCGGGTGATTCAGCGCTTCGAAAAGACAAAGAAGGCTTCGTGAGCTCCCCCTCGATGCAAAAACCAATTCTGCGTAAGAATCGTTCATGAGTGAAGCTGACTATGGAATAGCAAGGCGCATCGCATGGATGAAGGAATACGAAGAAAAAAAAGGTGTTCCTTCGATCTGTGAGAAATACTCCATTAGCCGCAAGACTTTTTATAAATGGCTGAAGCGGTACCGGAGATCTGCGAAAAATACAGCGAGCCTTGCCGATCTTTCCCGACGGCCGCATTATAGCCCCCGGGCTACCTCTCCTGCGATCGTTCAGCGTCTGCGTGAACTTCGGGAGAAAACGGGATTCGGCCAGAAGAGACTGAAGCTGTACCTTTCCATTTGGTACGACATCGAGCTCTCGGAAAGCGCAATTTGGAAGTTGCTGAAGAAGTCTGGGGTGGATATGAAGAAAAAGAAATTGCTTCGCCGCAAGGTGCGCCCGAACGATGCACTTCTTCCGGGCGACCGCGTGATTGTCACATTTAAGTTCATCACAAACGAGGTGGATAAACGGCAATTTGTTCAGTACAGCGCCATCGACGAATGCACGCGGCTCCGGATAACAAGAATTTATGGAAGGCACTCAACTCTTTCGGCCCTCGATTTTGTGCAGTTCGTCTTAATGCACTTTCCTTTTCTCATCCGGTACATTCAAACGCCGCTCGACAATGCATTTGCGAGCGTCTCAAAGCCGCGGTCGCGAACGCATGCGTTCACCATGAATCTACGGAAGCTCGGTATCAAACATGAAGTGCCTTCGAAGAAGAAACTTGCGGTTAACCGGTTTATGGAACGGATCAAACGACTCGATGAAGTAGAACCATACTGCTCGAAGCCCTTCTCCTCGCCGGACGAACTTCAGCAAGAGGCGGCGCGCTATTTGTTTCGCTACAACAACGAGCGTCCAATTCCGATGATTGAAAATCTTTCGCCCGTGGAAAAATTAAGGACATATCAGGAATTCGTCACTGTAAGCCGCTTTGACCCTTATACCATACCAGGATAATCAGGACCGCGATCAATGCAAAAAACTATTCTCGTTGTTGATGATGAAAAAGACATCGTGGAAATGCTAAAATACAATCTTGAAAAAGAGGGATATAAAGTTGCCACCGCGCGGGATGGAAAACAAGCTCTGGAACAGGCGAAACGGAACGTCGACCTCATCCTTCTCGATATCATGATGCCGGAAATGAACGGCCTTGACGTGTTGCGTGAGCTGAAGAGAAGTGAAAAAACAAAATCTGTTCCCGTCCTTTTCCTGACGGCCAAGAGCTCCGAAGTCGACGAAGTGATCGGACTTGAACTCGGCGCAGAAGACTATATCATGAAGCCGATTAGCATGAAGAAACTCGTTGCGCGCGTTCGGACAACCTTGCGGAGGGAAACCGTTGAAGAGCGGTCCGGTACATCGTCCGACATTCTCCGCGTCGACGAACTTGAAATCAATGTCCCTAACTATTCGGTCAAGCTCGCCTCCAAGCCCGTGATCTTTCCGAAAAAAGAATTTGAAACCCTTGTCTACCTCGTGCGCCACCGAGGGCGTGTTATTTCGCGAGACGTGCTATTGAATGCCGTGTGGGGCGAAGGGGTGTTCGTTGTCGACAGAACAGTCGACGTCCATATCAGAAAGATCCGCGAGAAGCTGGGGAAATATGCCGACATGATCGAGACTGTAAAGGGAGTAGGCTACCGCTGCAAAATCCAACCATGAAGCGTATTCAGACAAAGATAACTTTTACCTACCTGGTTCTCGCCGTCGTGATTATCGCTGTCGTCGGCTCCATTTCGAGTTTTGAAATAGAGTCGCTTTTCAGGGAACGATTGGTTCACGAACTCGCACAGGATGCGGATGCCGTCCATTTTCTTTTGAGCAAAGACTCTTCGAAGGAAGAACGCATGCGTTCGGAATCAGTGCGGAACATGGCGACGCTTTGGGGCGTGCGCGTCACCCTTATCGCTGAGGAAGGAAAAGTTCTTGCGGATTCGGACGTCCCGTTCGAAGAACTGTCCTCGGTTGAGAATCATCTGTATCGCCCTGAAGTGCAGGAAGCCGAGTCAAAAAAGATCGGCGTGAATCTCCGTCACAGCGCAACGGTCGGTAGGGACTTTCTGTACGTTGCCAAGCGCTTCGACAGTACTTCAACGGTCAACTGGTTACAGGGCGTGAGATTCATCCGCGTCAGCGCGCACATCGAGGATATCAAAAAGAATGTGGCCGATATTCGCTGGAATATATTCTGGGCAGGGTTTGTGACCCTTGTTCTTGTCGCGGGAGCAAGCACCATTGTCTCGCGAAGAATATCTCGTCCCATGGTCGCCATCGCCGAGAGCGTTGAAAAAATCCGTCGCGGCGATCTCGACAAACATATTGACGTCGCCACTGGTGACGAGATCGGAAGGGTCGCGCAGGCAGTGAACGAACTTGTTGACAAGCTGAAGGCGGATATTGTCGAGCTGCAGAAATTACAGCGCGTTCGCAGCGAATTCCTCGGCAACGTCTCGCACGAACTTCGCACGCCGATCTTCACACTCCAGGGCTACCTTGAAACCCTGCTCAACGGCGCTATCGACGACCCATCGGTCAATCGCTCGTTTATCGAAAAAGCGTCTGCACACGCGGCGCGGCTGAATTCGCTCCTGAACGATCTTATTGATATTTCTAGAATTGAATCTGGGGAAATGAAGATGAGTTTCCGATATTTCCGCGTCAATGATTTTCTGGAATCGGTCGTGAACGATTTTCAGCGAGCCGCACAGCAGCGCGGTGTCACTTTGAGCATCTCCCCAGCAACCGATCCCGACGTTGAAGTGTTCGGAGACAAGGAGCGGCTGCGTGAAGTAATGAGCAACCTCGTCGACAATGCGATCAAGTACAACGGAGAACGGGGCAACGTCAATGTCTCCACCGAACGCATTGAGGGAAAAGTCCGCCTTGTCGTTTCCGACACGGGCGTCGGCATCGGTGAAGAACATCTTTCCCGGATCTTTGAACGCTTTTACAGAGTCGATAAAGATCGATCGCGCGCAGTCGGCGGCACGGGATTGGGCCTCGCCATCGTGAAGCATATTGTTGAAGCCCATGGGAGCAAAGTTGATGTTCAGAGCACTCCGGGGAAAGGAACATCGTTCGGTTTTATTTTGAAATCGTGACACTTCTGGTTGAATATTCTCCTCCTAACATCCTTCCAAAATCAAACAAATAAATATAGAATCAGTTTGGCGCGTATTCAAGTCGTACGCCGAATAAATTCCGCGCCTATTCAATACTTAACAATTCCTTAAAGCAGGTCTAATACTCACGTAATCGGGGATTCCTACCTTGAATCAACCAACTAAGAAGAAAAAATAGTTTCCAGGAGAAGATATGTTCTTTCAGAGAAATCCCGCCGAGCAGCCATTTATGTTTTGGCTAATTCAGGAGCTGTTTTCGAAAGACGAGAGCTTCGAAGAAGAGACAATGCCAATCAGCGACCACGAATTCTATACAACGATGGCATTGATCGTCGGATCGCTGCTGGCGTACGGAGTCATTTTTCATTCGTTTGCTGTATAAGAGCAATCGGACTCGTTTCTCTCATCGTGAGAATCTCTTTCGGCGTGCAGATTAAGCCACCCTGTTCCTCCTAACAATTTGATAACATTCCTGTAATACCTGCCTATTGTTGCAAGGCTATTTTGTAGCTCTTCAGCTATGCAATCACGAACTCTAACAAGCAATATTCTCATCATCAGTTAAAGAAAGGATTTTCATGAAGAAAAGCTTGATTCTGCTAGCTGTCGGCCTGATTGCCATTTCGGCCACTGCCCTAAGTCAAGGCAAATTCAGCGGCTACATGTTCGGCGATTATTACTATACCGTGGCTCGCGACTCCTCGTTTAACCACACCGCACCCTCAAATGCAGCCTCCGGTTCCGCCGCCCCCGGTACGAAGGCGATGCAGGCATTTCAACTTCGTCGCGTTTACTTTACGTATGACAACGACATCTCCGAACAGTTTGCGACACGATTCCGCCTCGAAGCCGATCAGGCTGCGAACGCGAGCAACGGCAAGATTGGCGTGTTTGTGAAGGATGCGTACTTGAAATGGAAGAACGTTTTCTCCGGCAGCGACCTGATCTTCGGAATTCAGCCCCCTCCGGCATATGAAATCTCGGAAGCCGCGTGGGGTTATCGTTCACTCGAAAAGACGATCATGGATCTGCGCGGGATCGTCTCATCTCGAGATCAAGGGATTTCGCTCCACGGGAAGTTGGTAGGTGACGGAATGGTCAACTACTGGGTCATGGTCGCGAACAACAGCGGCAACAGCCCCGAGACCGACAAGTACAAACGATACTATGCGCATATTCATGTTAAGCCAAGTGCGAATCTTCAGGCGACGGTCTACGCTGACTTAGCGGATCGAGCGGACTTCAATGATGCCTACCATTCGGGGAGCACCCTCCGCAACAGCGCTATCACGACAGCCCTTTTTGTCGGGTACAGTGAGCCCTTCGCCTATAATCTCGGTGTCGAAGCATTCCTTCAAAGCACGTCAAACGCGCTCAAAGATACTTCGTCGAAGTCGTACACCTCAAGATCAGCACTGGGAATCTCCATTTTTGGTTCGTATAATCTTATGCCGGAACTCGCGGTTATGGCTCGCTATGACAACTACAATCCAAGCACAGACAGCAAAGGAAAAGATCCGGTGAAAGTCACGTCCGGCGTTGCTATCAACAATCTTGCCCGCAATTACATCATCGCCGGTCTTTCCTATAAGGCCGATAAGAACGTCTACATCATCCCCAATATCGTGTACGAGACCTATGAAGCACCGAAGAGCCGCACTGCACCCTACCCGTCCGTCACGGCTCGTTTGACACTCCACTATATTTTTCTTTGATAGCACGCACGGCTGCACACACTAACATAAAGGAATATAAAATGAAATCTTTGACGATCGCGCTGCTGATTTTCGTCCTGTCCCTCGTCGCTGTTGAAACAACACTGTCACAGATGAAGCTCAACGGCGCCGGTGCGACATTCCCCTATGTCATTTACTCGAAGTGGTTTGACGTCTACAGCCAGAAGAGCGGCGTTCAATTCAACTACCAGTCGATCGGAAGCGGCGGGGGAATCAAGCAGACAATTGAGGGGACAGTTGATTTCGGTGCGACCGATGGTCCGATGTCCGATGACCAACTTAAACAGGCGAAGGAGAAGCAGGGAACAGATGTCTTGCACATCCCAACAGTGATGGGAGCCGTCGTCGTGACTTATAATCTTCCCTCGGCGGGAAAAGACCTTCGCCTCTCTCCTGATGTTCTTGCCGGAATTTTTCTCGGCCAAATTAGAAAATGGAACGACGCGAAAATCACTGCGATCAATCCTGGCAAGAGCCTCCCGGACCAATCCATTCTCGTCGCTCATCGCTCAGACGGCAGCGGCACAACGAGCATTTTTACCGACTATTTGAACAAAGTTAGTAAAACGTGGGCGCTCAATGTAGGAAAAGGCACGTCGGTCAATTGGCCCGCGGGTTTGGGTGGGAAAGGAAATGAGGGCGTTGCAGGTTTGGTTAAACAATCAGACGGTGCTATCGGTTACGTCGAACTTGCCTATGCCGTGAAGAACAACATCGCCTATGCCCTCCTCCAAAATAGAGAAGGCGTATTTGTCGAAGCGACGTATGAATCGGTCTCTGCGGCGGCCGCCGGGGCAATCAAGAATATGCCGGAAGACCTTCGTGTCTCCATCACAAATGCGGAGGGGAAAAACTCTTACCCGATATCAGGATTCACCTGGTTGTTGATCTACAAAAACATGAAAGACAAATCCAAAGCTCAGGAAATCTCAAAATTCCTCACATGGTCGATGGGCGAGGGGCAGTCGTACGCTAAGGATCTTTTCTACGCGCCGCTCCCGCAAGGTGTTGTGAAACTCTGCGAAAAGAAAATACATTCAATCGTAACTCAGTAACTTCAGTTGACCGTTATCTTCACTCTGTTTGGAACTTCATGCCTCTGATCTGTCGTCGACTTAGCAGAATGTCAGTGGATTGAAAAGATAACGGGTAACTGCTCAGCGAATATTGAAAGCCAATGTCTGACAGCGCTTTTTGCTGTCTGACATTTAGCGAGGGAGCTATTCAGATGTCAGACGGCTTGAAAACGCCGTCAGACATCATCTCAGAGGATTATGAAGAACGGGGGCGGAGTTTTTTACAATAATGAAACATCGATGATGTTTTTACTGCCTCGTAGAGGCAGTATTATTGTAACCGCACACCTGCCCGCACATACAAAATCCTCGTAGAGGATTCACAAAAGTATGCACGCGTTTTGTCCGCTGAGTAATTACGATAACAGTCAACTTGAATCAGGAGCATATTGACAACTATATCTACCCATACAACAATACTTATACGAGAGCGCACGGGTGGAGAGAAATCCTCTCCACCCGAAGGTGTTTCTACGGGAGCGAAGCACAGGAATGCGAATCTCGGAGATGCCGCATTTAAAATTGTCACCCAGATTTTTGCTTTTCTGGTCTTCGCATTGGTCTTCGTGATGGCATTTGAAATGTACCGCGGTTCGGAGGACTCCATCAAGAAGTTTGGATGGTCATTCCTGACCAATACGGTTTGGGATCCGGTGAAGGACGAATACGGCGCCCTTGTCTTTATTTTCGGTACAATGGTGTCTTCATTGCTCGCTCTGTTCCTAGCGTTACCGTTGAGTGTTGGGGTGGCAATATTTCTTTCAGAGCTTGCACCTCGCTGGCTGGAGCGTCCGGTTTCATTTGTGATCGAGCTGTTAGCGGCCATTCCGAGCATCGTCTATGGATTATGGGGGATTTTTGTTCTTGTTCCCTGGCTGCGTACGTCGGTAGAACCGGCGTTGGTGAAAAATCTGGGGTTTCTTCCCTTCTTCGAAGGTCCGCCGTACGGCTTTGGCATGTTGGCGGCAGGAATTGTTCTCGCGATTATGGTCATTCCAATCATCACGTCGATCTCGCGCGACGTGCTTCGCGCGATACCGATGGCTCAGCGCGAAGCAGCGCTGGCGCTCGGTGCGACACGATGGGAAACAACGAAGATCGTTCTCTCGGATGGAAAATCGGGATTGCTGGGCGCCACGTTGTTGGGGTTGGGAAGGGCTGTGGGGGAGACAATGGCAGTGACAATGGTAATCGGAAACCGCCCGGAAATCTCCGCCTCTCTTTTCGCTCCGGGATACACTATGGCAAGCGTTATTGCAAATGAATTTGCCGAAGCGACCTCGGAGCTCTACACGAGTTCGCTTATCGAGCTTGCATTGCTCCTCTTTGTTATAACAGTGTTGTTGAACGGAGTGGCAAGAATTATTGTCTGGAGTACCACAAAGAAATTCAAGACTGTATGAGGATGCCCAATTCAAAAAGATATTATTGGCGGAAATCGAAGAACATTGTCATGACTGTACTCTGTTTGCTGAGCGTACTCATTGCAGTCATTCCTCTTTTTTTGATATTTTCCTATGCCCTGTCACAGGGAATTGGAGCGTTGAATCTTGATTTCTTTACCAAAATGCCCAAACCGGTCGGAGAGAGCGGCGGCGGCATGGCGAACGCTTTGGTCGGAACCGCCATTCTCATCGGCCTTGGGAGTTTGTTCGGACTACCAATAAGCATTTTTACGGGTATTTATCTTGCGGAATACGGTGAGAACCCTTTTGCGAAAACCGTTCGATTTTTGACGGATGTCTTAAGTGGCATCCCTTCGATTGTCGTCGGAGTGGTTGCATACATTATGGTCGTCTTGCCGATGAAACAATTCTCTGCGTTTGCAGGGGGGGTAGCTCTCGGAATCCTCATGATTCCGACCGCGACGCGGACGACGGAAGAAATGATTCGACTTGTTCCGCACTCTTTCAGGGAGGCAGCGCTGGCTCTTGGAATTCCACGATGGAGAGTGACGTTACGAATTGTCCTCCCCACAGCGCTCAAAGGAATCACGACGGGAATTCTCCTTGCAATCGCAAGAGCCGCAGGGGAAACGGCCCCGCTGCTTTTCACAGCGCTCGGCAATCGATTCTGGTCGACGGATATCGGTCACCCAATCGCATCGCTTACTGTCTTCATTTATGATTACGCCAAAGCACCATTTGAGGATTGGAATAGGCAAGCATGGGCCGCTGCCTTTGTCCTCATCTTTTTTATCTTCATTATTAATCTTATATTTCGATTTGTAACGAGAGGGCGCTATGCAGGAAATGGTCATTGAGGAGAGGAGAGCCGATGTGCCTCTCATTATCAGCAGCAATCGCACAACGGAACGCACCATGGATGTCAAAGTCGCAACAAAAAATGTGGATGCCTTTTTTGGCAAGACCCAGGCGTTGCACGGAATTTCGTTGGATGTTCCCCGAAATACCGTCGTGGCGATTATCGGGCCTTCGGGCTGCGGTAAGTCGACTTTTCTCCGCTGTCTGAACAGGATGCACGAGGTTGCCGGAGGGACCCGCACGGGTACGATCATGGTCGATGGCGATGATATTGATCACTACGATCCCGTCGTTTTGCGACGGCGTGTGGGGATGGTATTCCAGAAACCCAATCCCTTTCCAACAATGTCGATCTTTGACAACGTGGCTGCAGGCCTGAGACTGAACGGCATGGTGAAAAAGAATACCCTTTCGGAGACTGTTGAACGGAGCCTGCGCCAGGCCGCACTCTTCGATGAGGTGAAAGACATTCTCGACAGATCCGGGGTGAGCCTCTCGGGGGGACAGCAGCAGCGACTCTGCATCGCGCGTGCACTTGCCGTTGACCCCGAGGTAATCCTCATGGACGAACCGGCGAGCGCCCTCGACCCAATTGCAACTGCTAAAATCGAAGAGCTCATTCAAGCGCTAAAAAAGAACTATACAATCATCATTGTTACTCACAACATGCAACAGGCGGCGCGCGTGAGCGACGAGACGGCATTTTTCTACCTCGGCGAGCTCATCGAGTTCGATGAAACCGACCGTCTCTTTACTTCACCTCAGAAAAAACAAACCGAAGACTATATCACCGGGAGATTCGGATGAGAATAAGGCATTAGGCAATAGGCATTAGGCAATAGGCAATAGGCATCAGGCAATAGGCAATAGGCATTAGGTATCAGTCATTGGTCATTAATCATTATTCATTATTAACTACTCATGCCTCGTCACTTTGAAATAGAACTCGACCAGCTTCGCACGAATATTATTAAAATGGGAAGCTTGGTCGATGAACAAATTGATCTTGCGATCGCCGCACTGCTCGAATCCAACGTGGAGCGGGCCAAGTTTGTCATGGAGCGGGACAAAAAGGTCGATGAGTACGACAATCTTATCGATGCCCAGTGTGAACGTATATTTGCGTTAAGCCAGCCTGTTGCAATCGACCTCCGGTTGATCATGGCCGCGCTTAAAATCAATCACGAATTAGAACGTGTTGGAGACATTGCGGTGAATATAGCCGAACGGGCGCTGCCGCTTCAGCATTATGGCAATCTGATCAAGATTTCCAAAGTCTCTGAAATGTCGAGCATTGCCCGCGAGATGGTAAAACACGCTATTGACTCGTTCGTCAACAACGATCCTGAACTTGCGCGTGACATTCTGACTAAAGATGATGTTGTTGACGAATTTAACAAAAATATTTTCTATCAATTGGTTGCTGAAATGAAGAAAAATCCCGAAATCATCGAGCCGGCCATGCATATCATTATTCTTTCGCGTCATCTTGAACGCCTCGCTGACCACGCAACGAATATCGCCGAGGACGTTGTGTTTCTCGTCGATGCCAAGATCATAAAGCATCACGCCGAAGGGTAGGTGCGATCTATCAGCTGACTCCCACGCTCTGCGTGGGAATCACCGCCAGCACTCCTTCCTTGGTAGTGGTACGTTTTCACTTTTCGTAAATTTAGCTGTAGTGAGTCACCCTTTTATGTTAAAATGCAAGAGTCATAGAGTGTGTAGAGAGGGCACGAACGTAATTCAATCTTTTATCAGCAGACAGGATCAATGCGATGAT
>JAGVPT010000039.1 GCA_020052095.1 Bacteroidota bacterium | reverse complement strand
TCTCATACACAGGCTAGAATCGCTTGGACTCAAAGTCACTGTGCAGGAACTCAACGAAGCCGCATAGTTCAAAGATAAGTGTATTTTCATAGCAGTTACGGAGTAGCGTTCACGGGAACCCGGTTGTTCGTCAGCTCTGGGGTAATTGACTCCACCGCGCCGGGATATGTCGTTGAACTTGATCCGCAGACCGGTGCAGTGGTCGGCTCCTTCTTCATCGGCGCCTCTTACGCTCTTGCAGGCGGCGGCCCCGGCGATGCGCCATGGTTGACGGAGACTCCATCTGACCTGACGGTCCAAGGTAAAGACAGTACGGTAGTGCAGGTGACGATCATCCCGAAGCAGCTCACGCTCGGACAGTTCAAAGCGAATATCGTACTCTCGTCGAACGACCCAGACTCAGCGAAGGCGGCGATCCTCGTGACCCTTTCGGTGACGAGCGGTGTCGGAAAGGAAGAATTGTTGCCGACGGAGTTCGCCTTGTATCAGAACTATCCGAACCCGTTCAACCCGAGCACGACCTTCAAGTTCGGAATACCTGAAGCGAGTAAGGTCAGTCTGAAGATTTATGATGTTCTCGGGAGAGAGGTTGCAACGATCATCGACAAAGATCTGCAACCGGGATACTATGCAATACCGTTTAACGGAGACAATCTCTCCAGCGGAGCGTATTTCTATCGCATGATCGCAACAAGATCGAGTGATGAAAGTCAGACATTTGTAGAAACAAAGAAATTATTACTTATGAAATAAAGTTCTTTCCACTGCGATAATCTTTGAAGTTCGACCTGGGAAAATCATGTTTGACATTGCACGGCAAGAAGCTTATAATCGGCAAGGGCCGGAGTTTTAAAGGCCCGCCAGGAGATAGTATTCTTGTTCTCCTGGGGCCTGCGATGGGGAGGGTGTTTTGTTGACCAGTGCAAGATGGCACGAGTCAACAACCAATGTCCCCAGCCACTCAGAAACTAACTATCGGTCTCTTTTTGCCAACGGAGGATTCTATGAAAAATAAGGTCGAACAACTTCTGAAACTCGGACTTATCACGCTGACTGGTGTTGTCGGAAGTATCACGGTGGGGCTCATCATGCACGGCAGCGAGGTCTTCAACTACAAAGAGATCTATTTTGCCTACGTCGCGTTTGGGCTTACTGGAGCATTTATTTTCGCATTCTATCACATGCGCGGACTGTCGGACACGATTACGGCGGCCGTCTCAGCCAGCGCAGTCCAGTTCATTATCGCATCCGCGTCGATGCCGGTGCTCTATTCCGCATTCTGGTCATTTGGCGTGAACCTGCCGGTTGTCTGGCTCGCATTTTTGTTCGAGCGAAAACTTGCAGTGTTTCATTGGGGAAAATTCATTGTCATCGGCTTGGTCTACGGAACCATGTTCGTCCTCCTTACGATGATCGTGAGCGTCCTTCGGAATGTTTCCGCGATACCGCCAATGGTTTTCCGGGACAACTTTGTCGACGGACTCATGATCGGAATAGGAGTTGGCCTCGGTGTTCAGGCCGGCGAAGCATTTATTGATTCACTTCAGAAGACGAGCAGCAAATAGCGGCACAAGACTCAATGTCTCTGGGTCGGGATTGCTGTTGAGGCAATTGGAGGTTGGGAACAAATATCGCAACGAGGATTTTGGACCACAGTGTACGCGCGAAATTGGCATGGCATGAGGCATTTTCGCTCATTGTGCAAAGTAAAAAAAAAGGCGATGCAAACCGCATCGCCTTTTGAATACGGAGATGTCCGACACCTCAGCCTGTCCGCCGGCTCTTTGGCGGAAGGTGTCGGACATCTTTCTTTAGCCTACAGTTCAATCAACGAAACCTGAATCACCTCATCCACTCGCTTTCGGATTCCGCCAACGATCTCGTCCGCGGGACGGGCATCGAGCTTCATTGTGCAGCATGCGGTTTGCTGCCCTTCGAAGATCACGTTTTCTACTTCTTGCACGTTGATCTTTGAAGCTTTTAAGTCGTCCAGCACATTCGCGAGGACTCCCGGTTTGTCGAAATGGCGAACCACCAATTGCCACTTTGCCGCTGTCTTCTTCGCCCGGTTCACCCAATTGCGGACTGTCCCTTGGTGCATATAGTCGTTAATTATAGAGACGACTTCTGCTGCGACGGCATTCTGTGCCTGGTTTGTCGATGCACCGATGTGATGCGTTCCGTACACGCCCGGCATCATTGCCAATGGATGCGAATACGGGCCGCTTTTTTCTTCCGGTTCGTTCGAAAAAACGTCCGCACCGACTTTAACGATCCCTGCAGTTACAGCTTCACGGAGCGCCGCTTCATCGACTACTTCAGCGCGCGAAGTGTTGAGAAAGATTGTCCCGGGCTTCATCGAATGGATAATATTTTTGTTGATGATGTTTCTTGTCTCTGGCTTTAAGGCGACGTGGACCGAAACGATGTCGCATTGAGGAACAAGCGTCTCAACAGAGGACGCGCGTTCGATCCCTAACTTCTCGGCCTTCTCAGGAGTAAGGGATCTCGACCAGGCAATAACACGCAAACCGAACGCTTTTGCACGCGTAATCACTTCCTTTCCGATCTGCCCCACGCCAATAATGCCGATTGTCTTGCCGAAGACACCGTCAGCTTTCGAATATTCGCTCTTATTCCACTTTCCACCGCGCAAATCTGAAACGTTTTCAACGATCCGCCGGTCAAGTGAAAGGAGGAGTGCGATCGTCAGTTCTGCAACTGCGATCGAATTTTTTCCGGGACAATTGGCGACGTAAATGCCCCGGGCATTTGCGGCTTTGACGTCGATGGTGTTTACCCCGGCGCCCGCGCGAATGATAAGGCTCAAGTTCTTTCCGGAGTTGATGCAGTCGGCACGGACCTCCGTCGATCGCACGATAAGAATCGATGCATCGCCAATGTTCGCCGCCAGCTCTTCAGCTTTTAACTTAGGTTTGTATTGAACTTCAACACCGAGATTTGAAATTTCTGAAACGTAAGATTGAGGGAATGAATCTGCAATGAGGGTTTTCATGTACGAGTCCTTTCGAGTTGTGAAACCTTTGCAGAAAGGTACTGTACAATTCGTCAATTATCAATGAACAATGAGTAATGAATAATGATGAATGATCAATGACCTTCACAGTCTTTACTCCTTACTCCATACGCCTTACTTCCTAATTATGCGCTGTATGCAGTGCGTGCTCGACTTCGCGTCTAAAGATTTCGTAGCTTTTTTCGCCGAGTAGGAACGCTCGCCGTTGTCCGTGTCGATCGAATACAAATGTTGCCGGCACCGCGCCACTCCACGCCTGATTGAGCGCTGTGATCAGATCCTCCGGTTTCGGAATATCAGCGACAAATACGGTGAACGTTACGACGAGACTATCAAGGAAGGGGAGGATTTTCGATTCAACTTCGTCGGGGTAATCGACGCTGATGGCAATAATATCGACCAGGCTGTCTCGATAGGTTTGCTGAAGTCTGATAAGTCCGGCAAACTCTTCGACGCACGGTTTGCACCATGTCGCCCAAACATTTAAGAGGAGAATTCTTCCAGCCCGCTCATGGATGAGCTGCCTCAACCCATGTTCGTTTATCGGCTCGACGATCCGCAAAGCTTGGTGAGTTTGCGAGCGGAGCTCGGGCACGCCCGCAGAAAAAGAGAATACGAGGGAAAGGACAAGGATGCTTTTGCCGCATCGCCCCATCATTCCACTCTCTTTATAGTGCAGCCGAAGGCTTTCGTTTCGGAAACCGACACATGTTTTCCGGCAAGAATTTCGTCCAACGCGTTGCGCAAATCCTGGGAAGCAGCGTCCGATTCGCGGCGTGAATCGTCTATCCTGCCGTGGTAAAGGATATCGAGAGAGGAATTGACGACGTAGATTTCCGGGGTCACCGTTGCCACAAATTTATCCGCGATTATGTTTTTGTCGTCTTTCAGAATAGTGAACTCAAAGCCGTTGTCAGTCGCGTGCTGCTTAATTTCTTCGACGCTCTCTTGCTTGTTGGAATTGATACCGATGAAGACCATATTCTTGGATTTATAATCATTGTCCAAGGAGACCATCCGCGTATTGTACGCGTTCGAAACCGGGCACTGAGTCGCGATGAACATTATCACCACCACCTTCGCGTTCTTGTAATCGGTCAGAGAATGTTTCACTCCATTGTAATCCGGTAGAGTGAAGTTTTCTGCCTTCGTCGGCTCTCCGGCAAAAGACCCGGATGATAAAATGATCGAAAGGAAGGCAATAATAAAAATATTTCTGTTCATGAATCGCTCCATATGTTGTGATTAAGATTTTAATGGGAAGAAGATAGCCTCGCAGAGGCGCAAAGACGGAATAAGAAAACTGCGGTAGTGGTGAGTTCTCATTTCTATTTTAATTAGATGTAATAAGTCACCCTTTTATGTTAAAATGCAAGAGTCATAGAGTGTGTAGAGAGGGCACGAACGTAATTCAATCTTTTATCAGCAGACAGGATCAATGCGATGAT
>JAGVPT010000020.1 GCA_020052095.1 Bacteroidota bacterium | reverse complement strand
TCTATATGCAAGCGCTGCAGTCTGCTTTCCAACAACTCAGATTGTTGCAGCCCATTGCTTTATCTAAAAAATGTCTCTTTGCGTAACATCAGTTAATAAATATGATGGTGAGAATTTTACAGTTTACAGAAATAATCCAAATGACTCGACTAGTGTAAGCCACAACCTCATCTGGACTTTGTACGAAGACAGAATGGGGATGTTGTGGGTTGGCACTCAAAATGGTCTCAACAAGTTCGATCCGACGACAAATTTATTCATGAGATATTTTCATGATCCTCAAGATAACTTGACGCTTAGTGATAATGTTATCACAGCGATGTATCAGGATAAAGTCGGAACGTTCTGGGTTGGTACTGCACATGGGATAAACAAATTCGATAAGAGCAGTAACACATGGACACGAATATTTCCCAAACCAAACGACTCCTTAAGTACTGGAAACAATTTTATTAATGTCATTATGGAGGATAGCCAAAATAATATCTGGTTTGGATTAGGTCACATGGATGCTCTGGGGGGCGGTTTGAGTTTGCTTGACCGCAAAAGCGGGGGACTCACTCATTTCCATCACGACGATAAAAACCAGTTCAGTCTTCCGAACGATTGGGTAACATCACTCTTCGAAGATCATGACGGCACATTGTGGATAGGAACAGATGGCGGAGTATGTACATTCAATCGAATGAACAACACATTCCTCCCCATTCAAATCGCTTCGCCCAAACCTCTGACCATTCATCGTATATTCACAAAGTCGATTTGTGAAGACCACGACGGAAATATTTGGTTTGCCACGTGGGGTTCTGGGATATTCAAATACAATAGAGAAGCGAAATCGATTGTTCAATACACTTATGATGCTTTGAATCCGTTAGGTATTACGAGTCCTACTGTCATGACATTGTTCTTCGACAGATCCGGACTTCTCTGGGCAGGCACATATAGAGGAGGTGTGAACACGGTCGCTACAAGACCCTTTGTTCACCATTACACAATAGCAAATTCTCTTGCGCTCAACAATGGCGCATTATCTATTTTAGAAGATCATCGGGGAGATCTCTACATCGGAACGTTTTTAAATGGGGTCTGGAAATATAGTTTTTCAAAACAAGCGTTAATGCACATTCCGTTACCTCTAGGACGAGATCCAATGGAGGCGGCCACAATTAGATCAAATCAGGCATCAACAGTGGAACGCTCAGATGCCCGGCATATCGACTTGCTCCAAGAGGACAAGACGGGAACAATCTGGTTTCATGACGGGAATAGTCGTGAACTCATCAAATACAATCCGAATTCCAGCACATCATTAATCGTATTTCGAACCCCAAAAATGCCGACAGGGTTTAGAGAATTTTTCAATTGTTTTCTACTTGATAGTGATGGAACTGTGTGGGTTGGCTCCGAGAGAAAATTATATCACATAGATCCAAAAGGGACTGTTTACTCCATCTTCTCTTCTGATCAGAAGAATTCGAAAAGTTTGGGTCCTGGTTCAGTAAACGCAATACTGCGTGATCGTTCGGGAACTCTCTGGGTAGGCGTGTCATTCGGCCTACATCGGTTTGAAGAAAAATCTGCTTCATTCGAAAAGTTTCAACACATCAAGAATGATTCCACCAGTCTGAGCAGCAATGTGGTTTTGAATCTTCTCGAAGATCATCGTGGCAACCTCTGGATTGGTACTGAAGACGGATTGAATCTGTTTGAATCAGCTACCGGAAGATTCGCCAGGTTTACCAGTGCAGAAGGAATGGCTGGAAGAACAATTGTGGCTCTTCAGGAAGATGAAAATGGAAATATCTGGGTAGCAACAGAAATCGGCATTTCGCAAGTAAAGGGCAACACTAGGGTTATTAGAAATTACAATCAATCGAGCGGGCTTCCGACTGTCGAATACTTTGGGAATTGCAGCATCCGAAGAAAGAACGGCGAGTTGTTGTTTGGCACCAATACCGGCATACTGGCATTTCATCCGGATGACGTAAAGAGACTGGAGTATATTCCTCCCGTCGTTATTACTGGAATTAAAAAATTCAATCGGCAACTTCAACTTCCCACATCGCCGGAACTGCTCCGTAAAATTGTATTTGAACATGGCGAGAACGTATTTTCAATTTCCTATTCATCGTTGAGTTATGAGAAGTATACGTTTAATCAATATGCTTACAAGCTTGAAGGATTTGATAAAGATTGGGTTTATTGCGGTACTAGGCGCGAGGCGATATACACCAACCTTGATCCGGGCGGGTATATATTTCATGTAAAAGGATCTAATCATGACGGCGTTTGGAATGAGCAAGGTGCAACTCTCTCAATAGTTGTTCTTGCACCTTGGTATCAACAATGGTGGGCGTACGTATTATATACAGCTTTGGTCTTCGGGGTAGTTTTTAGTATTTATCGGGTGAAGGTAAAACGTCTTCGACTTGAACAGCAAGTTATTGCAGAACATTTACAATCGGAAAAACTTGCTGAGATCAATTCAATGAAATCCCGTTTTCTTGCAAATGTTTCCCATGAACTCCGGACCCCATTGACCACGATCATTGGTCCGGTTGACCAGTTGAGCGCCATTCATGGGGACAAGCAGAGCCAGGAACATCTCGGAATGATTAGTCGGAATGCTCACCGATTGTTACGAATGATCGATCTCCTGCTTCAGTTTTCGAAAGCCGAATCCGGTACGCTGAAGTTGACCGTGCAGAAGACTTCCGTTATTTCCGACCTTCGCAGAATTACATCGTATTTCACCAGTGCTGCTGCAAAAAAGGAGATACAGCTTCAATTCACCGCACCGGAAGAAGTGGTCGAAGGCTATCTTGATGGTGAAAAAATAGAGCATATTCTGCAGAACATCATTACTAACGCGATAAAATTCACTGCAAGCGGAGGAATCATTACTGTCAACATCTCTGTAGAAAGGGATGAATTGATCATTTCTGTTCGGGATACAGGGGAGGGAATTTCTCAGGAACATCTTCCGCATATTTTCGACCGGTTCTATCGGGTTGACGCGACACACAAGAAAGAAGGAATCGGTATTGGACTTTCGTTGACAAAAGAATTGGTAGAGATCCACCATGGTTCAATCTCTGTACAAAGCACATTGGGAGTTGGAACAACGATCGTCGTAAAGATTCCACTCGCCGGATATTCTGAAGACGAGATCCGATCACACATCATTGAAGAGGACGAACCAAGAGCCGATGAACACATTTCATCATCTTCTTTTTCCACGTCCACTCATCCGGCTGTTGACCAGGATAAGACCATAATATTGATCGCTGAGGATAACGACGACACACGTTCACTGATCGTATCACAACTATCACACGACTATGCAGTTGTCGAATCAGTGAACGGACGTGATGCACTTTCGAAGGCACAGTTCCAGATACCCGACCTCGTCATCAGCGATGTGATGATGCCGGATATGGACGGGTATGAATTGTGCCGGTCATTGAAACAGGACGAGCGGACCAGTCACATTCCAATTATTTTGCTGACCGCCCTTGCAGACCGTGATGATAAGATCGAAGGATTACAAACAGGCGCGGACGATTATCTGATTAAACCGTTTGACGCAAAAGAACTGAGCGTCCGAATAAGAAATCTGATCGAGAACAGAAAGAAGATGCGCGAGACGTTCAGCCGCTCTTCGGTCTTTCCACAGTTGTTTCCCGCAGGTTCATCGGTCGATCAGCAATTCCTCAACAAAGCAATTGCGACTGTTCGTAGACATCTCAGCGACGAGTCGTTCGAAATGGAAGAATTTTCAAAAGACATGTTCCTGAGCAGAGCTCAACTGCATCGGAAATTGAAAGGGCTCTCGGATCTATCGGCGAC
>JAGVPT010000140.1 GCA_020052095.1 Bacteroidota bacterium | reverse complement strand
CTTGACTCCTGTTCTTGGAGTCATTATACTGTCGCTCAATCAACGCAACAGGTGGGGAATACTTCTGGCCCTACCTGGGGAATATGATGGCCCTCGACAGTTACTACGAAATCTCATAAACTCATCAAACGATCGTTGTTCCGTCTTAGAAATTTTCCAACCGATATGCCATTGCTTCATCACAGAAAATGCGTTCACACCCTCATTTTCAACTGTCAGGGTCAATGGACGAAAATACCCATTTTCCGTGATTACGGTTTTCAGCCCAAGTATTTTCGCCAAACGATATCCGACTTGCTGAAATCCATAACCATTGTTGTGCATAACAAGACATTCAGTCTTCTCTCGCTCGAAAACATTGAGATAAAATTGTTCATATTTCCGGCCGAGGTCGCCGATATTATGTATTCTTCTATTTATAGACTTCATCGCCGTGGAAAATTTGAACGATTCCTCAATTTCACTCCTTGTCAAAAGTGGAGTGTGTCGAGATGATTCGGAAGATTTGACATCGAAGACATACAACGGCGACACCTTCTCCGTCGCGTACTCCTGGCGAAAAGTGACGAATGCACACTTGTGCCCACCGCTGTATTTGCTCAACGTCGTATATAGATTTGTGAAAGAATAGACGAAGAGAATGTTCATCACGCAGCATCAATTAGTAAAGTGAACCCAGATGCCAGAACCTGGAATGAACGAGACACAAATTCGAATGCCGGGATGGGAACGCAATATCGTGTTGTGAAAGCCTTGAGATGATTGACATCTGACATCACAAAGCTCGAGAGTTCCTAACTAGTTTTAGCCCAACATCCCTATTGACACAATGGGCAACTTCTTTTTCAACATTAAAGTATGCCATAACAAAATCATAGAATTGATCTTTATCGTCTATCCCGGGGTGACCAATTCCATGACTCGTAAAATCAGTGCCAATGCAAACCAAAGCGCGTTCTCTGGAATATGCGGCAATATTTCTTAAAATGGAAAACCAATCATACGAATGGTCAAGCACATTCCAGCAAAGAATAAAATCGCAACATCCATTGAGTTCTTTGACATCTATTTCAGCGGGATTTGAGAGCAATGATTCGGGTTTTTTATCCCGCCAGTACGCCGATATCTTCGGAATAGATAGAAATGAAGTCAAGAGCGGGTCTAAGTAATATTTCGTGGCAGCAGAGTCCCTGAACCAATCAAACGCCGGACGTGAACCGCAACCAATGTCCAGAATTGTCTTTTCTCTATCGAAAGACGAATATGTCAATGCGAGAAAATCCTTAAATATCAAATCCCATTGTCTATAGAAAGAAGAATCGTCCCACCGATAGTTGCTTTTTCTATGGTACCGTAATTCAAATCGTTGATGCACCGAATTCCATTCCTTTTTTTTCTTTTCAAGATTGGCCGGAAATGTCCGAAAGCCCAAAAGAGCTTTGATTCGGTATTTTATCTTCCAAAATAGGAAGGACATTCTAAGCGGAATTTCCATGGTTTCATTGAAATGATTTAATTGCATTCTCAAGCCAAACCTTTTATTCTCTGGAATTGCAGATAGACTCACGCATTCGATTGGAATCTCATTCAAACGAGTAATCAAAGTGGATCGCCGGGCCGCTATAGCCAAAAAGCACGTATAAGCTAAATTTCTGTTCATCCGTTACACGGGGCGACCGACCTTTAGACCGCTACCATATGTCTAATCAAGATCTTTTCTCATCCGGTATGAGATTTAATATTATTTACCGGATTTCAGTTCCTTCGAAATAGACTCGTCACTAAAGACGTAATCCTGCTCTTACGAATTAATTGAACAATGTGTCTGCCAAGTAAAGCCGGAAGAAAATATCTCCATGCTCCTAAACTGAATGGCTTCCGTTTTATCAGAGAGTAACATATGTTTCGGGCAACTGAGAATTCTCCAAAATAATAATGCAATTTTGCTTTAGTTAGATCATAAATATATTTGTCCCTTAGAGAGCTATTCTTTTCTTGGATCTTCGAGATGTATGCAAGTCCCAAATTCAATCTCTGTTTGTTACCAACCTCCTGCAAGATGACCGTTGAGGCCAGAGGGTGTCTTCGTTTCTTCAGGACAATATCTGCAAGATTAGAAAACCTTGCATTTGGGAGTAACCTTAGCCACAATTCATAATCATTGCTCGGAAATGCCGTACCGCTGAAGGCCCCCGCTTGGATAAGTAATTCTCGACGACACATCGCAGCACCAAAGGCAACAGGACAAAAAACCGGAAAATGTCTTCTTATATCGGAATCTTCTGTTGGCAATACTCTCTTGCCTATTTGCTTTCCGTCGGCATTGATTAATTCAAACGAGCCGCTCAATACGCCGACATCCGCGTTCTTTTGCATAAAATCATGTTCTTTCTCCAATCGGGACGGTAACGAGATGTCATCCTGCTCGGCAAATGCAACCAAATTGCTCCTTGAATGAAGAATTCCATAATTTAATTGCGCGTCCATCCCTTCATGAGGACGAATATGCACTTTGATTCTTCGATCACTTTCCTCCAGTTCGGTCAAAATTTCTATCGACGAATCGGTTGAACCGTCATCTATGATAAGAAACTCAAATTGAGAAAGAGTCTGCGTGCAAATGCTTTTCACGGCCCGTTTCAAAAAACGTTCGCCGTTGTACACCGGCATCACAACGGACACAACAATGTCATTATTTTCAGACACAACTGCTCCGATGATTTGCATCATTTGTCAGTGGCTGGCTAGCCGAGGAAACGCTGATTAGTCTTCGCGCTCCCTGATTGTCAAGAATATTCTCAAATCCATCCCTATATGCGCGACAGAGTATCTTTATTCTTTTCAATTTGTAATCATCATATAAGAGTATCCTTCTAAGATATATGAGAAAACTTACTGTTATCGATCCATAACAATAATACTTATTCACAACATATTTACGACACAACCAAACATAATTTCTTTTTCTAAAATAAGTTTTCCACTCAAGTTGCAAAGGAATCCTGTACGATGATTTCCAAAGAAATCTTTTTTGAATTGAATAAGTCTCCTTTGAATTTTCCTTATGAATGATTTTGCTCTCCGGTATCAAAAGCATTTCGCCAACACTTTTCAAACGGAGGCAATATTCTACGTCATCGTGGTAAATGAAAAGATCTTCGTTCGGAAAGCCGATTCTCTCAATTGCTTTTCTATTTATCAATATACCCACAAACGAAGCGAAATCAATCCTCTGGACATCCCCGTGGTAGTAACTGGTATCTGGTACTGGTCTTTGCAAAATAGAGGTATTTATTTTATTGAGAGCAAAATTTCCCCGATGCTCAATGAAAATATTTCCTTTGTCGTTTAGCACCGTTCCAGCCGTTGCGCTCAACGTTTGCGAAGGCATCTTTGGGATCAATTTCTCCAAAGCATCGTTGAATGGTTCTGTATCATCATCCATACACCAAATCCAATCATGCCTTTTCTCGAATGCCGTTTTTATACCGGTATACTGGCCACCGGCACTCCCCATATTTTCTTGAGTAATGACCGTCAAGTCCTTTTGCCGGTTCAACCATTCAATCGTTCCATCAGTGCTCGAATTATTAACAACAATTATCTCATCAAGGGTTCTGGTCTGTCTTCGGATGGAATCTACGCACTCCTTCAGAAGATGCAGGCGATTAAAGGTTACTACAACTGCTGCTATCTTTAATTGACTCATAAGAGTAGCTATTTGACCAAGCATTCAAATTTCAACAGGCTATTTGCGACAACCTGATCCATATTGTAATACTGATATTCCGCTAGTCTTCCACAAAAGCTGATATTTTTCAGTTTACTTATCTCTTTTTTATATTTGTGAAAAATACTTCTGCTTTCATTTGAAGGAATTGGGTAAAATGGTTCGCCAACTTTCTGGGCGTATTCTCTTGATATTGTTGTAGAAGATGCAATCTGAGCGGTCAAGAATTTATACTCTGCGACTCTTGTAAATTCAATAGTACTCTCAACATGGTTTATTTGCCCAACTGGCTGGTAGTGCGTTCTTTCTAAATTTTCAAATTCAAATCGAATTGAGCGGTACGGCAATATACCATGCAGATAGTCAAAGAAATAATCGACCGGTCCCGTATAAATGAGTCTGTTGAATTTAGTATCCGTCAAGATCGTTTTGTAATCGGTATTCAAAGCAAGTTCAATATTCTTGTTACTTATCATCTTTTGAAACATGGGCGTATATCCGTCCCGCGGCATAAATTGGTACCGATCCGTGAAATATCGGCAATCTTCATTAGTGCGCACAGGAATTCTACCGCACACAGACGGAGAGAGGTCTTTGGGTTCAACACCCCATTGTTTCATCGTAAAATCTTTGAAGAACTTATTAAATAGATCCGTCCCCACGCGATCGACGATGATATCTTCGGAGTTTGAGATCGATTCCCTTTTGTCCCTGACATTCTCTAAGTACTGTTGAACTTCCAGATCGCTCCCCAATCTCAAATTGTACAATTTGTTCAGCGTGATACGGTTGATTGGAATCGGATAGAGTTCTGTGCCGAGTTTTGCGAGTACTTTGTGCTCATAGAATTGCCACTCCGTGAATTGCGATAAATATTCGAAAACTCTTTTGCTGTTCGTGTGAAATATATGTGGACCATAGCGATGGACTAATATTCCATTCTCATCATACTCATCATAAGCGTTGCCACCAATGTGAGACCGTTTTTCGACAATGAGCACTTTTTTGTCGACTTGCGATGCCAGCCTCTCGGCCAACACGCAACCAGCGAAGCCGGCACCTACAATGAGATAGTCATAACGCATATGATTTCTCAGTCCAATTCATCTAATTGATTCTTTCCAGGGAATAAACTTCTTTTCTTCAAGATAATCATAGATAAGATTTGCAGTAGCCCTGTTCCCATACTCGTTGAAATGCCAAACATCTAGATAGAGGACCTGATGTTTTGTTTTTGATGCCTCTATTAATCCTGGTTCAAGATCATAAAAGGCAATCTTGTGAAAATTGCAGTATAGTCGAAGTTTTTCCTGAGTGCTATCGATGTCTGCTAAATATTTCTCAAACTTGGAATCGTTGTCAACCTGGATGCTCAACGGAATCATTACAATTATGAATTTAGCATTGTTATCTTGTGATATCCTTTGCATCGATTCTATTTGCATTTCAAGAGTATCCAACTGCTTAGACCTCCACGCGTTCATATACCAATCCAAAAAATCAGTAAATGGTAGCTGTTTCTTTTGTCCCTCGTCGATTAAGAATAGTTCGTCGACAACTCTGCCCGCAGCATTTCTCAAATAATCCAACAGCCTACTATGAATGAATACATAGTCAGAGATTCTCTTCCTTAATGAATAATCCTCCTTATAGACGGATGATTCATTTTGCAGAAGAAATCGATTATCACCCGATGAATTGACGAAATGTTCATATTTCAGGATATCATTCCAACAGAAGCCGAGAATTATTATATCAGGTTCTAATGCAACCCCCTTGCGCTTCATGAGTAATAACTCCTGGTAATTACTGTAAGATTCTACTCCCAAATTAATTGTCCTCACTTTGGGATGGTGATCTTTCAATTTTGAGTTCAATATGTCAGTAAACCTGTCTTCTTTTGAAACCCCCCATCCCATCACGATACTGTCTCCTAGCCAGACTATTCTCACTTCACCAACGTCTTTCTGCAATGGGAACGGATCATCCCGGTAACCATCGGAATTAATTCTTACGTTATCGACTTCAGCGTTTGGGATGTACTCAAATGCTATGGGATCGTTCGAGACTGGCCGCAACAAACCTGTCAGCGGGTGCAGCCGTGGAAAGACAATCCTCGCTCCGATTTCTCCCAATAATAATCCGAGACAAGTCCCGATAAGCAACAACGTGGTTTTCCTAAATATCCACCGATGTGACATTATTAATTTTCACCGACATTGTGTAAATGTGGTAACATACCTGCAATGTGATAGCGTAGCTTCTAGAATGGAAATACAGAGGCATTCAATAGAACTATCACACCTTCACAAAATAGATAACCAGATTACAGCAGCAAAATGACAGTGCAGCTAGAAACACTATTCTGGCAAGCAATTTGTCAAAACGTAATTCAGTTCTCTTATAGAATTCCCTTCTTGCAATAATAAACACCGTACCTTCAGATAACAATGTTGCAATTGCTGCACCTACTATTCCGTAGTGCGGAATTAGTAACACATTGAAGAACAAATTGGTAACCGCGCCACCAGCTACTATTTTCAAGTACGCTTTCTCTTCTCCCCACGCCAATAAAGGATTTGCGAAAGCCATGTTGACAAATACGAGCGACACGTTAAACAATAAAATGCGTAATGGCGTCGATGAAAGTCGAAAAGAACTTCCAAAAAGAAATTCGACCATCCAATCAGCAGCGAAATATCCAATGAATCCCACGGGCACTCCTGTAACGAACATGACAGTAAGATATTTCCGCAGTATGACCCCATACCCTTTTCCCTTGCGATCTTTTGATAGAAATGGGAAGAACGAAGCCAGGATAACACTGGGGGCGGTCGTCAATAGTAGCACGATCTTGTACGCGGCCGCATACAGGCCGACTTCATACGATGATCTTAAGAAACCAAGTATCACTGAATCCAAATTATAGTAGATCAGAATCATGAAACTGGAAACGCCAACCATAATTGAGATATGAAGAACGTAGCGTCGTGAAACAACAGAAGTCGAAAATGAGAAACTTCCAAATCGATTACGATATAATATAAACAGCGGCACAAGACTTGCGACCGTGGAGCACAGAAGCAATACAGGTAGGTAGAAAATATCTCCCGCCTTGTGCACAAAGATGGCAACAAATAACAGAAATAGCCCGCTCTGTAAAATCCTTGAGAGTGACACGTATTTCATTTCGGTAAGACCACGGAAAATGAACTGGATGAACAAAGGCGTGAGAAGAAGGTTTAGCCCTTGTGTGATAAGAAGGGTTCTGATAGCATTGTCAAAGTAAAAAAAGAATGAACAAACCAACAGAAGGACGAAAGAAGCAATCGAGAAAAGCACACGCAGTGCAAAAATGGAACCAAAGAGTTCCTCCACACTGTATTTACCCTTTGCAACCTCTCGTGTTCCGACAGTATCAAATCCCGGATTTGCCAAAAGCGCAAAATACGAATAGAGTGCAAGGACAAAAGCATATTGTCCAAAACTGTCAGTTCCCAATATCCGCGCGAGATATATCGTTGAAAAGAAACCGAAGAGCTTTGAGGAGGCCTCTCCGAGTGATAACGTGATAAAATGCGACAGTATTCTAGTCACTCTATTTCAACTAATCTAATAAAATAAAAAAGGTCGTGATAGTAGTGGACACGACCTCTCTATATTAATTGCAGAAATATACAAATATTTCCCCTCCAGTCAACAAGCTATCCGATTGCTTCGAGCAATCGGATAGCTCGAAACTGAATCACTGTCTTCTCTCTAATCCTCCCCCTGTCTCGATTTTTCGTACTCTTCGATGATCTTCTGAGCTACCTCGTGCGGAACTTCCTCGTAATGTGAGAACTTCTGCTTATGGATGCCGCGCCCTTGCGTCATTGATCGAAGCGTTGTAGAGTAGCGATAGAGTTCTTTCAAGGGGACCAGCGACTTGATGATCTGATGGGCGTTATCGGAATCCATACCAAGAATCTTCCCCCGCCGGCTCGATAGATCTCCCATCACGTCGCCCATATGTTCCTCCGGCACCATTACTTCTACTTCGTACATTGGCTCCAGCAAGATCGGTCTCGCCTCTTTGAATCCTTTTCTGAACGCCATCTTCCCCGCAATCTTGAACGACATATCGTCCGAATCAACGTCATGATACGATCCGTAATGCAGAGTCGTTTTCACGTCGACGACCTGGTAACCCGCAATAACACCAGACGTCATCGCGTCGATAACTCCTTTTTCAACCGCGGGAACGAACCTGCCCGGAACAACTCCGCCAACGATCGCGTCCTCAAACTCAAATCCGGTCCCGCGGGGCTGCGGTTCTATTTTCAATTGCACATGTCCGTACTGTCCTCGCCCGCCCGACTGCTTCTTGTGTTTGTATTCTGCAACGGGAACAACACCCTTGATCGTCTCCTTGTAGGGAATGCGCGGTTCAACGACGTCAACCTCCACTCCGAATTTTTCCTTTAGACGTTTCACAACGATGGCAAGATGTAGTTCCCCTTGACCCTGTATCACCGTCTGTCTTGTCTCTGGGTCGTAGTGAACGATAAATGTCGGATCTTCCTCGTGGAGAGAGTGCAACCCGGAACCGATCTTGTCCTCCTCGCCTTTCGATTTCGGCAAGATCGCATTGCTGATGACCGGGTCCGGAAAAACAATTGGCGGGTACGTAACGGGAAAATTTTTCGCACTCAGCGTGTTGTTCGTATGCGTGTCTTTCAATTTGACAACTGCGCCGAGATCTCCCGCATTGATCTTCGTTACTTCTTTTCGTTCCCGTCCGTTCATTACAAACACCTGACCAAGGCGCTCGGACTTGCCGTTCGATTCGTTGAGCATATCCATTCCGGAAGAGACCGAGCCGGTTATTACCCTGAAGAATGACAACTCGCCTACGTGCGGCTCCGACACTGTTTTGAAAACGAACAAAGACGGGCTGGACGCAGCCGCAATGTTGACCTCAATCTCCTTTTTGCTCGTGACGTCGATCGCCTTCATAGCGCCGCGTTCTGTGGGAGCCGGGCAATACTTCACGATAAAATTCAGTAGATTCAGCACGCCGATGTTTGGAACCGGAGAAGCGCAGAAGATCGGAAATATTTTTCGCTCGAGAATACCTCGTTTCAAACCGACACGGACGTCCTCTTCCGCGAGGGTCCCGGTCTCGAAAAACTTATCGAGCAGCTTTTCATCGGACTCGGCGATCTTCTCGATCAATTCTTCGTGAAGATGGGAGGCGTGTTCCTGCAGGTCTGCAGGAATCGCTTCTTCGGAATATTTCCCATTCGTCCACGGGGCAAATTTCAACAGTTTCATATTGAGGACATCCACAATACTCGTGACGCCTGGTCCCGTGCCGACGGGAAATGTGATGAGCACAGCGTCATTCGTGAAGCGTTCCTTCAGCGCGGCGACGGTACGGTTGAACTCAAGGTTGTCGTGGTCAATTTTTGTAATCACGAACATTGAGGGGAGTGCATATTCTTCGACATATTTCCAAACGATTTCCGTCCCCACTTCAACCGCTTCAAACGCTTTGACGAAGACAATGGCCGTATCCGATACTCGGAGGGCGGATTTCACTTCACCGGTGAAATCGGTGTACCCGGGGGTATCGAGCATATTTATTTTCGTTGCGTCAATATCGGTGACGAGAAGCGAGGTGTTGATGGAAATGTGCCGTTCGATTTCATCTGGATGATAGTCGGAGAGAGACGATCCGTCGTCGACCTTGCCCTGCCGGTTCGTCGCGCCGGTTGCGTACAGCGCCGATTCGACGAATGATGTTTTTCCGGAACCGCCATGCCCGATCAGTGCAATAGTTCTGGTTGCGTTCGATGCGTATTCTTTTTGTATGGGATGCTGGCTCACAATTTACTCCTTGCTTATTCTGTGAGTATGTTGACGTTGAGATGTTTCATCCACGATAGGCGCCCGAGCAGACTAACATAGCCGTGCTGTGGATGAAAAAATATTGAAGGTCGTGAGGAAAGAACCTCACAGGGTGAAGAATGGTAGATTACCCGCGCAGGCGATTAATGAATGCGGCGATGCCACGAACAACCGACCCGAGTATGCCCGCAACTTCCAGGACAGGCGCTTCGATCCGATCTTGCACGCGGCGCTCAAATTCAACAATACTGTCTGCAATTTCCTTAATGGATTGAACGGAGCTCTTAACGATTGTCATCTGGTCATCGAAGTTTGCCGTTATGGACCGGAGCTTCGATGTGATAACCTCCATATTCTCTAGTACTGGAATAACCCTCGCGCTGACGTTCTTCACATCCGATTCGATTTGAATGAGAAGAGTTTTCACCTTCGCGAGAACAATGACGAGGTATATCGCCAAACCCGCCAGCGATAACACAAGAATAATCTGACCAAACATCAAGAGATTGTTCACGAAGTTCTCCAGGTAATGAGAGTAAGGGCTACGATTTGTTCTTTTCGCCCCGGTATGCTTCCGCTCCCGCGCGCACAGCGCTCTTCAGCTTCGATTCCTCTGTGCCAACACGTTCCTTCGCATCGGAGAGTATCTTCTCCGCGTCGCCCAGAAGGGACTCAGCCCGCTTTTTCGCTTCCGTAATCAAATTCTCCGACCGCTTCTTTCCTTCATTAATGATGTCGACCGCTTTGGATTTTGCCACGTTAATATACTCCTCGGCATCGTCGATCATTTCCCCGGCCTTATTCTTGATATCGGCACGAAGTTCTTTCCCCGGTTTCGGCGCATATAAAAGCGCGACGACGGCGCCTAATACTCCTCCGGCTAGAAGCCCGATGAGTAGGCCCTTACTCATTCCATTATCTTCTTCTGTAGACATTGTAACCTCCAAGATAGACTATGATTCGAAACAACCCTTAGAACAGGGTAACATTATTTCGCAGAAAAATCAATATTTCTGTCCAAGACTTATTCTCTTCGACAAATGTGATGCTCGAGACAAAAATTTTCGCATTATCAAGCTATCCGATTGCTTAGAGCAATCGGATAGCTTCCACCGCAGAACTCTGCCAGAGGCATCTCTCGTCGCTTGCGATAATAAAATGAACCGCTCACACGCCAAGCGTATAAGCAGACCTTCGTATTATCGGATCTTCTTCTTATGGCGCATCTTCCGCAGACGTTTTTTTCGTTTGTGCGTTGCCATTTTATGGCGTTTGCGTTTTTTTCCGCTTGGCATACGGTACACCCTCCTTGTGGCTATTGTTGAATCGTTGAGTGCTGACTAAGTATTTGTTGCGCACGTTGCGCGACTTCTGTTTTCGGATCAAGTGCGACCGTTTTCTTAAACCACTCGTTGGATTCCTGAATATTTCCCTGGTTAAGATTTACTATGCCGATGTTAAATGTTGCCATCTGATGTTTCGGATCGTTTTTCAGGGCGGTGCGCATTTCTTTCAGCGCCGTCGGGGAATCACCGCTTTCAAAATAGCAGATCCCCATATCGACCCGCGCGTCAGGGTCGGCTGGTTTGAGAAGAAGGTACCTTTTATATATCTCGATCGCGCGCTGCATGAATTTGGCGTCGTGGAGAGTATTCGCTAAACGAAGCAACGATCCAGCATCTTTCGGGTTGGCATCGACGCTTTTCTGCAGTGCGTCGATATCATTCATCAATGTCGGATTAATCCCGGCGTCGGGCGTGATTGCGAGAGATTGATTCTGCGGTGAAACTTCCTTTGGTGGATTTCGAAACACTCCTATCCCAAGGATCACGAGAACAACGAGAGCGCCGGCGATGGACAGCGTCTTCCACGATTCGAGTCTCTTCCCTGGCGCCCTTTTCTTTCCGGCTTCTTTCGTCGAACCAGCGGATATCTTCCTTGATGCCGGTCTTGATTGGGTCAGTGAAGCAGCCGTTGCCAGGTTTGTTCCGCATCCTCTGCAGAGCACATTCACCGTAGAGTTGGTAACTCCGCATGAAGGGCAGGCGACTTTTCCAGTTGGCAGATTTTTTTCCATCGCCGCACCAGCATCTTCATCCCATACAAGCGCCATCCCGCACTTGGCGCAAAATTTGTCGTTGAGAGCTACTGGTGATCCGCAGTTGCTGCACGAAATTGATGGTCTTACAGCCACGATTGTTCCTTCACAATGACTTACTGATGTTACGCAGAGTTTAAAAGCTTTGCCACTAAGGCACTAAAACACAAAGACTTCTTAAGGAAAGCTTCATTTTGTTAAGTCCATTAATAGAAAAGGTCGTATTTCTTAGTGACTTTCTGACTTCTGCCAAAGGCATACCGGGAGTGGCAATAATATTGGCGTTTTGCGTAACTTGAGTGACTTATCCGAGTGTTTTCTTGAGATTCTCATTGACAACAGCCTTCAGATCTTTTGAAACTTTAAAAATCGGAACATAATGTTCGTCGACCTGGACTTGTTCCCCGGTGCGCGGATTGCGTGCGACTCTTCCTTTTCGCTTTTTCACTTTGAAACTTCCAAAACCGCGAATCTCGATATTTTTTCCATCTCGCAGCGAGCTAATCACTGTCTGGATGAATCCATCAACTACCGCTTCAGTTTCAACCTTCGTCAAGCCTGTGCCCGAAGCAATGACGTCAACGATATCTGCTTTAGTCAAGTGCGTTCTCCTGTCTTATTAACTGATGTTACGCAAAGAGACATTTTTTAGATAAAGCAATGGGCTGCAACAATCTGAGTTGTTGGAAAGCAGACTGCAGCGCTTGCATATAG
>JAGVPT010000195.1 GCA_020052095.1 Bacteroidota bacterium | reverse complement strand
GACATAAATATTCTTTCGTAACTACTCAGCCACTAAGGCACCCCGCCTGCCAAAGCGCAGCGGCGGGCAGGCAAGGCACAAAGAAAATTGTGGGTTGATTATCTTGTTATCTGTGAACTCAAAGCAGATGATGAAGTGTCCCTGTGTGGGAGGCTCAACTCCTCAGTCATCCGAAACTGACCGGTAAACGACTTGGCTTTCTGATTAAATTTAAGGTGTCTGTGATAAAAAAGGGAATCAAACGAATTGTTCTCTGATTTCCTTCGTGTCTTTGTGACTTCTTGGCTGAGTAGTTACATTCTTTCTATATATTGTTGTTGCACAAGAATATAGAAAGAAGTAAGCAAAATAAAAAGGCGATGATCATTCATCGCCTTTTGTGTCAAAAACGAAGTCTTAATCTAGCGTTTGAACACAATTGTTCCCGGAATGATACCGGCAGTAACCGAATCTGTTTTAATCCCATTTTTATCATAGACAAGCACGCTCCCATTTTGCACGAAATCTTTTGCGTCGCCGATATAAATTTTATCGCTAAGGTCATCAATAGCAATTGAATAGGCAACTTTCGGAATGAAGTCGCTTGAAATAATCGAATTCGTTTTTGTATCAAACTTTACTACGCCGTTTTTCACAAATGTAAGACCATATCCTTTATTCGAAATTGCCAGCTCGCTGGGATGACCGTATGTTGCCAGTGGAAAAGGAATTGTCGCTGTAATGGAATTTGTTTTTGGATTGATCACGGTAATATTTCCCGGAGTATCTTTTGTCGGATCGCTGAAATCGCTATAACCATAACAAGTCACTATCAACTCTCCATCGCTGTCGACAGCAATATCGGTCGGTTGTTTTTCAACGTTGATTGTGGCAACAACAGAATCGACACCCGGGTCGATGACTGAGACTGTGCTGTCGCTTCCGTACCCCGAGTTACAGACATATACTTTGCCGTTGGCTACAGCGATTCCTTGCGGATTTGACCCGACTTTGATGCCGTCTTTAATTACACTATACGTCGAGGGGTTAAACGAGGTCACCGTTCCTTTGTAGAGATTTGCGATATATCCCTTTGAATCGCTGACGATCACCAGTTTGCAGGGACTATTTCCAGCTACTGCCATGGTGCCAAGCGATTTGTTATTATCGAGTGATATGATTTCAATTTTGTTGGAATGATTCACGACGATGTATCCTTTATTCCCATAAATCACCATATCGTTGGCAACATCGCCGAGCGAGCGATTGTTTGCAGCAAAGAACACATCTGAATATACTTTATTCGAATCAGGAATATAAAATGATAGCGATGAATTCGATTTTGTGAAACCGCCTTCGTTCACAATATACACACCTTTGGTTGATGTCGGCAGTTCTTGGATTGGCGCAACGGGACTCTCTTTTTTGCAACCGATGAGTACTATTGAGAACACGAATATGGAAAATAGTTTTTTGAACATTGCAACTCCTGTGTATTGTAATTATTGAATCGTGAATTCAGTTGTCACCATCACATTCCGCATTGGCATCGGATAACCGGCAATTAATTGATATTTCTCGTTGAAGAGATTATTCACTTCACCTTTTAGCTTACACACAATTTGTTTAACCGCTAATCGGTATGACACGTTAGCATCGACTTTTTCAAACGCAGGAAAAATAAATCGTGGGTCGTTATCTTGCGAGAGAAATCGAAATCCGGTAAAAGAATACGTGAGAGCTGCAGAAATGTTTTGCATACTGCTCCCAACGGTCAATGATGAGGTTTGCTGTGGGAGGTAGACCAGATATTTGTTCTGGGTCATATCATTGGGAAAGTCTGCGCTTGTTTTGAGCGCTTGCACATAGTTTCCTGTGTACCGAATGCATAGTGCTTCATCCCATAATCGTGCACTCGCTGAAAGCTCAATGCCTCTTGACGAAACAGATTGCAGATTTTTCGGTGACCAGATTCCACTGATACCCGGCTGCCAGACAATTTTATCTTTGGCTTGAATGGAGAAATAGTTCGCTTCTATTTTAATTTTACCTAACAACTCTATCCCTAAAAGGACGCCTGCGTCAAAACTCAACGAACGCTCTGGCTGAAGGTTCGGATTGCCGCCCTGGAGCCAATACAAATCATTGAATGTCGGTACACGATAATTTTTTCCATAACTCGAACGAATACGCAATACGGGTTTATTGAGAATTCCAATATTCGCACCAATTTTTGGACTCACATCGCCTTTCGTATCGCTGAATGAGTCATATCGAAGCGAAGGATAAACAATGATTTCAAGCGGTATATAGAAATGATGTTCGGATGAAACAAATCCGCTCAATTGTGTGCGCGTGGAAGTTTTCAACTCATTGCTGGCAAGAGAGGCAAATGCTGCGTCAATTCCGGTGACAATGTGGTTTCCCTCAGAAATCAAAAATGTCGCAACGGGGGTAAAATTTGCTGTGCGATTACGATAATAACTTGACACGGAGGAATGTCCAATGAATAAATTTGGATCGCTGTATGTTTGGTGATTGTAGTGAAACGAAAACGGCAATGAATATCGAAGGTTTTGCGATTGTTGAATCTCAATCGCTGCCGCTGAAAACACATCGTTGTCGTGAATACGAGCGAGATTATTTTGGCTTATGCTAGTTACGGCGGATGGCTGTCCACGTTCAGCATCGGAATGGCGAACAGAAACATTAGCAAAAGTATTGCGACTTACTATTGCACTCGATGAAAGGGAATAATTCTTAACTGAATAATCTGCGCCGTCTCGCCTTAATACCTGATTTGTGACACCATCATTAAAATTGAAATTAAAATCGTTACGCGCATTTTCCATCCTCACAGAGCCTCTCAATGATAACTGCTCGTCGCCACCCCCGACAGACATTTGGCATCCGCTCATTCCGAACGAGCCGATGCTGCCGGCAACCGAAGCCTGGATTTTCCCGCTCGGTTTCTTTGTAATGATATTCACAACGCCGCCGACTGCATCAGCACCATATAACGACGAATTGCCTCCGCTCGCAATTTCAATTCGCTCGACATCCATTAACGAAAAAATTCCAAGATCGACCGTACTGATTTGATATGATGTGTAGCGTTGGCCGTTCACAAGGATTAGTGAATACTCCGAACCCATTCCGCGTATAGAGATTGATTGCAGTGCACCATTCCCGCCGTAGTTTTGCAAAAAGACTCCCGCAGAATTTCTCACCACATCGGCCACTGAAAATCCGTTGCTTTGTGCCAACAATGCGCTATCCACAACTTGTACGGATGAAGCAAGTTTTTCAATTGCGACAGGCGACCTATTTCCTGTTACGACAATCTCACGGATTGTGAAAACGCGCGTCGTATCTCCTTCGGAGAGTAGAATGCTAAAAAGGAAAAACTGCATAAAGAAAAGTTTAGTCAAGAAGTCTTTCTTTCAATCTTAAGGTATTATCTTTACAGAACAAAAACGCCCAACTTTCAGTGAAAAGAAAATTGGGCAAAAAGAAAAAATTGTACGAACATTTTTTCAAATCCATCCTCATTCCACGAAGGGGTGTCGAATCGAATGTTGGCAGGTCTCCTGGCTCTCCCGATCTCTGACCGTCTTCCCGCGGCACGAAAGTGCCACAGTGACATCCTGGGTCAGCAAATTGATCTTACGCGGAAGTAAGATCGGGACTACAGTTGCGGGTCAGCTTCCGAATGAACGGAATTCCCTTTTCATCCCGCCATAGGCGGGACACCAACGTTGCTATAAGAAAGAACAACAGATGACAACAGATTTAGCTAACAACCGCTTGCGGGTCTGTGAGCATTTTTTTTATAGAAACAAGCAGCAGCTCATACAATCCGAACATCACTGATACGAAAAGCAGGTCTCCGCCAAGAGTATTCCGGAAAAATGGGATCGCAGCAACATAGCACTCAACCAATCCGGACCAGTTCCTTGCGTAGATAGAACCCGGAGTCATCCACACTCCGAAGTTTGTTACAACAAAAAAGAGGATTGAGCTTGCCAATGTTCCGCCCAAAATGAGAAGCGGTTTCTTATGATTCCTCAACCATAGCCCGATCAAACCGATCAGAACAAAACTTCCGTACACCCAGTACATCTCGCCGTAGAAGCCGATAAAATAGTCGCTTGCCAGCATCGCAAGAATCGGAACAACGAACGCGAATCGCTTGTCCAGATAGACGCCGCCAAAAAGTGCAATTGCCGCGAGGGGCGTGAAGTTCGATGGGTGCGGCAGCATTCGGGAGAATGCTGCAACGGCAATCAACAACAACGCCGCTGCGTATTTGGTGAATGAATATTTGCTGTTCATACTGCTGACTCCTTTCAAAGAAGTTGAAAAAAATGACCAGCAGCAATCGGATAGCCCCAAGCTATCCGATTGCTAACAATAAAAAACCCCGACCTTCAAGGAGAAAATCGGGGCTGATAAAACTGAACTTTATTGAGTTCGTCTTTATTGCTTACGACCTTTTTTCCTCGAAGGCTTTGCGCTGTGACGTTGGCAGGTCTCCTGGCTCTCTCAATATCCGGTCCGCCTTCCCATCCCGATGTATCGGGACAGTGGCTGAAAGACAGACGATTAGAAGCTATCTCAAAAACAGGTTAATCAATCCTTCCCTACGGGTCTACGACCGACGAAGTCGGGAGCGTCGAAGGGCGAATGGCAAAGCATTTTTGAGATGGCTTCTACTCGAGATTACAGTTGCGGGTCAGCTTCCGACTTGTCCCGTCCGACTTGTGGACGGGATTTCACGGAATTCCCTTTTCATCCCGCCATAGGCGGGACACCAACATCAAATTATTAGAAAGAACAAATTCTGCCTCAAAATATACAAAATGGGAGTGCGTATGTCAAGATGAATTTGAGAATTCTCTTTCATTCTGCAGAACAAGACAAAGGTTTCGAACCTCCGTACAACTTATCGCCCCAACAATCGTTTCGCCCGTGCAATTTCGTCTGGCTCGAAAAATCTCAGTGCAAATAGGATCACAAGCCACAACAGGCACAATCCAAGCTTCACTATAATCGAGGAGATGCCCTGAGTTTGCACAACAACGAACAGAGAATAGATTACGCCGATCGACAACGCCAGTTTGATTAATCTTCCGAGTTCGTACTCGATGGTATAGAATCTTATTACGATAAAATACAAGGCGAACGCGGAGAGAGCATATGCGATCAACGTCGCATAGGCAGCACCCATAATGCCGTATTTCGGGATTAGAATGAGATTTGCCACAATGTTCGAAAGCGCGCCGAGGATTGAAGTCGGAAGAAGATATGCCGTCTTCTTTTCGATGAAGATCCCGGCATTCAGGTGGATCGAAATGCCGCCGAAAATATACGCCAGCAGCACAACTGGAACTACCCCCAACCCTACCCAATAATCTGGGTGAATGATGTGCCTGCCAAATATTTGTATCTGAACCAAATCCGAAATGAAGAACGAGAGGAAAAGAAATATGCCACACATCGCAAGAAGAAAATAGGTCAAGACTCGCGCGAACAAGGTTTTCGCGTTCTCATCTTTCGCGTGAGAAAGGAAAAATGGTTTCCACGCGTAATCGAACATCGACGTCACCAGATTCATGAAAATGCCAAGCCTGTAATTTGCCTGATAAATCCCAACGTTGCTCTCGTTGGTGAATGCTATCAACATCGGGCGGTCGATCACTTGCAGCACCATGCCTGATAACCCCACGGGAATGTAGGGTAAACCGAATTTAAGAAGCGCCGAGTACAATGTAGAGGAGAATTTCCAGGTGGAGTTCTTGACGATGTGCGGAATCAGTAAAACGAACGTCAGTGCAGACGAAGCAAGACCGCTGATGAAGATCCCCTCAACTCCCCATTTGAGCCAAAGGAGAGAAACGATGTTGAAAGTTACGTTTGAGACGATATTAATGGTCTTCAGAGTTGCGAAGAACTTTGCCCGGCGCGCCAATCTAAGCGAGGCGAACGGCACGATCACCAGTGCATCGAAGAACAGAATTCCTGCGCTGTAGTACAAAATGGGATACAGGCTCTCCCTGATCAGAAAAACGTGAGTCAGCGGGACTGCGAATGCAACGATCAAACCCGAGAATACTGTCGAGGTAGCCGCAATGGAAAAGAGGGGCGTGCTGAATTTCTCCTTCGCATCGCCGGTCTCGAGAGTCGATGCATATCGGAAATACGCCGATTCCATCCCATAGCTATAGAGGACGTTCAAGAATGCAATGTAGGAATAGACGTTCGCCACAATCCCGTACTGGGATGTTGTGAGAACATTGGTATAGAAAGGAACGAGGAGAAATGTGAGGAAGCGGCCGATGATCGTGCTAATGCCATAGATCGCGGTATCTGCACCAAGCCTCTTGATTTGGGAGAACATGCTTAAGGGACCAGCTCGAGAGAAATGTCGAGTGCTTTTGGGGAATGGGTCAGTGCACCGACAGAAATGAAATCGACGCCCGTATCGGCGATCGCACGTACCGTATGGAGAGTGACACCCCCAGATGCTTCTACTTCTAGGGAGTGATCAATCAGTTGAACCGCCCGTGCCATCGCCTCCACGTCAAAGTTGTCCAGCATTATTCTGTCGACCCCACCGCATTTCAGCACTTCCTCCACTTGTGTAACGGAGGTAGTTTCTACCTCAATCCTGACTTTGAGGTTTTGTGACCGGAGGTAGTCCTGACATTTCGCAACAGCCTTGCCGATGTTTCCCGCCGCAGTGATGTGATTGTCTTTAATAAGGACCATTTCGTCCAATCCGTAACGGTGATTCACTCCGCCACCGTCGCGAACCGCTTTCTTATCGAGCATACGAAGGCCCGGAGCCGTTTTACGCGTGTCGGTAATTTTGGCGTTCGTTCCGGCGACCGCATGAACGTACTTGTGCGTAAGCGTTGCGATACCGGACATGCGCTGCAAAAAATTCAGCGCAACCCTCTCACCAAGGAGAATCCCACGGATAGGACCATCAATACCGGCAATGACGAATCCGGGAGCCACCATCCCGCCATCGCTCGCATGCGCCGTTGTAGTGATCTGGCTGTCGGCGTACTGAAAGATGATACTGACGATCTCCACTCCCGAGACGATCCCGTTTTCCTTGGCTTGAAGGACGGCGCGTCCTAATTGTTCTTCGGGGATGATCGACTCGCTCGTAACGTCTCCGAAACCGATATCTTCGTGCAGCGCCTGTTCAATCAACCGGCTGATTTTACTATCATGGAGCAGGTCAACGCTCATCTTCTTCGACCAACATAATGGGAATGTCGTCTTTCACTTTGTATACTTTGCCGCACTTTTTGCACGTCAGTGTGCCGTCCGCCGGTTTGTACGCCAGGTCGCCCTTGCATTTAGGACAGCAAAGAATATCAAGTAACTCCTGTTTTACCATCGGCCGGCCCTTTCGCCTTGTTTTTCTTGAAGGCAGCATCGAGCACCTCGAGGAATTTCAATGGCGCACGGGTGGGTTTCCCCGTATGCGCGTTGATAAAACTATGCACGGTGAAACCCTCCGCCATCGGCTCACTCTCGTCGTTTCGAAACACGCGGTACTCGATCCGGACCCGCGCAATCGGCATTTCATTCAACGATGTTTCCACGTGGAGTAAATCATCGTAACGCGCGGAATGTTTATACTTCGACCCTGCCTCGATAACGGGAAGATAGATCCCCATCGCTTCTATTTCTGGGTACGGCATTCCGACAAACCGGAGCAGATCCGATCTGCCCTGTTCGAAGTATTCGAAGAATTTTCCGTAGTAGACAACTTTCATCTGGTCCGTGTCAGCATAGCGGACCCGTACATCCGATACAAATTTTATTGCGCTGTTATTCATTCCATTCGCCCATTGCGCTGAATTTTTCAATCCTCTGTTCGATCAACTTATCCGTTTTCATTTTCAAGAGAGGACGCAACTCCTCGAGCAAGATGTCTTTCAACACTGCCGCCGCCTGCTGCGGATTGCGGTGAGCGCCGCCGGGAGGTTCGGAGACAATTCTATCGATAATTTTTTGCTCTAACAAATCATTTGCCGTCAATCGAAGCGCTTCAGCGGCTTGCTCTTTGTATTCCCAGCTTCTCCAGAGAATAGAGGAGCATGACTCCGGCGCGATCACGGAATACCAGGTGTTCTCCAGCATCAATATTCTGTCGCCGACGCCGATTCCCAGCGCACCTCCCGACGCCCCTTCACCGATAACAACAACGATAATGGGCACAGGAAGGCAGGACATCTCGCGAAGGTTTCGCGCAATCGACTCTGCCTGTCCCCGCTCTTCGGCTTCGATGCCCGGATAAGCGCCGGGGGTGTCGAGCAGGGTGATGACCGGTTTCTTAAACTTCGCTGCAAGGTGCATCAAGCGCAGCGCTTTGCGATATCCTTCCGGCTGCGGCATCCCAAAATTCCGGTACAAATTCGATTTGGTGTCTCTCCCTTTTTGATGACCGATCACCATCACTGCCTGGTCGTCCAATTTCGCAAATCCGCCGACAATGGATTTGTCATCACCGAATGTTCTATCTCCGTGTAATTCGATGAATCCGGTCGTCATCATCGCGATATAATCTAACGTATAGGGGCGCTCGGGATGGCGAGCAAGCTGCACTTTTTGCCATCGGGTGAGGTTTAAAAAAATATTTTCGCGGAGTTGACCCACTTTCTTCTCCAGGGTTGTTATTTCATCTGCAATGTCCAGGTTGTCGGAAAGCTTCCGCATTTCCTCAATCTTCTGTTCCAACTCGATGACCGGTTTCTCAAAATCCAAAACAACTTTTGCCATAGGCGCTCCAAAGTGTTCATGCCGTGCGACGAATTGCGTTCACCACGGCTTTCAAGAAAATTTCAAAGTCCAACATTAATGATTGATTTTTCGCGTAGTACAATTCGTACTGCTCGCGCTCTTCGTCGGCCAATGCGCGGTCGGAATGAACCTGAACAATTCCGGTGACACCATACTTCCCCCGATAAATGCCGTTTTCTGTTAACGACGGAACGACATTGGTTCCAGTGTGCGGACGTCCGATGAGAGACATCGAACCGCGCAGCACCTTCGGCATTGCCAGCATTGCTGATGAAAAAGCGGATGGTTGTGAGCGTGAAAACAATCGGATGAAATATACAAAAGGCACGGACGAAATCAAAAGAAAAAGGGAGACAAGAATATCGACCGCGCGCTTGGTAATTCGATTCCCGGTCCGGTCAATATTGTACTGCAATTCTATGAATGGAATCTCATCAAGCTGGTCGATACGCGTCTTACCGATGATTACCTCGAGCGAATTAGGAACGAGCTTGAAGTCCACCATCCGGCTTCGGCTTCTGCTGATCACAGAGAGGATTGTCGAATACGGAATCGTATCGGCGGAAAAAATAACGTCGCTGACCCTGTAGTCATTGATCACCTTCCCAATAGTATCGACGCTGCCGAGAATCTCCACTCCGAGGATTTTTTGTCCTAGCCGTTGTCGGTTTATGTCGATGAAACCCACGACGGAGTATCCTTCGCCTGGTCTATTGCGCAATTTTTTCATCACTTCCTGCCCCGCGTTCTCCACGCCGACAATGAGCGTCCGCCTGCCGAACAGCGTTTTGCGGGAAGGCGTATCGCCCGCGCCTATTAGCCGAACGATCAACCTCCATCCCGGAATCACCAACAGGCTTAACCCTCCGGAGATCGCCATGATGACGCGGCTAAACGCATAGTGTTTTAGAAACGCTGTCAGGGCAGAGATCACGACATAGGCCGTGAGCACTGCGCTGAACGACCGCGATATGGAGAGTTTTCGATACGAGTATACGCCCGCAGAATACAATGAGAGTATCACCATGAGTGACGGAACTACAAATACCCACGGATATGCGTATGGAGGATACGAGAATTTGTTCGTCCACGCGTAGGTTGCAATGAGAATCGTCCCAACGACAATTGCGCAATCGATGAGCGAGACCAAAAACGGTTTGCCGAACCGTGCCATGGCGGCGAGCAAACGGCTGGCATCGATCGCGAATTCAATAATAGATTCGAAGATGAGAGATCCTTGATGATGTTTGCGTACGAAAAGACGCATCGCTTTGTAAAAAATTTTCAGCTCATCAATGTCGCTCCGTCGCGTGCTCTCCCCTTTGTAATGAATGATTTTTGTGTCTGCCACGTAGAAGACTTTCCACCCCGATTTCTGGACGCGATAACACCAATCCAGGTCCTCGCCGTACATAAAAAAATCTTCGTCGAGTCCACCGATGGATTGGTACACTTCTCGGCGAAGCATCATGCACGAACCGCTGACAGCGTCGACTTCATAATTTTCATCCGGGTTGAGGTAGGTGAGATTGTACTTGCCGAAAAGCTTTGTAGATCCGAACACCGAACTCAGACCCGAGACTTTTGTGAATGCGACCCAGGGCGTTGGGAAGCTGCGGCGGCAGGGAAGCTGGAACGATCCGTCTGGATTCAAGATCTTGCACCCCGCCATCCCAACATCGCTGTTCTCCTTAAAGAATTTTATGAGAGTCTGGAAGGTGTCTTCCTGGACTATCGTGTCCGGATTAAGGAGCATTAGGTACTTGCCGCCGGCGAGGAGAAGGGCCTGGTTATTCGCCTTCGCGAATCCGACGTTGACGCTGTTAGCAATTAGATGAACGTGCGGGAACGACTGGCGGATCATGTCACAGCTACCATCATCCGAAGCATTGTCAACTACGAACACCTCTCCCTCAAGATCTGCGAGAGCCTTGAGGACAGAGACGAGCGCGTTCTTTAGAAAATCGCGCACGTTGTAGTTGACAATAATGACTGAAATGTCCATGAGGCGCGTTTACAGCAATTTAAGCACGCTGCGCAGCTTCAACTTCCATACCATGAACGCAGCTTCATACACGATGTTCTTCGACATCTTCGATTCACCCTTATCGCGGTCGACGAAGATAATCGGGATTTCACACAGCCGAAATCCCTTCTTCCATGCCTTGAAATTCATTTCAATTTGAAAAGCGTAGCCGTTCGAACGGATCTCGTCGAGGTTGATGCTCTCGAGCACCTCCCGGCGATAGCATTTGAAGCCGCTCGTTGCGTCCTTGACCGGCATGCCGGTGATCACCCTCGTGTAGAGATTCGCAAAATAGCTCAGGAGTAGTCGACGGAACGGCCAGTATACTACACTCACGCCGCGTATATATCGCGATCCGATGACGAGATCGTATTCCTGAATTTTCAACAGAAAATTGAGGAGCTCCTTCGGATTATGGGAAAAGTCTGCGTCCATCTCAAAAACGTAGTCGTACTTCTTCTCGATCGCAAATCTAAAACCCTCGACGTATGCGGTTCCGAGACCCATTTTCTTGGGTCGTTCAAGAAGGTGAACACGGGGATTAGTGCGGGCAAGATCCTTCACAAGGTTTGCCGTTCCGTCCGGGGAATTGTCGTCAATGATAAGAATCTCAATGTCGGACGACTGGCGCAAAACCTTCGGGACAAGGTTTGGAACGTTGACTGCCTCGTTGTATGTTGGCGTTATGACAAGTGCTTTGGGCATGTGTGCCTCTTAATGACCTTTCCCGCTAAGCATGATATAAAAAGTATTCAAAAGAATTTTAATGTCCATACGAAACGACATGTTCTCGATATAGAATAAATCGTACCGCACCTTTGATTTCACATCCTCAATTGATCTATCATATCCTTGTTTGATCTGCGCCCAGCCGGTGATTCCCGGACGAACCTTTAACCGCCGGTGATAGAGCGGAATCTCTTTCGACAGTTTTTCGACGAAAAACGGGCGCTCGGGCCTAGGTCCGACGAGGCTCATATCGCCGTCAAGCACGTTTATGAATTGCGGGATTTCGTCCAGGCGGGAATTGCGCAAAATTCTTCCAATCTTCGTCACGCGCATATCGTTTTTCGGAGCCCAGACCGGGCCGGAATCCTTTTCCGCATCGACACGCATTGAGCGGAATTTATGCATCTTGAAGCCCTTTCCATCCTTTCCGACGCGTTCCTGGCTGTAGACAATCGGTCCAGGAGTGTCCATTTTGATCGCTATCGCAATCACAATCCATAACGGCGAGGAAAGTGTGAGTACAAAGAAGGAAACGAGAATGTCCATCAGACGCTTCATGCTCTGTTCCCATGGCTGCATTATCTCCGGCATTATTTCGATGAGCGGAACTCCGTAGATCTGATTTGTGCGTGCCTGGCCGCTGATGATATCGTACATATCGGGTAATATTTTCATGCTGACGTCGTGACCATTGCAACGGGCAATGATATTGAGGAGCTTGTCGTGATCCGTAGATTCAAGCGCGATGAGTATCTCCTTCACGGAATGCTTTTCGATCAACGCCGGCAATTCGTCCGTACTGCCGATCACGCGAGACCCTTTGTATTCAACGCCTGTCTTCCGCTTATCGACCTTCACAAAGCCGACAACCTGATAGCCGAGCGCCCGATGTTGTTCAACCAAATCGTGAAGTCGCCTTGCCTTCTCATTCCAGCCAACAATAAGGGCATTCCGCAGTCCGACGCCCAACAGCAGGAAGCGTCGATGAATCGTTCGAACACATAATCGGCCTCCCCCCACAAAAAACAGGACCATGGCCCAGTATAACGCGATGAGGAGCCGAGAATCGACTTGCGCCCTACCGTACGCGTCGTCAAGAAAAATGGCAAAGAAGATGACGAGCGCACCAAATACCGTAGCCTTGAATACCAAAGCAAACTCGTCGACGCGGGATTTCGCATGCCACGACCCATACAGTCCAAAGAAAAGAAATACCACTACCCAGTATGCGTAGATGACTGCTGCCGGCAACCAAAAATCAGGAAGGTAACTGGCAACGAACAACCCGCTTCGCACCCGAAGATAGAAATAAGATACCCAGGCCATCTGGAACATGACAAAGTCGCTCAGGAAAAGAACACCCTTGAGTTCCGTGCGAGTCATCTTTCCTCGACCTTTAATGAAAGCAATATCTTTTCGTACTTCACAAGTGCCTTCTCGAACGTGAAATGTTCCTCGAAATAGAGCCGCGCATTGATTTTCATCCTTTGTAACAACGACCGATCTCCCTTCAACTCCTTCAGTTTCGCTACAAACCCATCGATGTCATCGTGACGAAATACAAAACCGGATTGAGAGACGTTGAGGATATCTGCAATGTCGGAATTTGGGTCGCAGAATGCAACAATCGGCGTTCCTGATGCCATAATAGTATAAAGCTTGCTTGGCATTGCAAGACCTTCAATTCCTTCTTCGAGGCTGACGATTGCCACGTCAGCCGCCGAAAGAGAATGAGTCAAGACTGAAAAATCCTGGTATGGTAAAAACATTACATTGGTCAATCCGTATTCTGCAACCATTTTTTCCAGCTTTGTTTTCTTTCCTCCCTCGCCGATAAAGAGAAAAACAAAATCTGGGTCGTTAATCTTACTTGCCGCTTCAATTACATTCTCTAATTCGTGAAACAATCCTAAGTTTCCGGAATACTGAACGATAAATTTCCCTTTTAATCCATACCGTCTGAGAAAGAGGTTTTCACTTTTAGCCACCGGTCTGATGATTTCCTCATCTGCCCAATTGTGAATAATTGAAATTTTCTGTTTCGATTCATGGATTCCAGCAGATACCATTTTCTTACTCACAACATCTTTCATCGAGTCACCAAGGACGACAATGTGGGATGATGAACGCAAGATTAAAACATTTATCAAATTCCAACATCGTTGAATTAGTCCTTTAGGAGAAAGATATCCCAAACGAATGGCAATGTCGGGGTATACATCATGTACCAAAAAAATAAATGGAATATTCCGAATTTTTCTGAGAATATATCCAACAAACGGAAGAAATGGCGGATTTGAGACTATGAGCAAAGGCCATGTGGAACGCGAAAACAAAAGAGCAATGAGCACTGAAAGAAAAAAAGTAATCGAATTAAAAATTTTTCCGAACTTTGAATTCTTATTTAACCGCGTTGACCATAGCCTATGAATTGAAATGTTTCGAAAACTTTCTCTTCGACTCGCTTCTATTCTTGAACCATACGAAGGAAACGCCGTCAGCACTTCTACTTCAAATTGTCGTGAAGCGAGTCCAACAGCCAAGTCGGTCAACAATTGACCAGTTGTCGCCACATCGGGATAAAAATATTGTGAGAGTATTCTAATTTTATTACTTACCTTAGACATAAGAAGAAATTTTTTTCTATCGTATCAGGTGAGGGGTATGTGAAAACCATTCTGTCGTGCAACCAGTAGTATAGCCTTATATACTGTAACTACTTCCAACGCATCCATACAATTATTGTTTGGCTGCACGCATCTCGCCAAGTCGCATGGACGACACGAATATCCTTCTTTGATAATAATTGTGGTCTTTGGAGACATAGGCTTAGAAGAATTTGGATCTACGGGCCCAAAAAGAACAATGGTTGGAATGCCAACCGCAGCCGCAATATGCACCGCCCCACTATCAACACCAAGGAACACGTTGCACAATTTAAACAAGGCAGGTATAATGCTTAACGGTTGACTGACCACAAACGGGCGGTTGTGCATACGAGTAATTATACTCTGCATAACTTCTTTTTCTCTTGGTCCAGCAAAAAAAATTACCTTGAACTTTGAATTCTCAATCAATTGGTCGGCGAGAGATGCAAACCTTTCAAGCTTCCATTGCTTGAGCAATTGACTAGCCCCCGGATGAATACCTATGATACACTGGTTGGAAGTTCTCTCGGGAAGCTCAAGAATCGCACACGCTTCTTGAATCTGCATTTCACTCACACTGATCTCAGGCTCCTTCGCATTTAAGCTACATCCCAGCTGTTTAACAAGATTCAAGTGATGATCAATTAAATGTGTCAACGAAGGCTCGTCATTTATGATATCGGTAAGAAGATATCCACCACCAGTAAAATCATAGCTCACCCGACGAAACGCTTTTGTTAAGTATAAAAAAACGATATTGCGAAAATCTCCCCTCAGGTCTATCCCTAAATCCCATTGCTCACTTCTTATCTTTCTTAATGTCGTTAACATCTTAATTATGTTTTTAAGAGAGAAATCGTAAGTGGCCCAAGGGAATCTGATAATCATAAATCTATCAACTAAGTGTTGATTTGCAAGCAATTCCTCTGCCCAATCACCTCCGACAAGAGTAATGACAGACAAAGGGAATCTCCTTCTTAGAGCAGACAAAGCGGGGATTGCCATAACAACATCGCCGATGAGATGAGATTCAATTACCACTATCCTTTGAGGAGAAATCTCGCGCAAGGGAATTCGCTTCAACTCATCTTTTCTGTTAAAGAGAAGGAACAGAAATCCAACCATTGCATCAAGCATCTTTCCGTAAAAAAGTTTTCCGGGGTTAAATTTTTTCACGACAGAATTAATGACTATGATCCCAACTTCAAGCTCGATCTCTCTTTAAGAGACTTCGATAAATACTCAATCAAAGCTAGGGTGAAAGCAATTATTATGTTCCCAACGTACATATATACGATAAAGCTCATTAGGATAACACCGAGATGATACAGAATCAAGAATTTATAATACACCCATACTCTATCCCGATTGAGTATTTCTTTGAATCTTTTCAATTCCCACAATTTCTTAAGAGTATACCAGAACAACAACGCATATAAGGTCACGCCGATCAATCCCTGCCGAAACAGCACTGAGATTAGCGTTATATAAATGTTGTGTTTGAATTGCGTTTTATAGACGGCCTTCTCGGAGGGGGTGATCCATGTATTGTTCAACATCGCCCCATTGCCGAGTCCTACCACCATCCCGACAACCCCGGCTCTCTGGAGAGATTCCACGACATTCTGGGTCTCTCCTATGCGTTGAAACACCGATTCTTCAAAACCGAACTTTTCTCTTTTCCCTGTAAGCGTCGAGGCAAACCTCCCGGACACTCTTTCGAGGTCCTTCTCGAGATCTAGGCCAAAAAGCCCCGTACCGGCCACGAAGAGTGCGATGCCGGCAACAAGCCAGGAAAACTGCCTGACGATATTCGTCTTGCGTATGCTGAAAATAATATTCGCCGCAACGATAACGAGAAATATGATTATCGTGCCCCTGAATGCCGCGGTCGCAACAACGATATAGAGGGCGTAGACCGTCCCCGCGAGATAGAGCAGTTTCCTCCTCCTGTTGTTCTCCTCATAGAACAAAGTGAAAAAAAGCGTGTAGAGAAAGGTCCTGCCTGCGAAATTAATGGTGATGAGCCCCGGGACCGCCATGATGCATGTTTCTCCGACAAGGAGAATGATCATGAATGACCACACACGTTCGGGGGAGATAAAACTGCGCTTTCCAACAAAATAGAGGAACGGAATCAGCGCTCCCTTGAACGTGTCACCGACAAGATAACTCAAGGGCGAACCCACGACAAGACCGACGATGAATGAAACAAAATTATAGAGGAATATGAGCACCAGGACAAGCTCCATGCGGCTGAGCCGTAACCGAAGAAATGAATCTTCATTCGCCACATGCAGACCGGAAAGTACTATATAGAATGCGACGATCCCAACGACCGCTCCGAAGAACGCTCCCCAGATATTGAGAAGTTTACCGATAGTGAGGTAATACCCAGACCATGTGTCCTCAGAATAACCCAGCAGCCTCGGGAAGAAGAGACTGATGACGATGCACGAGACGAAGGCAAGTAAGTAGATCATCGTTGCAGCGTTGAAGTATACCGGGATAGATCGTAGCTTTATGTGAGTCGATGACATGCTCTACGCGAGCTCCTCAATTTTGCCGACGCGAGAGGCCCAGTAATCACAAAGCCCCGCCGCGATCGCTTTCGCATCGGCCAAATGGCCGAAGAGCACCCAGAGGCAACATTTGGATGCAACCGTTGCAGAAACGTACCCGAGAGCGACCACATATTGAAGCAATGACAAATTCTTTTTTGCGAACAAAAGGCGATTTCTAAATGTATAACGAAGAGATATCGAGGACATCATTCCACCTGTCGTATTGCTCACTCGGTGGTAAATCGTACTTCTCCCATCGAACAGAAGACGATAATCGGCCTTCTTGACACGATAGCAATAATCAACATCCTCACAATAGAGAAAAAAATCCTCATCGAGGAAACCAACTCTGTAGAACACCTCCCTCCGGATGAGGAGAGCGCATCCGGTGAGAAATTCCGTGTCATGCACTGTCCTCCAGCGCACATTGTCGTCCGCCCCGAATCCGTCATGAAAACCACCGGCCCTCCACCAGGGAAGGCTCCCTCCAGCAAACCAAACAATCCCACGCTTGTCGTTGTACAAAATCCTTGGGCCGACCAGCCCGATTGCAGGGTCCCCCTCAGCCTGTTGGACCATGCTGTTGAGAAACTCAGGCTCAACGAGCGTATCGTTGTTTAGCAGGAGTATGTATGAGTGCTCCTTCTCCAAGGCGCTTCGAATTCCAAGGTTATTGCCTCCGGAAAAGCCGAGGTTCTTCCCCGTCTGAAGAATTGTCAACCGGGGAAACCGCTCGCGGAGGATCTCTTCCGATCGATCCGTCGAGCCGTTGTCCACTAGAATTATTTCATATCGTGGATAGGTTATTCTTTCGAGTGAGTTCAAGCATTCGATCGTCTCAGAGTAGTTATTCCAGTTCAGGACAATAATGGCCACCGAGGCTGGCGTCATAACGCGCCTCCGAACTTGAGTTCACGCAATCCTCCTACCAAGTAGAGTGCGAGACCGTAGACGGCCACGCCAATAACAATTTGGAGCGGAAGGCTCAGATGAAACGCAAGCAGGAACAGAGCCATGACCGCGCACGATGCGAGCGGTTTTGCCACATCCCTGAGAAGATCGCCGAGGTGGTGAAAGGAGGTCACGGAAAACACATACACAAACATCGAGAGCTCGGTGCCTACGCTTGCGTATGCCGCTCCCGATATTCCGTAGTGCGGGACCAGGAGTACGTTGAGTGCTATATTGATACCTGCGCCGATCAGTGCGGAGGCAAGAAACTGCCGTTGCTTCTCAATGGCGATAAGGCAAGTATCGTAGATCGAGCGTACCAAGACAATCATCGCAGCCCAAATCGAGATCTGGAATACCGGAATTGCGTCGTCATAACCGACAGGATAGAGCACATGTAGAAGACTGGCGGCGAGGAGTGTAACGCTAATGCCTATCGGCAGTGCAACGAGTAACGCCATTCGGATTAGGTATCTCACGAGACTGGTGAAATTGCTCGTCGACTCTTTGAATTTGCGGGATAACAACGGTAGAAGAACAACTACCACGTTTGTTGCAATGAAGCTTTCGACAAACAGTATGATACGATTGGCTGCGCTGTATTCACCGACAGCAACGTGCGTATGGAACATTCCAACGGCGAGAGTACCGAAATTGAAGTTTACTTGATTCAACAGCGCCGACAGCCCAATTGGAAGAGCGAGCACGAGAAGTGAAAGGTTCACGGTTTTTCGCCCACCTGCTGAGTGCCATCTCCTCGAGAGCCACAAGAGAATCAGTGTTGGGAGGCAATAGCTCGCGACGAACACGATCGCCGATCGCATCGCGTCGGTATTCGTGTGCACAAAAAGTGTCAATAAGCCCAGATATGTTATGCCACGCACGAGCCGCGAAACCACGACGATGGCAAACCGCTCGAGGCCTTGAAAAAACCATTCAAGAAGAAATGCGAGCGGGAAGACGCTCAGACCGACGACGAGGGTCAACGATTGTTCCGCAGCCGACGGTATGATGAACAGTGAAAAAGGAATCAGGAGCGCATAAACTGCAAACGAAAGCAGCATCCTCAACGTCAGAATTTCTCTGAGGACGACGGGCGCTTGCTCGTTCGGCTGGGCAACCCTTCGGGTGCCGATCGTTTGCAACCCGCTGTCGGCGATTACTGCGAAATAGAGCACCATGGTCTGGGCATATGTCAGGATCCCAAAGCTCGACGGACCCAGGACATTCGCGAGGTAAACGTTTCCGACAAAAATCAGAATCTGGCCCACGAAGCCTAATACAAACACCAGTGAGAAGTTTCGTGTGAAATAAAAGTGGCGAGTCACATTACATCCTTTTCTGAGAGGCAGGTATGGAACTCGTCATCAGTTGATCCTCCGAAACGCAAAGGACGCCTGATCTCCCAATCCCTGTGCGTTAAGCTCGAGCGCGCGCCGGCTGAAATCGGCTATCTGGCCGGCACTGAAAGGAGATTGCCGGGGACTCCGTGCATACGATTGATGATGCATCAGCGGAATACCATTGAGGTACTGTTCACTCCCCCAAAACTGGAAAGCGTCTGAATCGTACCGAACTGACTGCAACGCAAATCCATGCTTAGAGGAGAGGATTGCGAGACTCTTCCTGGTATGGAGAAAGAAATGGCGGGGTGCATCTAGTTGGACCCAGTGCACTCCGTATTTCTCCCATGCTGCAGAATCCACAAGGGGGACGCGAACAATAAACAATCCATTGATGCGTAGGCGAAGGCGGACCTCCTCGAACCTCTCATGCTGGCGCGGAAGATGCTCCAGGACATGAGACATCATGATCACATCCCATTCCTCCCGACGGGGGAGCTCATTGAGTTCTGCCGTTTCCACTGCAGCACCGGTGTCGTAGAGAATCGGCTTTGAAAGATACGGATCGATTCCCCTTACATGCTTGAATCCCGCGTTTGCCAACTCGTTGACAATCGCCCCTACTCCGCAACCAACATCGAGGATAAAGTCATCGCGCGAAATCCCTAGACCCTTCAGGCATTCAATCTGCTTGGGGGCGGGGCGCACGAGGTTGGCGATCTTCCCAAGCGTGGACGGGTCCTCTAAGACAGAGAGAACTCGGAGCCTCCTGAAAGCGCGTTTGAGCCTGGTTGCGTATCCCTCCTTGACCGCCTTCCAATCGTAACTATAGTATTCGGACGGATAATACTTGGACAGATCAGCCGGCGGTTCCATCAGACGCAGACTTCCGCAGCCCGAGCATTTACAGTACCGGAATCGCTCGCGGAGACCAATCATCATCTCTTCTGCCTCATAATAGCCTTGTACCTGCTCCGTTCCGCAAAGAGGGCATTGCGATTCGGAACTCTCGAACGTAGTGGACATGGGTGAAAAAGGAAACGTTGAAAATGACCTTAGCCTCGGCGGAGCGGATCAGTCGAAAATTGTTCCAGCGACTCCAGTCCACACTCACGCGAAGCGGTCTCCCAACTCCTACTCCCTATTTGTCAAATGAAATAAAATTGCGTGGTTTGAGATTCTGCATGATGTAGGCAAGTTTGCCGTCGTGAATTGGTGCATTCTTTTCCCGCATCCTGTCAAGAAAGTCGCGAACGAAGATCAAAAGTACGCCGACGATGAGCCCCAAAAATAAAACGATTGCCGTGATAATTAGTCTCCGCGGCTTCACGGGCCGGCTGGAAACCGTCGGAGGATCCAGCACGACAACTGTCGGGGTATCCCTGTTCTCTTCAATCTTTGCCTGTTCAAATAAAGGCAGGAGGGTTTCCTGCAACTTGGTTTGAATCTCGACTTCGCGAAATGCGCGGAGGTACTCGATGGCACGCTCCGGTACCTGCTCAAACGGAACAAAGATGTTGGCCCCTTTCTCCCTCCCCCCCCCTACGGTCATTTCGCGACGCCTCTTCTTTAATTCTGCCACTTCCGCTTTCACCTCTTCCAGTTCAGGATTCGTCGCCGTCATGGTCCTTTCGAGAACTCCAAGCTGAACCTCTCGAAGGGCGATCTTTCCTTCAAGTTCCGCAGCGACAATGATCGCTGCCTTCACTTGATCGTTTGCGGTGTAAACACCGTACCGTTCCTGAAAGGCGCGCAAGGAGTCTTCCGCGCTCTTCAGATCAAGGAGAAGCCGTTCATACCGCCGTTGGATAAACTCGCGGTTATTCCGGGCTTCCCGCGAATTCATCTCGATGTAAATGTCGTTAAGCACGGTGATGAAGTATCCCGCCATCGCCCTTGCGCGAGATGAGTCGGGATCGAAGACTTTTATTTCAAGTGCGTTGTCGTCGCTGTTGCTGGAAAATTCGACTCTTTCGCTCAACTTTTTCGCCGCTTCTTCAGGCACACGGATGTCATAGACTTCCATGAGATTAAATTTCTCAATGACCCGTTCGTAGGAATTGCGGCTGTTCAGAATTGTCGTGAACAAGGCTAGGTCCTCGGAGGATTTTGACGCACCGAACCCTGCGAATGGGAGCACGTTCTTCATCAGCGACGACGCACTGAACTGGCTCTTCTGCTTTGAAGGCATGACGGTCGTTTTCCCCTCATAATAGCGCGTAACGAACACAAACATGACAACCAGCGTCATAAGCGTCACAACACCGACAAACCAGATCAGGAATTTCCTCCGTCGCATGATGGCGTACAGGAAATCGACGAGATTGAGTTCGATGGCGCCATCTTCGTTCTTTCCGATGTGAGAATCATTCGGCATAATATTCTTCCTATTTCTTAAGTTGCAGAATTAAAACGACAAGCGTTCCCGGAGTGCCAATTATTCCCAGCATCTGGCTCTAGTTCGTCGTGTAATATGAGAAGGGGTGTACGGTTCCTTCGTGACCCAGATGGAGTCCCCTTCAGCGATCGTCGTTTCATCGCGCGATAGCCATTGCCTCGATAATCCGCCATAGCTTCTTTTCAACCTGGTTTCCGATGAGTTTAACAAAATCTGCCACTCCCGATCCGACACTTCCGCGCAGATAGCCCTATTTTGTAGCCTGAATTACCAGTACTGTGAGAGTGGCGAGAGTGCCGAGGATCCCGAATACCTGGCTATAGATTTGGATATAGTACCCGAATGGCCTGTACGGTTCTTTTGGTATCCAGACGTAATCTCCCTCTTCAATTGTGGTTTCGCCCGGCGCCAGCCATTGCTTAGTGTTGGCCTTAATGATGCGCACGTCCCCTTCACGCGCGTACTCCGTGAATCCTCCTGCCTTCTGCACATAGTAACGGTAGTCTTCCCCGCGAAGGAACGGAATATGGCCGGGATTGACAACTTGTCCGAAAACGTAAATCGTCTTCTTCCGTGACGCGATCATAATTTCATCGCCGTCCCGGAGGTAGACATCTTTCGACTTGTCCTGACCCGAAAAGAGGGAGACGAGATCAGCAACAACCTGCTCGCGGTTGAGCCGAACCTTGGTCTCCAGGTCAAAATAAGCGCTGTCATCGCGGGTTACACCGCCGCGTGCACTCTCCAACCGTTCGGACGCGAGTTCCCTTTCTGTGATTGAACGCCGAAATATTTTCGAGGTCGAGAGAGAGGCGAAATCGGTGAAACCTCCGGCGGCGGCAATAATCTCCGTCAATTTTGTCGAATCTTTCGTCACGGGATAATATCCGGGCCGAAGTACTTCTCCGTCAACACGAACCTTATAGTCACGCCGCAATTCAATCTTCTCTTTGACCACGATCCTGTCGCCGCGCTGCAGAGCCATATCACGCATCCTTCCGGCAAGAATCGTTCGAATATCATACGATGACGTGCGATTAGTATTGCCCAGCTCATCGGAACGTGTTATTTCAATGAGACCACTGTCCGCCAGGGGGGAACATCCGCGAGCGATCCTCAACATTGAGGTCAGGCTGTCGCCTTCGACGAATTCATACGCACCTTCGGCATTGACGGCTCCATAGACGCCCACAAAATCCCGCAACAGGTTTTTCGCCGGAACAATGATAACGTCCCCATCCCGCAGCAGCGGATTGCACTTGGATTCCTTTGTCACCATATATCGTTCGATGTCCGCCTTCGAACGGCTTCCATCCCGATGTTGAATCTCCACCTTCCTGCGCGAACCTGGTACCGACTCCTTCAGCATCTTCTCAGTTGACTGGAAAGTCTTCTTTAATTCATCAGGCGTCTTCGCCTCTGCAAGGCTGATCGCATCACCCGCCCGTTCGGTAGCCTGAACGATGACGGTCATATCCGTGAATCCAAATCCGCTCACCTGTACTGCAAACATTCGAGGTGCGAGAAGAGTAAATGAGATGTCGCCGCTCAGATACTTTTTTCGGATTTCAGAAATCACCTTTCTCTTGGCCTCCATCAAGTTCATCCCGGCGAGCTGAATTTCGGCGACTGTTGGTATGATAATGGACCCCTCCGGCGTGACGGGTAGCTGCAAACTGAGAGGCGGACTCAGCCAGACGTTCACCCCAAAAAGATCCCCTGGCCCAATAATATACTCGGATGGATCGACAGGACCATCTATGACCGCAATCCGACCATTCTGAGTGGTCTGTTGAATCTGAGTCTCGTATTCGTTTTTTCGTTGAAGGGTCTTATCGTTCTTCTCGAGGAGCTGCGCGAGAATAGGCACAACAGCCAGAAATCCTCCGAGGCAGACAAGAAGGCATCGCTTCGCTAAAGTGAAGAAGGTCGTGACCATTTCAATTCTTTGAAATTTGTTCGACAATAATTCCTGCGATCCTTTCGGCCGCTATCCCGTCCCACAACTCTGGAATCTTTCCCTTTTTGACAACACCGCTCATAATCTTCTGAGCTTCGGATCGCATCCGTGCGTAGTCAAATCCAATCAGCTGATTCGTTCCTTCCGTGACCGTTACTGGCCGTTCCGTGTTCTCGCGCATTGTCAGGCAGGGAACATCCAGATATGTCGCCTCCTCCTGAATTCCGCCGGAGTCCGTAATGACGAGCGCCGCAGATTCAAGCAAGCAAAGGAAATCGAGGTACCCCAGCGGATTACAAAGTACCACATCTTTATGGAGACGTAATTTCTCGCCCAGTGCGAATTCATCGATCATTTTTCGCGTGCGTGGGTGGGTCGGGAAAATGACGGGCCCGCTGCGCGAAATTTCAATGAGCGTCGTGACGAGGTTCGTCAGATTTTCCCGAACGTCCACGTTGCTCGGACGGTGCAGAGTAACGAGAGTGTACCGCGCATCCGCCACACCGAGGGTCTTCTTTATTCTTGATTTGCGCGCTTTCGCCTGAAACCGAACCAGCGAGTCGATCATCACATTGCCGACAAAGAACATTTTCGATTCCGAGATGCCCTCGTTCTTGAGGTTTCTCATCCCGCTTGATTCCGAGACGAACAGGTAGGTCGATAACGCGTCGGTGACGATGCGATTGATTTCTTCGGGCATCGTTCGATCGAAGCTTCGGAGACCGGCCTCAATATGTGCAACAGGAATGAGAAGTTTCGAGCACACCAACGAGCACGCCACCGTCGAATTCACGTCCCCAACGACCATCACGAGATCGGGCTTCTCTGCAAGGATGACTTTCTCAAACTCAATCATGATCCTCGCCGTCTGCACCGCGTGTGTCCCCGAGCCTATCCCAAGGTAGACGCTGGGATGAGGCAACTCGAGATCATCAAAGAACACCTTCGACATGTTCGCATCGTAATGCTGACCCGTGTGAACAATACGATGCGAAATCGAGGGGTACTTTTGAAACGCACCGTCAAGCGGCGCAATTTTCATGAAATTGGGGCGTGCGCCGACAACGCTAATCACCTTTTTCGAAGGAGTTACTTTACTCACTTCAAGCCAACTCCTTCTTCTGAGCAGGAGGCGCACCTGCCTTCGGCTGAATTCGCTGAGCATACTGCTTTTCGTAATAACTCTGATACTCGCCTGAGAGAATCCGCTGCCACCATTCTTTATTGGCGAGATACCAGCGAATGGTCTCTTGAATCCCATTCTCGAACGTATGAACAGGCGCCCACCCAAGCTCATTCTTCATCTTCGATGCATCGATGGCATAGCGTCGATCGTGCCCAAGCCTGTCTTGCACGAACTTGATCAGCGATTCGGACTTCTTCAACCCGTGCAATATCAACTTCACGATTTCAATGTTTGTCTTTTCGTTGTTACCGCCAATATTGTACACTTCGCCGTTTTTCCCTTTGTGAAGCACCGCGTCGAGCGCTGTACAATGGTCATGAACATAGAGCCAATCTCGCACATTCAATCCGTCGCCGTATACCGGAAGCGGTTTGTCGTTGAGTGCATTGGCTATCATCAGCGGTATCAGTTTTTCAGGAAATTGATATGGTCCGTAATTGTTGGAGCAGCGAGTGACGCTTATGGGAGTTTGAAAAGTGTGGTAATATGCGAGCGCAAGTAAGTCCGACGATGCTTTGGTCGCTGAATAAGGACTGTTTGGATGAAGGGGGGTCGTTTCGCTAAATTTTCCGGATGCACCAAGGGATCCATATACTTCATCGGTGGAGACGTGAACGAAGCGTTCAACACCGTATTGCTTCGAGGCTTCAAGCAGTACGCTTGTCCCGAGGACGTTCGTTTGAACAAAAACGGCCGGTCCCAGAATGCTCCGGTCTACATGTGATTCGGCCGCAAAATGCACAACGGCATCAATTGAGTATTCCCGAAAACTCTCTTCCACACGACCCTTGTCGCAAATATCCGCCTTCACAAATGCATACTGCGAGCCGGGTTCGATCTCTTCCAAATTTCCGAGATTCCCCGCGTAGGTCAGAAGGTCGAAGTTGATAATCCTATACGTCGGATGCTTTTGTAGCATGTAACGAACAAAATTGCTCCCGATGAATCCCGCACCGCCGGTTACAAGAATATTTTTCATTTGCAAAATCAGTCTAATGTGAATTCGGAGTCTGATTGATTCTCGTGGCGAATCTCATCGACAGGCTCTTTTTTCCCCCTGCCTGCAAAAAGCCTATTGGGGAAGTTGACCACCATTCCGAGCGAGCTTCCGACATTTTTGTACGCGTGAACCACCCCCGGAGGGATGATGACCGATCTCGGCGCCTCCTCACCTGCAATGAAAACAAATTTCGATTGGAACGTCGGCGACTCTTTTCTATTGTCCCACAAATAGATCTTGAAATTCGACGGCCCAATGAACGCGAAAACGTCTGTCTGGTCAACATGTTCGTGCGGACCCCGGGCGATGCCGGTGTTCGTCATTGATATATACGCCATAGCGGGGAGATATTTTTTTTCAATTTCGTCTTCTCGAAATAACTCAGAGAGCCAACCGCGTGCATCAGTGTACTTTTTCAGATCCCTGATGACGACATCATGAATAGTTCCGGTGTGAAACATAGCTCTCTTCCTTGTGGCGTTTCGCAAACAGAAAAACTTGCGAACGAACAATTACTAATTTACGACAATTGTCTAGAAAAATCAACGAATTGACGCCCTAAGTCGTTACGAGACAAAGCAATCGCGCAATGGAATCATGTCCGAGCGCAAAAGACGTCAATAATAGAGGAAAATGATTGAGAAAACCGAGTAGCAAGAGAGATGGGATGCCTTCGTTCCTGATTATGCTGACAAAATATAGAGAACGCACAGGAAAAAGTCAACCTACATTTTTTCCGGTGCGCTGACGCCCAAAACGCTGCAGCCGTTGGCAATCACAGTTTTTGCCATTAAACATGCGGCGATCCGCGCTTGCATCAGCCCCTTGTCGTCGCCGATTACCCGGTGCTGATGATAAAACCGGTGGAACGCTTCAGCAACCTCGCGGAGGTAGGTTGTCAGTCGGTGCGGTTCAAAGGACATGGCACAACTTTGTATCACTTCCGGAAACTCCAGCAATGTCTTGAGAAGGTCGACTTCCTCCTTCTCCTTAATCAATTCAAAGCGTGTTGTCTCCAAGAGCCGCTGGCTGTCATCGACATTTGCCCCTTGTTCCGACCCAAACCGCAGGATGCTGGCGATGCGAGCATGGGCGTACTGCAAATAGTAGACCGGGTTCTGCTCCGACTGTTGCTTTGCCAGGGCAATATCAAAATCGAGATGAGTATTCGCGCTGCGCATAACGAAAAAATAGTGGACAGCGTCTGACCCCACCTCGTCGATCAACTCGTCCAGGGTATAGACCTTGGCGCTACGCTTGGACATCTTCACGACTTCATCTTGGTCGACAAAGGAAACCATTTGATGGATGATCACTTTTACCGAACTGGTGTCAAATCCCAGGGCCTTCACTCCGGCCAGAACGTCGGGGATGGTTGCAATGTGATCCGCGCCAAAAATGTCGACGATCAGCCCGAATCCGCGTCGAAATTTCTCGCGATGATATGCGATGTCGGGCAATCGGTAGGTAGGCTCGCCTGTCCTTTTAACAATAACACGGTCTTGATCCAGTCCCAGGGCGGTAGCTTTGAACCAGACAGCACCGTCCTTGTCATACGCAAAGCCGCGCGAACGGAACTCCTCGATCACTTCATTGATTTTACCGGATGAGTAGAGCGAATCCTCGTTATAGAATACATCATGTCTGACACCCAGCCGTTCGAGCGTTTTTTTGATTTTCGCAAAGCACCACTCTTCCCCTTTTTTCTTGAAGAACGACCTCTCGGCATCCGTCTCCCTCAGCGTATCGCCTCTTTCGGCTTTGATCTCGAGTGCAATATCCATGATATATTCTCCTTGATATCCTTCCGGAGTAAGGGGATAATCATCGCCAAGAGATTGACGATAACGGGCATATACACTTTCCGCCAGCGTACGCATTTGATTGCCGGCATTGTTGAAATAGTATTCGCGCGTCACGTCGTGACCGGTCCACTCCAATAAATTCGCGATTGTAGCCCCAAGGATTACGTGGCGGCCATGCCCGCTGTGCAGGGGTCCGGTCGGGTTTGCACTCACCCATTCGACGTTCGTCTTGAGTCCGCCCGCCCGATTGGATCTGCCGTAATTCTTTCCTTCGATCAGAATTGATTTTGCTTCCGCAACGATGTAACGATCGGCGAATCGAAAATTGATGAAACCGGGACCAGCAATTTCCATCGACGAAATTTCCGCGGCGTCGACTTTCACATTGTCGACGATCGCTTGCGCAACTTGCCGCGGATTTTTGCCGACAGACTTTGCGATCACCATTGCAACATTCGTTGTGAGGTCGCCATGAGCGGCTATTTTTGGCTTTTCGAAGATGATTTCGACGGCGGGATACTGAAGGAGCGTGAGCGCGTGTGCAACTGCCCGATGGAGAGATTCTTTCATTGATGGACTGACTTTTTCGGCAAGCGAACCTTTCTTCGCACGGTGGCGGCGGCCGGCTTGTCTTCAACATGTTCAAATTTTGCGTCGCCCCAGAGTTTTTCCAAATTGTAGAACGAACGTGTTTCTTTGTGGAAGACATGAACAACAACATTGACAAAATCCAAGAGCACCCAGGTCGATTCGCTGTATCCTTCGTTATGCCAGACTTTTTCACCGGCCCGTTCCGATCCGTCCCGTATTTCTTCGGCGATGGCGCGGACTTGGGTATCAGAATCTGCAGAGCAGATGACAAAGAAATCCGTCATCGATGTCAACTTTCGTAAATCGAGGATAACGATATTGTGCGCTTTTTTAGAGAGGGCAAGCGCAGCAATTTTCTTAGCGAGCGCTTTTGAGGTCAATGTGTTTCCTTTCATGGTGTGATGGATTCAATGAGTTTACTTCCACGCGCGTAGATTCTTAAAATCTTTTCCGATGACCACAGACGCAGTCACAAAATATTCCGAGCTTAACTGCTGAACGACATTTTTCGGGTCAATTCCCAGGTCGGCCGCGATCTTTTTCGACACCTCACCGTTGCCGCTGCGGTCAATAACGATCGATTGCTTTACATCAAATGTTTTGTAATTCCCCATCTCCACAACGTCGTACCCCGCGGAACGCAGATAGCTTGTCATTCGTTGCCCGACGCCGCCGACACCGCAGCCGTTCAACACGTTCACCTGGATGACATCTTTCTCGAGGATCGCAGTCCGTGTATCTCCGCCCCGGGGGATATCCGTGTTCCCGCTGGGAGGAAAACTAAGCGCGTAGACTTGATAGAGGAAGAAAGCTGTTACAGCGGCGAGCAGAATGTTCAAAATGAGTTTTCGAGACGGTGAGGAGTTTTCTTTTTCGGTCATAAATTCACAAGTAGTGAGGAATAAAAAAAAATAACCGAGCCTGCACCTGCGCACAATCCCGGTTATTCAATCGCGGTAACGACATCATTCTGCTTGTTTGTTTCAATATCCTTCGTAATTCTCCATTCCGTGAAAGAAACCGGCATACGGCGAGTAGTAACTCGACAAACCGAAAGGAATGTGCTGATATGATATGCGCAAAAGCATATTTTCCGCCGGACGGTAATTTATCTCTGCCCGGTTCAAAAAAACTCCGCTCAGACTGTTCTGGACTCTCCGATCGGACGTGCTGTACGGTGAATGCTGAAGGCTGACATCAACTCGCGCGTCCAGAGAATTCGAAAACTTGTACTGCAGGCTGTTTGTATACATTCCTAATGCTAATCCCTGCCCACCCATCGACGTGTAGCTCATCGAATAGCTTTGCCGCATCTTGAAGTTGTCCGGGTTGAAAAAATTGAACCACTCAGAGGCCGTCGCCGGACGAATGAACGAGTCGGATACCTTCGGCTCTTCCGCCGACGTCCGTTTGAATTGGGCAACACCTTCGTACATCATCAGAGAGCTGCCCAGAATCATAAGCGCCACATACATGCCGCACCGGTTTTTCATAACAACTCCTTTTTCATACATCAACAGTGATAATAAAAAAAACCGCGATGATTGTCAATATACCGATCTATTCGTGAATTTCCTACGATCAAACTGCCAAGGGCGTCATCCGGTTCCCTCTTAGCGCGCCAAGAACATCGAGACTGTGTCAAAAGTAATTATTTCCGATGCACGATTTGGAAAATGTAATCGCCGTGGGGAAAAGGTTACACCAATATTGACAATTCGTAAACGG
>JAGVPT010000234.1 GCA_020052095.1 Bacteroidota bacterium | reverse complement strand
CTTGACTCCTGTTCTTGGAGTCATTATACTGTCGCTCAATCAACGCAACAGGTGGGGAATACTTCTGGCCCTACCTGGGGAATATGATGGCCCTCGACATTGAGAGCCTCTCCAATCACCCAACCAGGGAAAAGTGGACACCTGGCGCAGGAGGTTTAATGGTCCACTGCAGTTGTATTGATCCGAAAAATCCGAAAAAAATGTATGTCGGCATCTCCGCGGCAGGCGTATTTTCGACGGAAGATGGCGGCAAGACATGGGAACCGAGAAACAAAGGCATTCTTGCAGACTTCCTCCCCGAGAAATATCCCCTTGTAGGCCAATGCACGCATCATCTTGATTTTCATCCTTCGAATCCAAATCTCCTCTATCAGCAGAATCATTGCGGGGTTTACAGGAGCGATAACGCCGGAAAGGAATGGGTTGACATCAGCGAAGGGCTTCCGTCTCGTTTCGGATTTCCGCTCCAAGTTCATCCCCACGATGCCGCTACGATCTATGTTATTCCGGAACAGGGTGCGGAGTTCCGGGCGCCCGTGGATGGAAAGTTTGGCGTCTATCGCAGTACCAACCGTGGCGAACGCTGGAAAAAATTGACGAGAGGATTGCCGACCCGCAATATTTTCGCCCACGTCCATCGGCAGGCGATGGCTGCAGACAACTGCGACAGATGTGGAATCTATGTCGGCACCAGCGGTGGCCAGATAATGTACAGCCGGAACGAAGGCGATTCATGGAATATCCTTGCCGATTGGCTTCCGGCCGTCTATTCAGTCCGATGTGCGGTCGTATAGCTGCGATTCGACAATTGATCAAGACATTGGCCAACTGATGCCATGACTTTTTCGATTGAGTTCCAGCGAATTCAGAGAATCGCATAACCAAAACAGTTGAAGTCATGGCATCACTATTCAACTGAACCCACCACTTGCGCATCGAACAAGTCGTGCTTTTTTTATCTTGACTATTCTATCGCTTCCTCCTACATTTGTGCGTATATACGACCGATTCGGGGGCGAACGGTTAGAACCTCCTAATTCGATATTTGATGATGGAGGTTTTTGCATTCTTGAGGGACGGACAATAAACAAATAGACGTTCGCCGCTCAACGAGTCGTCTATCTACGATTCTACGAATCGTAGATTCGTAGACCGACCCTACGGTCGACGACTCGACTCGTCGAGGTCGATAGACCCGTAGGGAGTCTTCGACGGCGAACGTCTATCATGCCGGAATTGGGTGGATATATCGACGATACCGTAGGTACGCCATTGTACGTAGTTACGGTAGTTAGTTGCCATGCCATCTATCAAAAGGACCAGATGTCATATGATGAGAATGATTTCATTTCCAATTTTTCTTTTGCTGTTCTCAGGGTGCCAATCTGCTATGAACTATGCCATTAAGGACAGGATCGCGAGGGTGCAAGACTTCATTGAAAGGCGATTCGAGTCCAACGATTTTCCCGGTATTCAGTACCTCGTTCTAAATCCAGACTCAACTATTTTCAGCTATAGTCGAGGATGGGCAGACATAGCAGCGCAAAGACGTGTGGAACCTTACACCACCATGATGATCTACTCGATGTCGAAAACTATTACTGCTGCCGCTGTTCTTCAACTCATTGGACTAGGGAAAATCTCTCTGGATGACCCCGTCACAAAATACCTGAACAACATCCCATACGGGAACGAGGTTACTATTCGTCATTTGCTTTCACAAACTTCCGGAATACCTAATCCCATCCCACTGAAATGGGTTCACTTGGCGGAAGATCATTCCACGTTTAGTGAGAAAGCGGCACTGATAAGAATCCTTACGGAAAACTCCGAATTAGATTTCCAGCCTGGCAAGAAATATGGATATTCAAATATCTCGTATTGGTTGCTCGGACAAGTAATTGAAACTGCATCTGGCTCAACCTACGAAGACTATGTCCGTCGGAATATTTTTCAACGACTCAACCTCTCGAGAGACGAAATTGATTTCGTCATTCCATCCAGTCAAAATCACTCAAAGGGTTACTTGCCAAAATGGTCATTCCTGAATCTGTTCAAATCTTTTGTCATAGATTCTAAGTTCATTGGAGCCTATGAAAGCGGTTGGCTTCACATCAAGGACCACTATTTGAATGGTCCCGCTTTTGGCGGTATTGTCTGCACGGCCCACTCAATTGGAGTGTTCTTACAGGATCAGTTGCGGGATAGCTCTCAGCTCCTCGCTCAGCAAACGAAGAACCTATTCTTTGAGCAGCAGAAGAACAGTGATGGTGACCCAATCGAGATGACTTTAGGCTGGCATATTGGCACAACCGACACTGCCGGGTATTTCTTTAAAGAAGGCGGGGGCGGCGGTTTTCACTGCGAAATGCGTATTTACCCTGTATATGGAATCGCTTCTGTTGTCATTGCTAACAACACATCGTTCAACGTCAAAGATTTCTTGAACATTGTGGACAAAGAATTCTTTCGATGATGATGGCACGGCAACTAACAGCAAAGACCTCGACACTCGCTCATTTGAAAAGGATTATAGTGCTCATTCCATCCCGTCCGCCACAGAAAATGAGTCGTTTAAAGGGGCGGAACGGGACGGCGTGATTTGCGCGCACGTTATGTGTAACGGACGTCCTGATATATTCGAAGTCATCCTAACAAATAGGGGGGGAAGATTACGATGAATTCATTGAAACTTCTCGCAACCCTGCATCTCTTCGGCGCTCTTGTGCTTCCATGTCAGGCTCAGCCAAAGCCTGAGATGAGGATGGAGGACAAAGTAAGAATCAGAGAAGCAGTCAATATTTCGAGACTCTATGGTGAGAAGATATGGACAGGCATCAACGAACCTCCGTTTGCCATCATTCTTGTAACCGATAGCCTTGAATATCTGGTCAACCATCCCTCGCCATCAGAAGACTTCACGCTTCTGGGTAATGATCCCGTGCTGAGTTCACAAGTCTACTATCGCAAGGCCGTTTTTAACAAACACTTTTTGGCAACGTTCCCGGCGGTCAACGGACTGAATACAATCGTCGTGGGAACGCCTGAGAATACCGGGACGAACTCATCCGAATGGATCATCACACTGCTGCATGAGCATTTCCATCAGTATGTCAATTCAAGTCCCGGCTACTACACAGCGGTGAATCAGCTAGACCTCTCCGGCGGAGATCAATCGGGAATGTGGATGCTCAATTATCCGTTCCCGTACGCTGATAGCGTCATTGTCCTCCAATACAAGAACTATACTCAGGCCCTCTCAAGAACGCTCTCGGTGATCGCCACGGATTCTTTTGAATTGCACTTCAAAGTATATGTAGCCGAGAGAAAGCGGTTTCAACAACTCTTGAAGCCCGCTGAGTACCGCTATTTTTCGTTTCAGATATGGCAAGAAGGCCTGGCCCGTTATACCGAATACAAATACCTGGAACTTCTCGACGGATATGAGCCCTCAAAAGAAGTCTCGAACTTTCCTGACTATATTTCTTTCAGAACGTACCGTCAAGAGCTCTACAAAAAACAGGTACGCCGAATTACGCAATGGGACTTTAGCGACCATCAGCGTGATTGTTTTTATGCTCTTGGGCTTGGCGAAGGACTCGTTCTCGATAGACTCAATCCCGGCTGGAGAGAGAAGTATTTGACCGACAAGTTTTACATCGAACACTACTCGAGTGAATTCAATCGGTAAGTGTAAGACAAGCCTCGGGAATACAAACGGAAGGATTCATGACAAGGCGCCCGGAGCGCCCGCTGCACATAACAAAAGGCAACACGACGCTCCCTCATTTGGTAGAATGATTATTGAAGTCGCTCAATGGTTTTGCTCGCGAGAAAAATTGGTTTTTCATAGCTCGCAAAAGCACTGCGTTGTTTGGCAAGCCGTTAGCTTCGTTTAGCCGCGCAGTAATTTAATTGTTTTCGTATTATCGGGAAAAGGAGTGTATCATGATCCAGATTCTCTTTTCTCTTGTTTTCTTTTCCCTCCTTTTTATCCAGACCGATAACCGCATCCATGAGCGTCACTCTATGGTGCGTCACCAGATCGAAGGAAGAGGATTACGAGACTCGCTCACACTGAAAGCAATGCGTGCTGTGCCGCGTCATCGTTTTGTACCGGAAGCACAATCAAGGAATGCGTATGACGATTCCCCTCTTCCCATTGGATACGGACAAACTATTTCTCAACCGTACATTGTTGCGTATATGACGGAAATCGCACATCTTCAAAAAAACTCCACTGTGCTTGAGATCGGAACAGGATCAGGATATCAAGCGGCTGTCCTTGCTGAAATCACCGACACGGTGTACACCATAGAGATCGTGAAACAACTTGGAGAGAGTGCTGTTGAAAGATTAACATCGCTCGGGTATAAAAATATTTTCGTGAAAATCGGCGATGGATACGAAGGGTGGAAAGAACATGCACCATTCGATGCAATCATTGTCACTGCCGCAGCCGATCATGTACCGCCTCCATTGATACAACAACTTAAAGAAGGAGGACGGATGGTGATTCCTGTCGGCGCCCCGTTCTTCATTCAAACGCTCATGCTTGTAGAAAAAAAGGAAGGAAAAATTACAACCCGCAGTCTTATGCCGGTTCGTTTTGTTCCTTTCACCCGATCAGATTAGATAGTGCTATGAAGAAACTTTACGCTTCTATTGGTCTTCTGTCTGTCGCACTCATCGCATATCAAATTGTTTTGATGTATTTCTTTTCGATCACACAATGGTATCACTTTGCCTACATGGTGATTGCCATTGCTCTGCTCGGCTTTGGAACAAGCGGAACGGTCCTCGCATTTTCCCGAACGTGGTTCATCGATCGTTCATCTGAACTCATTCCACTTTGTATGTTCCTGTCGGGAACAACAATGATCATTGCTATACCTGTTTCACAAACAAGATTTTTTCAATTTGATTCACAGCTTATTTTGTTCGATCAAGAACAGATTCTCCCGCTCTCACTCACCTACCTTCTGTTTTTTATCCCGTTTCTTTCCGGAGCAATGGCAATCGGTCTGGCATTTATCAAGAACCCTGAAGATATTGGTCGGCTTTATTGTGCAAATCTTCTTGGTTCAGGAACTGGAGGAGGAATTGCAGTTGTTCTACTCTGGATACTTTTTCCTCAACACTTGCCGGCTTTTTCCGCACTGCTTGCTCTTGTTTCCGGATTTCTAATCCTTCCAAAACATAAACGAAAAGAACTCTTCAGCATTGGAATTTTATCTCTCATTGTTTTTGCTGTTCTTGTTCGCCAAGGCGGACGCCTCCCGCAATTTACGATGTCGCAATACAAAGAGATGAGCAAATCACTCCTTCTCCCCGATGCGAAAATAGTAATTTCAAAAACAAGTCCGGATGGACTTGTTCAGGTCGTTCAATCGCCGGTGATGAGATTTGCACCGGGTTTAAGTCTCAACTATCATTCGGAGGTTCCAAAACAGATCGCTCTGTTCAACAATGGGGATCGCTATGGAGGAATTATCCGATGGTCAAAATCCGATACTTCACACATTCTCGATTATACAACATTCGCCCTTCCCTACGTTCTACAACATCATAACCATGTTCTTATTCTTCATGCAGGAACAGGTATTGAAGTTGCTCAGGCAATTACGCGGGGAGCTTTGTCTGTTACTGCTGTTGAACCGCATCACACTATCGTCTCGCTGGTAAAAAACGAATACAGAGAAATGACTGATTCGCTTTTTCACGATCAAAGAGTTTCGATGATAACGGTGGATCCACGATCGTTTCTCCTTCGAGACACATCGACATATGAACTTATTCTCTTTCCTATGATCGATGCTTTTGGAGGAACGATGGGATTAAAAGCAGTGAAAGAACAGTATGGTCTCACTAAAGAATCTGTCACGCAAATGTGGAAGAAAGTATCGCCTGACGGAATTATCAGTTTTTCTTCGTGGATGGATTTTCCGATCCGCAATCCGCTGAAAGTATTAGCAACTCTAACTGAAGTGTTAGAGGAACAAGGAATCAGAGAACTGACCCATCACATAGCAGCGGTGAGAAGCTGGGGAACGATCACTTTTATAGCTAAACGATCTCCCTTTACAGAGCAAGATATTGAGAATATTCGGTTGTTCTGTACTGCGATGCTATTCGATCCGGCTATACTTCCTGCGATCGGCATAGTTGAACGAACACGCTACAACGCCATTCAGGAAACGGATTTTTTTACACTGGTCGATGGTATTCTTTCTGACCGCTCAACGAGCCGTCTACGACCCGATGGTCGACGACTCGACTCGTCGAGGTCGATAGACCCGTCGGGAGTCTTCGATCGAAATGATATCTATGAACGGTACGGGTTTGATGTCCGGCCAACGACTGATGATCGACCGTATTTCTCTCAATTCCTTCGGTGGAAAACTCTTCCTTACTTGAGACAAATTTACGGGGATCGCTCTTTACCATTTCTTGAAATAGGTTATCTGATCGTGTTTGTTACATTTGCTCAGGTCTTTTTTCTCTCGCTCATCCTAATAATACTCCCACTGTTTAAGATCGGATGGAAGAGTTCCGGAAAAACTTGGACGGTGCTCTTTTTTGGTATGCTGGGATTAGGATATATGTTTGTTGAGATCGTTTTGATCAATCAATTCACTCTTTATTTTGGTCACCCGATCTATGCCGCAGCCGCGGTTATTAGTCTTATGCTGATAAGTTCCGGATTCGGGAGTTACTTTTCCAGACAATGGTCGATCACAAATGTAACGCTTCGGAACATAACCGGAGCCATCGTTTTCATGATTATCGTATACGCATTCGTCTTGATGCCGATTCTAATATTTACGATTTCGTTGCCATTCGAAATAAAGATCGTTCTTTCTCTCTTGCTCATTGCTCCTCCGGCGTTTGTGATGGGAATCCCTTTTCCTCTCGGCTTGCGATTACTTTCGCAACGTCATGAAGATCAAATCCCTTGGGCGTGGGGTATTAATGGTTGCCTGTCGGTGATCGCAACAGTGCTTTCACTCATCGCTTCCGTGGAATTGGGATTTTTTGTAACAATGATACTATCTGCCGGGTTTTATGGAACGGCAATGATTTCTAATTTCATTGTAAAATAGGGTGATAAAGAATTTGGTAATTGAGTAACGCACGTTACGCAGAAAGTTAATTTTACCAGTATGATGCTTCTCCCTAAGGGATGGCTTTGCCAGACGCGGCGCAGAAATAATGGTCATCCTGAGCAAATCCTTCGTTTTTTGAAGGATGCGTCGAAGGATGACTTAAATATCTATTGTGCGCCTTGCTCAGCATGACCATCTTTTTGGTATTGCGTAACATGAGTGAGTAACAAAGAATGTAACTACTCACTCATGTTACGCACGACGATAAACCTCATCACAGAGACACAGAGGATTAATGACAATAATACTGAGTTGTTTAATTCATTTTAAGGAGAATCTTCCTTATTTTTCTGTGACTCCGTGGTTATGCTTTTTTTGTATTTATATAGAAAATTATTGACACACTTTTCACGCTGAGTAGCGCGTCCATGGCGCCTGCGGCGCAGTTCTCTCAAAAAGTAACTCATGTTTGCATTGATTGATAATAGTTCTTACACTTTACTTTCTTCG
>JAGVPT010000139.1 GCA_020052095.1 Bacteroidota bacterium | reverse complement strand
CCGTATGATTTCAACGCTGTTTACATGTACAAATATCATGCCACTTTCTGAGAAGCCGAAAAAGTCCACATTCTCATCGTTCTATATCGGGATTAAGATTAGGTGGCCCTCATTGAATCTGACCCGATGTTCGGTTATATTTAGGGCACATTGTTACCATGTACTTCATCTTCAGTCATGTATGCTGTTTAACTTCTCTGATAAACATTCCTACCTACCATGAATCCAAAGAATTTCATTTCGGACATCCGGCAAAAATCAAAGCAGTTACGAAAAACAATTGTTCTCCCCGACGCTCTCGACCCGCGGGCAATTAAAGCCGCAAGAGTAATTGTCGATAAAGAACTCGCTTCGCCGATCCTTGTGGGTGATGAGAGTCAGATCAGAACAAAGGCGGAGACCGAAAGCGTCTCATTGCAGGGCGTACGAATTGTCGACCCTCTGAAATCGGACAAGCTCTCAGATTTCTCTCACATCTATTTCAATTTGAGGAAGGCGAAGGGTATCCAGTTCACCGAAGCACAAGAGGTGATGAAGAAGCCTCTGTTTTTTGGGGCAATGATGGTTCGCGAGGGAATGGCCGATGGAAGCGTGGCCGGTTCGCTCTCGACAACAGGCGATGTGCTGAGGGCGGGACTGCAGATCATCGGGACACAGGAAGGAATCAGCGTGGTCTCCAGCTTTTTTGTGATGGTGTTCCCGTTTCACATTTATACGTTTGCCGATTGCGCGGTCGTGCCCGACCCGACGGCGGAGCAGCTTGCCGACATTGCGATTACAACAGCGGAGAACCACCTCAAGCTGACCGGCGAGGAACCACGCGTCGCGATGTTGTCATTCTCTACCAAGGGGAGCGCTTCGCATCCCCTCGTCGAAAAAGTCCAACGTGCGACCGAGCTGGCCAAAAAGAAGAATCCGAATTTGAAATTAGACGGTGAGATGCAACTCGACGCTGCGATCGTTGCGGCGGTCGCAAAACAGAAAGCGCCGGGGAGCGATGTTGCCGGTAACGCAAACGTTCTCATCTTTCCCGATTTGAATGCCGGGAACATCGGTTACAAGCTCGCACAGCGGCTTGGCGGAGCAGAAGCGATCGGTCCAGTGGTCCAAGGATTGAAGCGGCCCGCATTCGATCTTTCGCGCGGCTGCAGTGTTGATGATATCGTGAACACCGCGTCGATAAACGCCGTGATTGGCGCAGTGTAGAGCAAGGAATTGCGACTCACGCGTGAAGTGGATCGCAATTTTTTATTCTACTTCTTTCTCCAGTCATCAATTAATTTTTCCAAAGCCTCCGGGGAAAATCTTGGGTTAAAAGTAAAGATTGTCACTCTGCAAGAAAACGAAAATGTTGGCAAAGTGGCGAGATGGCAGACAGACTTTGCCGCGATGGCACTTACATAGGAAGTTGGCGAAGCGACAAAGAGTTATCCGAAGGATCAACTACCCGAAGATATCCTGAACTATGTGCTGGTTGGAGGTAATGGCAGTGGGAGAATTGACTAACGCATCGGTGCGGAAGTAGCGCTTTGAAATGCAAACCCGCTGGATGGTCGCCAGGCAATGCCAATTACTGGTGTGCAGGTGTTCGCAAATTAACCTGATGGGGAGGCGAAGAGAATTTGTTGCCCGCATTGGCACGAAATTCTGGGGGCAAGTCATCTCTCGGTGAGCATCGTAATAATTAGAGTCTCTATTGTTACTCGTAAACTCTATTTTTGAAAATGTTTTCGGTAAAGAAATCATCTGTTAACTTAGGATCATCAGCCATTACGGAAAAACATATTACCGAATTATCTTTTAAAACTGATAAATAAGTTACTATGTAGTGATTTTCCTTTTCATATTTCATTAAGTATGAGTTGTTATCTTGTTTGTCAAAAATCAAATTCCTATTGCCCGGTTCCTCAGAAATTCTTTGAAACAAATCAGTTATTGCTATGCTGACAGGTATGCCAATAAATATTTCATAATCATTATGTTTGATAAATTTGAGTAAAGGAATTTGTAAATTCTTATAAGAATTGAAGCAAATATTGTATTGCGAGATGATCTGCGATTTGTTTTCCGTTACTTTTTCTCCATTATTTATTTTAAACTTCTGACCAGTGTAAAAGTCTATATGATCCTGACCATTATCACATTGCAATGCTGAAATCGCTACAATAAGTAACAAAAGAATAGAACTTCTCATGCAATAAAATTTAGTAACTACTCAGCCACTAAGGCACCAAGGCACAAAGAAAATTGTGGGTTGATGATCTTGTTATCTGTGAACTCAAAGCAGATGACGGAGTAAACCCTGTGTGGGAGGCTCAACTCCTCAGACATCTGAAACTGACCGGTAAACGACTTGGCTTTCTGATTAAATTTAATGTGTCTGTGATAAAAAAGGGAATCAAACGATTTGTTCTCTGATTTCCTTCGTGTCTTTGTGACTTCGTGGCTGAGTAATTACAAAATTTATTGAAAATGGACGGACTAGCGCTGCCTCCAAGAGATGATCTTGTAAAAAGTACGGCCATACTGAGCAAGCTGTCACCGTTTCTTAAATATCCTTCGACGTATCCCGATAAAAAGCGTCGGAATTTGGTCAGGACGACCATAGCGACAAAAGCGCAGGGAGTATGACTCGAAAATGCATCATCACTTTTTTAGAAACAGCACTAGTAACGTCCCACCACGAAACTTGAATTATTCACCCGTTACAGTTGTTTCGTAGGTAACTATTATGTTAAGTAAACTGGTTTGTTTAATGTCAACGGTCGAGATTTTAGTGATGCCTCCATTTTTAGCAGCAGTACGAATACTCGCATCTGCATTGAAAAACAGGACTCCTAAATAACCTGTAGCGGTGGCAGTTCCTACCTTTGAACCCACGGGGTTACTCGTTGCACTGACAGGCAAAGTCAATGCGCAACCAGACAACATTGCTCCTACGACGAACAATAGTGCCAATGTTCTGATCTGTTTCATATTACCCTCCGTTATTTTATTCCAACTCGTTAGGCATCCTGGTGACGCCCCGTTTTTTAGAGTGGGTTCTGGCCTCCACTTTTGATTTTCAATGTAAAGAAATTTTCATCGCATGAGTCTACAATAATATTATTAGAACAGCAAGTACAATATTTCGTAGCAAAAATCCCTGTCATTTAATTTTTGAATCACTTCTTTTTCCAATCATCAATCAGTTTTTCCAAAGCCGTGGAAGAAAATTTTGGGTTTGAAGCTTTTCCCACCTTAATAGCATTTTCAGCGACAGCAATTGCCTCTTTAACTTTCCCGCCTTGCGCGAGGAGTTCCGCTTTGATCCTCAGGTTGCTCGCATTTTCGTTGATCGCAATCGACTTCCCAATCGCTTCCAGTCCTTTATCCAGATTTGTCTTTGAATCGAGGCAATATCGCGCGTAGCTACCCAGTTGCTGCGAGGCTGTCATAACTGCAGCGTTGTTGCTGTTTACCATGATCGCATCGGTGTTTACTTCGATCGCGATTGGCAGCGCAATCTTTTCCCAACGAAGCGACAACTTTGTCGAAAAACTTGTGAGGTCGGAAAAGTTGTACGAAAGCCATTCTTCGTGGGCCGCAGGTTCGGGTTTCACGGAGATCTTCATGACGTCTTTTGTTGAATCGTAGCTGAACGCTCCCCACTGTTTTGGCTGCGAGTTGAAGATAACCGTCCATTCTCCCTGTCGCGGTATTACAAAAAAGCTGTACGTTCCGGCTTTCAATTGTTTGCCGGCGATTGTTACATCATCACTGAAGCTCACCGTCGTTGCTTCGTTCGCACCTGCGCGCCATACCTGTTCGTACGGAAGAAGCTTTCCCCAAATTTCTCTCCCCTTCACACCGGGACGATGGTACGCCACCGATACATCGGTCAACCCGATTGTCTGCGAGACTGACGCAGATTGACTTATCCGAACACTTTTCTGCTGGGCGCTTGTTGCGCTGAAGACAAATATGATCGCAACACCCAAAGCGATCGTGGTAAAAATGCCACGTGTAGATGTTCTCATAATAAAAACTCCTTTCTAAAGCGGTTTAGTTAATAGATCCATGAAAATGAAGTCGATTATCAGCGAATGTTCTTCCACACACTCCACGCCAGCCAAAGCCAGCCGATCAAAAAGCAAACTCCGCCGATAGGGGTGATTGCGCCAAACCATCGAAGGCCGCTGAACGCAAGTGCGTAGAGACTGCCGGAGAACAAGAGAATTCCCGCAGTGAACCACCAACCGGATGCGCCTGCACCATTGAGATTCCAGGCGTGCATTGCCCATGCAACGACGAACAATGCAAAGGCGTGATACATTTGATACCGCACGCCGACTTCGAAGACTTGCAACATCTCAGGCGAGAGCTTTTGCTTGAGCGCATGGGCACCGAAAGCGCCAAGCGCGACGCCGAGAAATGAGAAGATGCATCCGAGGAGAAAGAAAATCTTAGGCATAATCATTTACGAGAAGTTTGATGGTGACATTGCAGAATACAGGATTCAGGATCGAGGATTTAGGATACAGGATACAGAATTCAGGAGATAAATGCAGCTACGAATCTCGAGACGTTCATCCCTCATCCCTCATCCCTCATCCCTCATCCCTCATCCCTTATCCCTCATCCCTTATCCCTATTTCAAAGCATTCCACTTCGTTTCCTGATAAACCATTCAACTCCAAATAGCGCAACAACAACGGAGAGAAGCGCTGGAAGATTCCACAATTCAAATTCGCTTGTTGTGGTTTGCTCTTCCAATTTCATCGACTCACGGGAAGCGATATCGTTTGTCAGTCGATCAAACTGCGTCGGATCGGCATATTCACCGCCGGAAAGGGTAGAAATCTGCTGAAGGAGCGATTTATTCATTCTTGTATCGGCAAACTCCACGGATTGTTCGCCAACAGAGAATCGTCCCTGGGTCTTTCCAGTTTCCACACCGCTGATGGTCGAAGATGCCGAAAAGGAATAATCGCCTTCCGGCAGTGCTTCGATTGTTCCTTCGTAACGGCCTTTATCCAGAGGTTGAAGAATTGTTTCGTATCGCTGCTTTGACGTCGATGAAGTGATTTCCACGCGGATGTCGGCATTATCCATCGGCTGATAATTGGCGTCGTAGGCTTGTCCGAGAAAATCAACCGTCTCACCTTGAGAAAAAATCTCTTTCGAGGGATCTACCCGAAGCTGTTTGCTTTCTTCACGCGTAACCAACCATCGCACGACATTAGAAATCCATGAGTCGAAGAATTTCTCTGTTTCCGTACTCGCCCCGGCTAGCAATCTCCATCGCCAGATACCGTATCCTGCTGCCGCAAATGATTTTTTCTGCGCAACGTTTCGGGCGACAAGGAGCGGATTGTCGATTACGACGTTGTTGACTTTCACGGTGGAGAGAACAATGGCTTCCGATTTTGCCTTGAAAGTCGTAAGGGAGGAAAATACCGGCGGGAGCTTATTCCAATCGGCATGGGAATCACTCCTCCGTGGAAAGGTGTTTCCATCTGACTGGACCAGCACATGATTTTGATTCACCGGAGGAATACTCGGAAAGACAAGCTGTTCGTCGATTCGCTCCGAGGCAACTGTGAACGGTAACAACGCTTCCAACTGTCTCAACTTTTGCATGTTGAGCGTTCTGCCCGCTACGAAGAACAATGGCAGTGACTGTGAGGAAATTGCGTTCACCAAGTATTGCATCGCGGATGGAGCCGTCGCATCTGTGGGGAAACCGATGAGGGTGATACAGTCTGTTGAGGACAGAGTTTGACCGAAGGCCTGCGGGAGAGGTTGATTCTTAAACAGGCCATTGGTCTGCTGCACAAAGAGAGTAGCTTCAATATTCGGATCTGAATGGAGGGCTTGCATAATCGCGGAAACGTCTGCATTGGGACCTCCCGCGATAACGGCCACGCGCATCTTGTTCTTCAAGACCTTCACCAACACCGACTTTGCATTGTTTTTCTTGGTGATTTCGCCCTCCAATGTGGAAACGCTGACGGTATATTTTTTTACACCAACCGTTTCCGGCGTAAAAGAGAAATGAACCGGGTACTCGCTCGTGCCGGATACGGTCGAAGGCTGCAGCGTTATAAATTGCTGCGAGACCTGTTCTCCATCTTCCAGCAACGATACGGCTAACTTCTTGTTCTGGAATCCTGTCGCCTTGATTGTTGCATCGAGT
>JAGVPT010000117.1 GCA_020052095.1 Bacteroidota bacterium | reverse complement strand
TTCTGCAGGAATGCGATAACGGTATCGACTGATTCGTGATAACGAGGACTGGGGGCTGCTTCGCCGTATCCCGTGATACCGTCCTGTGTCAATTCCACAATAATTACGGGGGCGATTGCCTCTTCGCTTCGCGCAATGCGAAAGACATGTTTCAATTGTAAATTATATTTCTTCCAAGAAAGTTTCAATCCGGTTCCTTATCGAAGAGAGCATCAATAAACGTCTCAGTATTAAACGGCTGCAAATCACCTATCTGTTCCCCAACCCCGATAAAGCGAACGGGGATTTTAAGCGCTTGGCTGATGGCAAGGATGATGCCACCTTTAGCGGTTCCGTCGAGCTTTGTGACGACGAGACCCGTCAAGCCAACGGCTGCGTCAAATTGCTTCGCCTGTTGAATCGCGTTCTGGCCAGTCGATGCATCGAGGACAAGCAGCACTTCGTGTGGCGCTTCAGCGATACATTTGTGCATCACGCGTTTCATCTTTTTCAGTTCCTCCATCAAATTCACTTTTGTGTGCAGGCGGCCGGCAGTATCGATGATGACGACATCTGCGTTTCTGGACTGTGCGGCCTTTACGGTATCGAACGCGACAGCAGCCGGATCTGACCCCTGCACCTGCTGAATAATGGTGACGCCGGCTCTCTTCGCCCATATTTCTAACTGCTCGTTCGCCGCCGCTCTAAAAGTGTCGGCAGCGCCTATGAGGACGTTTTTTCCAGCCGATTTATAATTGAATGCAAGTTTGCCGATCGTGGTTGTTTTTCCAACTCCATTCACACCCACGACCATGATTACGTAAGGTTTTGTGACGGTGTGAAGTACGAACGGATCATCACCGTTCTTTTTTTCGTTTCCGAGAAGAACATCGGCGATCGATTCACGCACCAAGGAACTCAATTCTGCCGGATTTTCATACCTCTGCTCTTTCGCCCTTGCTTTTACTCGTAAAAGAACCAGAGTAGCCGTGTCGACCCCGACATCTGCGCCGATAAGAATCTCCTCGAGGTGGACGAGAAAGTCATCGTCGATCTTCGCGGTCGCAAAAAAGAGCCGGTTGAGCTTGCCGATGAACGTTGTGCGCGTTTTCGCAAGACCATCCTTCAACCTCGTCAGGCCAATTGAATCCAGAAGGCCCATTATTGTGAATTACCTTTTCGTGAAGAGTTATTAATGTCGGGTGAGCTTTTCATTACAGTATAAAACTTCTTGATGTACACAGCAAACGAAAAGAGCAACAAGACAACGCTAACGAACAGCGAGAATGGCATTAGCAATGAGAAAAAATGATAGCGCATCATCGCAAAGACGAGAGTGAACGCGACGAACGCGACGGCAAATTTTCCCGCTAGATTCGAGGCGAGAATGATCCCTTTCCGGACCTTCAGGATGAGCCCACCGATGAATATCAGGGCGTCCCGAAGGATGACAATTACCGCAAACCAAACTGAAATATCGCCAAAAAACAGAAGCAATACAACCACGATACCGACACAGATTTTATCGGCCAGCGGGTCAATGATTTTGCCGATTTCCGATTCTTGCTTTAAAAGTCTCGCAAAGTACCCATCAAGGGCATCGGTGGTTATCGCGAGAAGCAGGAATAAGACGGCATACTCGCGATTATGGATGACCGGAGTGAGAAAGAAATAGACGACCGGCGCCATCAAGATGATGCGACTAAGGCTCAGCACATTTGAAATTGTCCAGAACTTTCCTTGCATAGGTTATCGAAGGATCGCGAACTTCCCTGTTTTGGTTTGGATTTCGCCGCTGTTGTCGTCAAGTTGCGTCGCATAATAAATATAAATTCCGGAACCGACCGACCGGCCCCGTTCGTCATTCAAATTCCACCGTATGCCGTCGGCGGGAATATTTCCTTCCAATGTAACTATCTTGCTGCCATCGGCGGCAAAAATGTCGATGCGGCAATGTTCGGGTGTGTTGGCAAAGGTGATATGGTCCCGGCTCCCGTCGCCGGTTGAAAAGCGCAATGGATTCGGAAAGACCATGATATTATCAAGATTTTCGATCTCCGTTACAAGCGAGATGGCCTGTCCCCTGCCGCTGTTTAGGGACTGCCCGTGTATGTTTTGAATTTTCTCACTTGCGCTTAGTTCGAGCCGATAGCCCAACGGAGTTAGCTGCTGGTTATCGGCAAGAAAGATGGTGACTTTCTTCCGCGAGACAGAGTCGAGCTTCGCATCTTTGATAGAAAATACTTTGACTGAGTTTGACAGGCGATAGTGAGCAACATCGACCGCTGAGCTGGAAAGCGTATCGTTGTACTCAAGCAGAATCATCGATTGCGAGGCGAAGAATGCCTGCCGTAAATAAAATGAAGCGGTTTCTTCCAGCGGAGAATAGAATTTCATCCGCTGAGTGGTATCGGCGTTCATTCCATAAATGTCTGCCAATCGTCGAATGCGGACGTAGTGTGTATCTGTCGCCAACGCCCGTCCGAAAGAAATCAATACCTTCGATGGAGAACGAAAGCCAATTGATGTGGGCATGAGCGAATCATCGACAAGGATCACGGCATCGGAAATTTTGCTCTGATCGAACGGAAAAGATAGCGATAGGGAAATCTGATTGAGTGACACTTGAGCGACAGAGTCGATGCGCGCGGGATTGTGGGCCATTATCGAGACAGACGAGGAACGGGCACTTTCAGTCGGACCGGTGAGGGTAACGGCAAACCAGTAGACTCTGTTCAAAGCGACGGTGGTATCCAGAAACGATAAGCCCGAGACTGTGGCAAGCAATGTCTGAGGTTGTGGTACCGTATCGCGGTAAATGTTGTGCACCCCCAAAACTGTCGAAGAGCTCCATTCGAGCTTCACCGCGCGCGGAGAAACTGGTATTGCTGTTATCCCCCATGGCGACTGAGGTTTCGTTGAACCAGAAGTGGGCTCAAAGAACTTCGTCTTCCCGTCCGAGTTGAATCCGAACTCAGGAGTTCCATTACCGTTGAAATCTGCTACAAGAACGCTATTTGAAACCGATGGATGCATCCACACAGGGTTAAATGTTTTTGAAGCCGCATCATAATCAATAATGTACAAATATGGGTTCAAGTTGAGAAACAACTGATCGTTCGAAGATCCGAGTATTTTCCCTGAAGAGATTCCGTTATCATACGAAAGACCTCCCTTTACTCCATAGAACGTTTGATCCCATATTTGCGAGAATGTATTCACCGCGTCGTTTGCTCGACGAGAGAGAATACGAACCGTCCATGTCGGCGGATCATACTCTCTGTCCGCATTGAAATCGAGATTGGAATGTCCGGCGACAGCAAAATCCATCCGCCCGTCTCCGTCGAAATCGCCGGCAGCAAGATAATCACTCGTTTCGAAGAGATCGCTTGTATCAAGCCACGCGGGTTGAAATTGGAAAGGGGCAGATTGCTTATCGACCTGTCGATACAGCACAACATCGCCGTCGTAATCGGCAAAGATGATCTCGGCGTTTCCAGTTCCTGAAAAATCACCCACGAGACTTCGCGGGGGACCAAACTGATTCGACGCATCTCCGGGGAGCGGCTTTGTCGGATTATTGAGGCGAGCGGCAAGCTGGAAATTATTCTCGCCGAGATTTCTGAAAACCAGATACTGGGAGCTCGTGCGCGCGACAATATCGAATTTTCCATCGCCGTCAAAATCGTACATCATACTTCCCCACACATCAGCCGAATCAACGAACGTAGTGTTGCTAAGAAAAGATTTCTTCAGAAGATCAGACGTGAACAGTTTTGTAACACCATGGTCCTGAACAAGCGTTGATATTCTTCCATCATTGAACACGTCGCGAAAGTCCCGCGGGACCCATCCCCTCTCCAAAGAATCGATCGGGGTGAACACACCGCCAGAGTACTGAAATGCCTTCAATTTGCCAAAACTTCCGGATCCATCGTATTCGTTCATGATAACCGTTTGCTTGCCGCCGACTGTGGCTGTCCGATTGAGTATGAACCCGGCAGGAAGCGCTACGGGCAACTCCGTGAATCCGGTTGTTGCGACGCGCCGGCTTGCAAAAGTGAACGTGAAGTGATCTGTTCCCTGCTGAGCAACAGTTGGAAAACGGACTTTGAGTCCAGATTGGTCGACAGCCTCGAGGTAGAAATCGTACGCTGCTCCCGTGGAGAAATCTTTCTGCGTTAGTGTGAAAGAGTGGTTCAACTGGATGCCCGTAGAGGCCATCTGAGAGAAGGAAGCTGTCGATCCGAAAATCCGGTAATACAATTTGGCTGAACAGAGTCTGTCAAGGCGGAGGAACGCCAACACGCCATATTCTTCCTGGATGATAACCGAATCCTGAAATGAAAAATTCAATACAATCGGATTTGACCGGGAAACAAAGACGCGGACACGATGTTCCACCTCCCCGAGCCGCACATTATTGACTTGCAGACGGATGATATAAATTCCTTCTGCTAAAGAAGATGTGTTCCACAATGCAAGCGTATCGTTGATAAAGTGCCGCCCGCCATAATTTGCAATCACGTCCCACGATATTGGTGAATCTCCTTTTCCAAAATAGACGACCACTGATTTCAATTGGTTCGTGGTAGCTGTCGCTACTATGGGGATAACTAAATCGTTCAGTTGAGAATCGACTGCCGGCGACCGTATCTCAACCGTGTTTTCCTTAAAAGCAGAGAGTAATACTTTTGCATCAACCAAACCTGCTCCGTAGAAGTTGTCCCATCCTTTTGCGCCCAAATCATTGCAACTTGCCAACAAGTTTGCACGTACCGCATCGTTTGATAATGGGACATCGCTGAGAGCCCTTCGCGCCTGGTCGGCGCTCAGTATGAGAGAGGCAATCGCTGAGACGTGGGGCGCCGCGGCCGATGTTCCTGAAAATGATGCCTCGTACCCTCCTCCCAGTTTTGTCGTTGGTATCGCTTCCCCCGGCGCGACAAGCGCAAGTGATGGTCCGTATGATGAAAAGAAAGAACGAGCATTAGCCTGCGAGACCGAACCGACTGCTATAACATCACTAAAGTCTGACGGATAATGTGGATAACTCGTACCGTCATTGCCGCTGGAAGCGACGAGTACCACATTTTTTTCATGTGCGTAGTGAAGAACATCTCGCAATAGTGGCGAGAGGATGACGTCACCAAAACTCATGTTCAGTACTTGAACTCCGTTATCAGCAGCGTAGACAATCGCGGCTGCGATATCAGCGTCAGTCCCCAACCCAACCGCGTTGAACGCCCTTAGCGGCACTATTTGTGTCACCGGAGAGATGCCTGCAATTCCGATGGAATTGTTCGACTGTGCTCCGATGATTCCGGCAACCGATGTTCCGTGTCCATTTTCGTCCATGGGGGCGTTGTCCCGCGTTGACCAATCGCCGAGATCCGGTGTTTGGGAATCAACAAAATCGTACCCGCGCCAGTCATCAACAAAGCCGTTGCCATCGTCGTCGACGCCGTTGGTGCGTTTGTCTTGGCTGAATTGGTCAAGGCCGGTCTCCCCCAGATTGATGAAATTCCTCGGCGATAGATCCGGATGCAGGTAATCAACTCCGGTATCAAGAACTCCAACACGGACTGGAGGGCTTGATTGATTGAAAAAACCGTTCTGCCAGAGTTGAGAGATTCCAATCCTGTCCAGATTCCATTGGCTTGTGAATCCGGAATCATTCGGCAATTGGTCTACCTCGTAGATGTAATTCCTCTGCGCAAAATCCACAAAAGGGCTCGCCTCTATCGATCGAAGAACCTGGTCCGCCGTGACTGCATCTGCGCACTGGATTCGAAAAATTCGATCCGCTAAGAATCCGTTAGCAGACGGCCGCGTCGCAGCGTTTGAAGGAGCGAAACTTTTCTGCTTTATAACAGTGGAAATTGTTTTTATCAAACCGCTGGAACCCCCTAAGAGAAACGAAGATATCTCTTTTCTTAGAATAATCTGATTTAGGATGGAATCAGGGGCATCATTTCTAAATTTGATGATCAGTTCGCCTGGGACAAAATCTTGGGATTCAGCGAGGGAAATGCGAAGAAGGGTTGCAATTGTCAGAATGAAGAGATTTCGAGCGTATCTCAACGGTGAATCCTTCATATTTACAATTCAAGATCATTTTTGTCGGATATCGATTCGACAGGTGTCGGATACTTTCCACCGAAGCAGGCAGTACAGTAGTTCTTCCCACCACCTTTTGGAACCACCTCGAGCATCTTCTCCAACGAAAGATAATGGATACTATCGACCCCAAGCTCCTTTCGAATATTCTCGACGTCCTCGTTGCATCGCACGGCAATTAACTCTTCCTTGCTCGGAAAGTCCATTCCCCAATGACACGAATTTACGATGGGGGGCGACGTAATTCTGAAATGAATCTCTTTAGGCTCTGCCTCTTTCAATAACTTAACGAGTTGTTTGGAAGTGGTTCCTCTCACAATGGAGTCGTCTACCAACACAATCTTCTTACCCTTCAAAACTCCTTTCACGGTATTGTATTTCGTTCTCACCTTCATTTCTCTCTCGCCTTGCTCAGGCTGAATGAAAGTGCGTCCGACATAGTGATTGCGGATGAGACCGATTTCCAGCTTCGTGGGAATTCCCTGTTTGTTGCTTTCAGAAACATAGCCCAAAGTTGCGGTGTTGCTGGAATCGGGAACGCTGATGACGATAGTGCTCTTTTCATTGCTATCCGGAGCAATTGGTGCTTCCTGCGCAAGAGCTTTTCCCAACTTGCGACGGACCTTGTCTACACTCTCGCCGAAAACCTGGCTGTCCGGCCGCGAGAAATAAATAAATTCGAAGATGCAGTGGTGAGGTTTCGCATCCTTCTTCGGCAGCCAATACGATTGTGGCTTTGTCGTCTTGGCTCCTTCCTTATCGATCACGAGGATTTCTCCGGGAGCAACATCGCGAATATAGGTTGCATCGATCATATCGAAAGCACAGGTCTCAGACGCGGCAACAAAGCAGCCGTCTTTCATTCCTAACGCCAGAGGGCGAAAGCCGTAACTGTCGCGGGCAACAATCAAGGCAGTATCCGTGAGAAGAAGCAAAGAGAATGCGCCTTCAATGCGCTCAAGGGCCCGACGCACTTGCTCGATCTGATTTTTTTCCCTGCTGCGTGCAACGAGATGAAGGACGATCTCGCTGTCGGATGTGGTCTGGAAGATGGTCCCCTCTTCCTGCAATTCAGTTCTGAGCGATCGGAAATTCGTCAAATTGCCGTTGTGGGCCAGTGCAAGGTTTCCGTCCCGATAGTTGACGGTGAAGGGCTGGATGTTTGATCGATTGTTTGCTGAACCCGCCGTCGAGTATCTGTTATGACCGATGGCGGACATCCCCTTCAGTTGGTCTTCGACCGTTCGATAATCCTTGAAAACATCCGTAACGAGTCCCATTCCCTTCACGATATTGAAATGCGATCTTTCTTTCCCCGCATCGTATTCACTCGTCACGATGCCGCTTGCTTCCTGGCCGCGGTGTTGCAGTGCGTGGAGCCCATAATATGTCAGCAAAGACGCCTGCGGGTGTCCGAATACACCAAAGATACCGCATGCGCAGCGCGGTTTGTCGTTATCGAGCCGTGTTTTTTTCATTACTCTCACATTACGCTTAGAATAAAAACTTTGCCACGAAGTCCCAAAGGCACAAAATTGCATAAAGAACCGTTTACTGCGCAACGCATTGCTTTGGATAACCCGCAAATCTTCGAGTAGTGGTTCAATTTCACCTTGGTGTCATTCCGGCGAAAGCCGGAATCCATGCCATTTGGTCTGGATGCCAGCTTTCGCTGGCATGACATGGATTTTTTAGAATCACATGTTCAAACTGTAACACTACCATTCTTCGTGTCCTGGTGACTTTGTGGCAATATTTCCTCTTTATTATACACCATCAGTTGCTATTTCTGATGTGATGATCGAGTCTTTGAGCCAATTCTTGTCGTCGGGATTGGGATAATCGGTAGTGAAATGAAGTCCGCGACTTTCGTGCCGCATGAGCGCAGACCGGATGATAATGTCTGCGACACACGCGAGGTTTCGCAATTCAATGAGATCTTCGGTAACCTTAGTGCGTTTGTAAAAGTCGGTAACCTCATTGAGAATCAACTGGATTCGACGATGTGCCCGCTCAAGGCGGGCGGTGGAGCGCACGATGCCCACATAGTCCCACATCAACTGCTGAATCTCCCTGCGGTCATGGGCAACCAAAACCCATTCCTCGCTATTGATCGTCCCGCTGTCGTCCCACGCAGGAATCGCGGGAATAGCGGGGATCGATTCTTTTGAAGCATGGTGTTCCTTGAAATCCTCCCCTGCTCTGTGGGAGAACACAATCGCTTCCAATAAAGAATTACTCGCAAGACGATTGGCGCCATGCACACCGGTCATGCTGACTTCGCCGCAGGCGTACAATCCCGAGATCGACGTTCTGCCGTACAAATCTGTTACGACGCCGCCGCATGCGTAATGAGCGGCTGGAACGACGGGGATCAAATCTCGCGTGAAATCGAGATTGAAATCCAAGCATCGTTGGTAAATGTTCGGGAAATGTTTTTTCGTTTCAATTCCGTCCAGATGCGTCACGTCTAAATAGACGCACCTGTCGCCGCTGCGCTTTAGTTCTGTGTCGATTGCCCGTGCCACAATGTCTCTCGGTGCCAGCGATTTTCTCTTGTCATATTTGCTCATGAAGTCGTCGCCGGATTTTGTCCGGAGGATTGCGCCGAATCCCCGGACCGCTTCCGAGATAAGGAACGACGGCGACCCAGAATTGTAGAGAGAAGTGGGATGGAATTGAATGAACTCCATATTTGATATCATAGTTCCGGCCCGGTAACCCATGGCGATTCCGTCTCCTGTCGCAATCGACGGGTTGGTGGTGTGCAAGTAGACGTGTCCTGCACCGCCGGTAGAAAGCATCGTCACCGGTGCAAGGAACGTCTTCACGACGTTGTTTTCGACGTCAAGGACGTATGCGCCCCAGCAGTGGACCACGGAGTGCTGTTTTTTTGCGAGTCCAAAAAGGTGATGTTCGGTGATGAGGTCAATCGAGATGTGATTTTCAAAGATGGAAATATACGGGTGTTGGGAGGCACGGGCAAGAAGCGCGCGCTCAACTTCTTTTCCCGTTAAATCTGCCGCATGGACGATTCGGTGCTCAGAATGTCCCCCCTCCTTGCTCAGATCTAATGCCTTTCCTTGCTGGGTGAATTGGACTCCTATTTCGATAAGTTCTTTCACTCTGGCAGGGCCCTTTTTCACCAATACCTCTACGGCATCGCGATGGCACAAGTGCGCGCCGGCGTTCATTGTATCGGCAATATGAGAGTCAAATGAGTCGTTTGGTCCCAGAACGGAAGCTATACCCCCTTGGGCATAGTTCGTATTAGATTCGGCTTTCTGCTTCTTTGTAACGATGGCAACAGTGCCGTACTCTGCAACCTTCAGCGCATAAAACAGCCCTGCAATGCCGCTTCCCAGAACGAGAAAATCTGTTTTTATCTCCATACATCTACAACATACAAATTAAATTTTCAATAAAAAAGGCGTCGCAACTATTCGTCGAGACGCCCTTGTGTGATCAGTTATTAAGAGATCAGAAGTAGATATGCAATGCTGCACCTACGGCAGAAAAACCAAGAATTTTTGTGAAGCTTGGTGATTTTATCGTAACCGAGGTTGGTCCTGTTGTACTCACTTGATCTGAGGCAGATGTACTGCTGAAAAGATTCAAATCGTATTCAGCGGAAAGACTGAGCTCAGGATAGATAAAAAACTCGGCACCTACAATTCCCATCAGACCTATCTGGGTTCCTGCGTTGTATGTGACATTATTAATAGTCACACCGGCAGCGTTACCATTCTTATCATAGGCTCTATTCTTTGTCTCTGTTTGAACAAATGGTCCTACGGAATTATCGTTCGATCCATCCTTATCATTGGTCGAAACCATCCCAAACCTGACTCCCAAGCCCGCGAATGGCTTAACTCGCGGCGTCATACCATACATATACATTAAATAATCAGCACCGACGCCAAAGCTAAAGGCTGATGCCGTAGCATCAGTTCCTGTCTTCCCTGCCGCTGGATTAGCAGGTGACGTCATGCTCGGCAAGGCAATTTGAAATCCAAGACGAATTGCCGCATCATTACTCATGAAATAAGATAAGCCTAAGCCACCATTGGGGCCAGTAGCGCCGATACCAAAAGCTCCAAGTCCGTCGAAGGTAAAATTGAGCGACTTTGCACCAGATTTTGCCGCGGGCTGAAATTCCTGGGCGAAAGCGGCTCCGCACACCATAACGACTGCCAACATTACAATGAGAAGCTTTTTCATGAGTTACCTCCGAGTAAGTTAATGAATAGGTTATAGGTATTGGTACAACCTTTCGTCATTCAATACTTTACAAATATATAGTGACAAAATATCAAAGTCAAGAAATTGTTACCCCGCAAAGGATCGAGGCACTCGGTGGAGATGTACAAAAGGAAGCTGAAAAAATAAAGAGAGAACTGAGTTCTCTCTTCAGGCGAAATTCAAACTTCGACTTACAGCTTGTAATCGAGCCCAATATTCAAGATGCCCAGCCCAAAACCCACACTCGCTGCCACGGCCAATT